>NZ_JABWMT020000002.1:0-266595 GCF_013368915.2 Escherichia sp. 93.1518
TTAAATATACTTGCATTTGATACATAGCAATCTTCACCAAGAAAATAATAATTAGAACCAAAATAAATAGCAGAAATGAGAGATTCAGAGAATTTTACTAAGTCATTTGGTAGAAGAATTTTATAAGCCACTATCGATGTAACTACAAGCATGGCAATAAGAGCAGGAACAATTCTCTTTATGCGTCTCCAATAGAAGTCAGTTAGTGAGAAAGAGCGGCTATCAAGTTTATTTATAATGATATCTGTAATTAAATACCCTGAAAGAACCAGGAAGACATCAACTCCAAAGAATCCGCCTTTGAATATCTTTACTCCAAACAAAGAAATGCCAGAGTGATAAATGATGACAGCCATCACTGCCAAACAACGCAATCCATCAAGCTCTTTCCTATACTTAAGCATTAAGTTTTCTCTCTACATATAATGCGAAATTTCGCGTGATTCTATCACATTCATTCTAAAAGTTGTTCCGTGCCATAAAATTGAGTCAACACATTGTATGATACTGAAATGTAAAATTTGTTTGTGTCGATCTACAAAATTGTGCATATCTCTTAGGTTGGATATGAGGATTACAGCACACTTTCATCAAGCCAATCCGCCCACCATTGCATCATTTCTCTGCGCTTATCTAGATACTGAGCATGGTTGTAAATCCCGCGCACAGATCCGCCGTTGGCATGTGCCAGTTGCACTTCAATAGCGTCAGCAGGCCATTCGTGCTCGTTCATAATCGTGCTGAATTCATGCCTGAATCCGTGACCGCTTTCCAGACCCTCATAGCCGATTTGTTTGATCACAAGTAGCACCGCGTTCTCGCAAATTGGCTTCTTCTTATCGTTGCGCCCGGCAAAAACAAACTCTGATACTGGTTTAGTGATTGAGCTTAGCGTAGTGAGAAGTTCAACCACCTGGTCCGACATCGGGACCACATGAATCTTGCGACCCTTCATCACACTGGCGTCGATGGTGATAATCCTGTTTTCAAAATCGACGTTCTTCCATAGCATGGAACGAAGCTCTTTCGTTCTTAGGGCTGTGTAGCGCAAAACTTTAGTCGCAATGAGCGATACAATACTCCCTGAAAATGTTGCCAGTGCTTTATTGAATTGCGGTATCTGGTCTGCAGGCAGAAACGGGAAGTTTTTCTTACGGTATCCCTTCATGGCGTCAGCAAGGTCAGGTGCCGGGTTATATTTAACCCTGCCGGTGACAATAGCGTAACGGAAAACCTCGCCGCATCTTCTGCGGGCTTTGTTGGCTCGCTCCATTGCTCCGCGATCTTCAAATCTGCGAATTACTTCCAGCAATTGCATCGGCTCAATATCCTGAATCTCAAGACCGCCGATGATGGGTAAAATGTCGTCATCAAACATTTTGGCAAGTTCAGTCGCATACCCTACTGACCATACTTGCTTCTTATGCTCGTACCATTCCTTGTATATTGCACTAAAGGAATTGTTGTTAGACGAAGCCTTTTTCGCCTTTACCGGATCGATGCCAACCGAGATGTCTTTCCTCGCAGTCCATGCCTTATCCCTTGCCTCCTGCAAAGTCATTAGCGGATATTTTCCGACAGTCAGTATTTTCTCCTTACCGTCAATCTTGTAGCGAAGCTGCCATACCTTTTCCCTGACGCAGGGACATAAAGGTACAGGCCATTACCATCGAGAAGTCGACATGGTTTTTCTTTCGGCTTTGCTGCTTCAATCTGTTTAACAGTGAGCATGGGTAAAAATCTGGTGGGTAAAATTATTTTATCCACTTTTTACCCGTCATGGAGTGCGGCTGTTAACAATCTTACGCGAACTATGACGAACTGTGGATGCACGGAAAGCTTGATATTTATGGGATTTTGCGGACTGGTACGGATGGGAGCGAACTGATAAATGGTGTCCCCTGCAGGAATCGAACCTGCAATTAGCCCTTAGGAGGGGCTCGTTATATCCATTTAACTAAGAGGACAATGCGGCATGAGTATAACCGCTATTAAACAGCGGAGTAAGTACACTGCCGCTCGATTGCTTAAACCCTCGCCACTTATAGCGGATTTTTATCATTTTTCTTAATGATTTCCGCATGTTCTGCTTTCTGGCGTGCCTCTTCTTTACGCTTGTTACTCATATCGTTACGGATTTGCGCATGGCTCATTAATGCGAAGATGAAGGTGCCGCCGCAGATGTTTCCCGCCAGAGTAGGTAGCGCGAATGGCCAGATGAAATCGCTCCAGTGCAGCGTGCCGTTAAAGACCAGATAGAGGATCTCTACAGAACCGACGACGATGTGGGTAGTGTCGCCCAGTGCGATAAGCCATGTCATCAATATAATTACGACAATCTTTGCCGCTCCCGCAGCAGGGAACATCCATACCATTGTGGCTATAAGCCAGCCGGAGATGATCGCGTTGGCAAACATCTCGCTGGGGGTGTTCTTCATCACACCCATGCCGATTTTGACAAACGCATCGCGGGTTTCTTCATTAAAGATAGGCATATACTCAAACGCCCACGCCGCAATACCTGTTCCGAGAATATTACCCAGCAGCACGACGCCCCATAACCGCATCAGTAAGCCGATGTTGCCGATAGTCGGTTTTTGCATCACCGGCAGTACCGCAGTTACGGTATTCTCAGTAAATAATTGCTGGCGAGCCATAATGACGATAATAAAACCAAAGGTATAACCCAGATTCTCCAGCAAAAAGCTCCCCGGTACGCCTTCCAGTTCGACATGAAATATCCCTTTTGCCAGTAGAGATGCGCCCATCGACAGACCCGCAGCAATGGCTGACCACAGTAGCGCCATCGCGTCGCGCTCCAGCTCTTTTTCGCCGTCCTGGCGGATATGTTCGTGAATAGCCATCGCTCTGGAGGGGAGCCGGTCTTCATCTATTTCTATTTTTTTCCCGCGTTCTTTTTCTTCGCTCTCTACTTCAAGTTCGTCGCTGTGTTTATCTATTTTGTCATTGTCCATGATGTCGTCTCTTGAATTAGCACGTATAGCTAAAGCGTAGCGGCTTTTTTGCTCGCAACTGGCGGGAGTTACTCTGAAAATGTATAAAAGGCTGCGTTTGCCTTTTTCTGTTTCTACAGAATCAAGTAGCCTACAGGGCGGCGATTACCAGGCTATGATCAAGTCAGCATTCCAGGGCGTCTGGACATCAGTTGACGTGCTGTTACAATCGCCCACACCTAAACAGGCGGATACGGTATCGTTCCGTCATGGATGGCAAACTGCATAAGCCATAAAAAAGCCATAAAAAACAGGGAGACATTTATGAAGCTTCGCCTGTCGGCGCTTGCTCTGGGAACTACGCTTCTGGTGGGGTGTGCGAGTTCCGGTACAGATCAGCAAGGGCGTTCTGACCCGTTAGAAGGGTTCAACCGCACTATGTACAATTTTAACTTCAATGTGTTAGACCCGTATGTGGTTCGACCGGTAGCTGTCGTCTGGCGTGATTATGTTCCGCAACCGGCGCGTAACGGTTTGAGCAACTTTACTGGCAACCTTGAAGAACCTGCGGTGATGGTTAACTACTTCTTGCAGGGCGACCCTTATCAGGGGATGGTTCACTTTACCCGCTTTTTCCTGAACACCATTTTGGGTATGGGCGGCTTTATTGATGTTGCGGGGATGGCGAATCCGAAACTGCAACGCACGGAACCTCACCGTTTTGGTAGCACGCTCGGTCACTATGGCGTGGGCTATGGGCCGTACGTTCAGTTACCGTTCTACGGTAGCTTTACGCTGCGTGATGACGGCGGTGATATGGCAGATAGTCTTTACCCGGTACTTTCCTGGCTGACGTGGCCGATGTCGGTGGGTAAATGGACGCTTGAAGGGATCGAAACTCGTGCGCAGTTGCTGGATTCTGACGGCTTGCTTCGCCAGTCCTCCGATCCTTATATCATGGTGCGCGAGGCTTACTTCCAGCGTCATGATTTCATCGCCAATGGCGGTGAACTCAAACCACAAGAAAACCCGAATGCGCAAGCGATTCAGGATGATTTAAAAGATATCGATTCTGAATAAGCCGCAAATAAAAAAGGTGAGTCGTAAAACTCACCTTTTTTCTTATTAAACGAACGTGTTATTAGAACGCGTAATTAAAGTTAGTACCGAACAGCCAGGCTTTACCTTCAGACTCGAAGGAATAAGCTGCCGCGCCTTCACCTTCGGTGAATTTCACTTTCTGACCATGCATATAAGATGCGCCAACGTCAATGGATGCATCTTCATTAAATGCGTAGGTTAACCCAGCACTTAACCACAAGCGATCCTGGTCAGGAATGGAAATAGAACGTTTATCCGCCGGAACCGGGCTGTCGTCATAGGCGATACCAGTACGGAAGGTCCAGTTTTTATCGTAATAGTAGGTTGCACCCAACGCGATACGATATGCGTCACGGAATCCTTCATCTTTATAGAACAGCGTCTGACCACTATCACCTTTCGCTTTCAACTCCTGGAACTGGCTCCAGCTGGTATAGGCCATGCTGTAGTGAATTGCCCACTGCGGCGCAACACGGTTATAACCAGAAATCTCCCACATCTCAGGCAGGTTGAGCGTCAAGGATCCATTTTGTGTTGCACCCATCGTGCCATATGGCAAGCCCATGTTACCCAAAATGTTGTTCAGATTTGGGTTAATGGAGCTTTTGTAATCCCCTTCGAAGTCGATTTTAACTTCTGAACGATATGTCAGGCCCCAACGGTTATCTTTATCCAGTTCATAAAGAATACCCGCGTTCCAGCCAAAGCCCCACTCGTCACCTTTCAGATGAGCAATTTGAGAGTCCGGAGTATTAATACCATTGGTCAATGAAGCGGGTACACCCTGGGCAATCAACTGTTGAGACAACAAAGGCCCCAGCGAACCGGCGTAACGCTCAATTTTTGCCTTGGCGTAAACAGCATCAAAACCAAGACCAAAACTCCAGCTATTGTTAAGGCGATAAGCCCCGCTAAGGTTAAGGTTGATTGTCTGCAGATCAGTTTTACCGCCATAGATACCAGCAGCGTAGTTGTCGGTAAATTCCGTAGCCAGGCCGTAGTTGGACGTTATTGACGCCCCCCAACCAAACTGATCGTTAATAGGCGCGACAAAGTGCAGGTTAGGTACCCACGCTGTCGGTGCGATATTTTTAGCATTTGCACTCTGACCGGTTAAATTAGAATGTCCGGTAATATCTACATCCGGATCAATATAAACCGCACCCGCAGAAAAAGTCGGGCGGTCAAACATGGTAATCAACGCGGGGTTACGGCTGACGTTACCGGCATCATCGGCAATTGCGCCTTCCCCTGAATAAGCCCGGCCCAGGCCAGAGGAAGAAAATTCGTTTAACTGAAAGCCTGCCGACCAGGCCTGGGTGGAGATAAGTGCCACTGCGACTGCGAGAGCAGACTTTGTAAACAGGGTTTTCTGGCTCATGACCATAACCTCAATAATTTATTTTTATACAAACTATGTTACGTGCTGTAACAGGAGCGCGAAGTGTAGGTGCTGATGTACATCTTAGAAATCAGACCAGTGGCGAGAGTATAGGTCTGACCAGATGGAATGTTGCAAGTATGTTTCTATCTTTTTTCAAATATGATCTAAGAAACGCGATCCAGCTGGCAAAATTTGGAGGTGGCGCACTCATCCATCCGGGTGAATTTTGTTTTAGATCATTTTTAAGTGTGATTTCGGTCACTTATCCGATTTTGCAGAATTAACAACTGGAGCAGCACTTTCCGGAAGCGTAAAATATCCGCAACGTTTATCTGGCACCTTGGGTGCACATACAGAGGAAATCAACGATGAGTAAATGTAGTGCTGATGAAACCCCGGTTTGCTGCTGTATGGATGTTGGCACCATTATGGACAACTCCGATTGCACCGCGTCTTATAGCCGCGTGTTTGCAAACCGCGCAGAAGCAGAACAAATGCTGGCGGCGCTGACTGAAAAAGCCCGTGGCGTGGAATCCGAACCTTGCAAAATCACCCCGACTTTCACTGAAGAGTCTGATGGTGTTCGCCTGGATATCGATTTCACTTTTGCCTGCGAAGCTGAAATGCTGATCTTCCAGCTGGGTCTGCGTTAATTCCTCTTGGGTACGTACGCCCCTGCCAGTTGCTGGCAGGGGCGTTTTGTTTTCTCTTCTTCTTTTCTCTCTGTGTCATAGCTCCCACTTTCCCTTTTCTCCACTTGGCTAAATGTAAAAAAATGGTTAAGACTATGATCAGGTCAGACCACTTTATATATTTTTTTACAGGGGAGTGTTATGGGTCAGGTTTTACCGCTGGTTACCCGTCAGGGCGATCGTATCGCCATCGTTAGCGGATTACGCACGCCTTTTGCTCGCCAGGCGACGGCTTTTCATGGCATTCCCGCTGTTGATTTGGGGAAGATGGTCGTCGGAGAACTGCTTGCTCGTAGCGAGATCCCCGCCGAATTGATTGAACAACTGGTATTTGGTCAGGTTGTGCAAATGCCGGAAGCCCCCAACATTGCGCGTGAAATTGTTCTTGGCACCGGAATGAACGTCCATACCGATGCTTACAGCGTCAGTCGTGCCTGTGCCACCAGTTTCCAGGCTGTGGCAAACGTTGCCGAAAGCCTGATGGCGGGAACTATTCGCGCGGGGATTGCCGGTGGGGCAGATTCCTCGTCGGTATTGCCGATTGGCGTTAGTAAAAAGCTGGCGCGCGTGCTGGTGGATGTCAACAAAGCACGCACAATGAGTCAACGGCTGAAACTCTTTTCCCGCCTGCGTTTGCGTGACTTAATGCCTGTACCGCCTGCGGTAGCAGAATATTCCACGGGCTTGCGGATGGGTGACACCGCCGAACAAATGGCGAAAACCTACGGCATTACTCGCGAACAGCAAGATGCGCTGGCGCATCGTTCGCATCAGCGAGCCGCTCAGGCGTGGTCGGAAGGTAAACTCAAAGAAGAAGTGATGACCGCCTTTATCCCTCCTTATAAACAACCGTTCGCGGAAGATAATAATATTCGCGGTAATTCCACGCTTGCCGATTACGCAAAGCTGCGTCCGGCGTTTGATCGCAAACACGGAACGGTAACGGCGGCAAACAGTACGCCGCTGACCGATGGTGCTGCGGCGGTGATCCTGATGACCGAATCGCGGGCGAAAGAATTAGGGCTGGTGCCGCTGGGATATCTGCGCAGTTATGCATTTACCGCGATAGATGTCTGGCAGGACATGCTGCTCGGCCCGGCCTGGTCAACACCGCTGGCGCTGGAACGTGCCGGTTTGACGATGAGCGATCTGACATTGATTGATATGCACGAAGCCTTTGCTGCCCAGACGCTGGCGAATATTCAGTTACTGGGTAGCGAACGTTTTGCCCGCGATGTGCTGGGGCGCGCACATGCCACTGGTGAAGTGGACGACAGCAAATTTAACGTGCTTGGCGGCTCGATAGCTTACGGGCATCCCTTTGCGGCGACTGGCGCGCGGATGATAACCCAGACATTGCATGAACTTCGCCGTCGCGGCGGTGGATTTGGTTTAGTGACCGCCTGTGCTGCCGGTGGGCTTGGCGCAGCAATGGTTCTGGAGGCGGAATAATGGAAATGGCATCAGCATTTACCCTCAATATGCGTCTGGACAACATTGCCATCATCACCATCGACGTTCCCGGTGAGAAAATGAACACCCTGAAGGCGGAGTTTGCCTCACAGGTGCGCGCCATTATTAAGCAACTCCGCGAAAATAAAGATCTGCGCGGCGTGGTGTTTATCTCCGCGAAACCAGACAACTTTATTGCCGGCGCGGATATCAACATGATCGGCAACTGCAAAACGGCGCAAGAAGCGGAAGCACTGGCGCGGCAGGGGCAACAGTTAATGGCAGAGATTCATGCTTTGCCCGTTCCGGTTATCGCGGCTATTCACGGCGCATGTCTTGGCGGCGGGCTGGAGCTAGCACTGGCGTGTCATGGTCGCATCTGTACCGACGATCCTAAAACGGTGCTCGGTTTGCCTGAAGTTCAGCTTGGGTTGTTACCCGGTTCAGGTGGAACCCAGCGTTTACCGCGCCTGATAGGCGTCAGCACAGCATTAGAGATGATCCTCACCGGCAAGCAGCTTCGGGCAAAACAGGCGTTAAAGCTGGGGCTGGTGGATGATGTCGTTCCGCATTCCATTTTACTGGAAGCCGCTGTGGAGCTGGCGAAGCAGGATCGTCCGGTTTCGCGGACACTCCCGGTTCGCGAACGTGTGATGGCGGGGCCATTAGGTCGTGCGCTGTTATTCAAAATGGTAAGCAAAAAAACAGAACAGAAAACCCAGGGTAACTATCCGGCGACGGAACGTATTCTTGAGGTTGTCGAGACAGGGTTAGCGCAGGGCACCAGCAGCGGCTATGACGCTGAAGCAAGAGCCTTTGGTGAACTGGCGATGACGTCGCAATCAAAGGCATTGCGCAATATCTTTTTTGCCATTACTGATGTGAAGAAAGATCCTGGCAGCAATGTTGCACCCGCTCCCTTAAACAGCGTGGGGATTTTAGGCGGTGGCTTGATGGGCGGCGGTATTGCTTACGTCACTGCCTGTAAAGCGGGTCTGCCGGTACGAATTAAAGATATCAACGCTCAGGGGATTAATCATGCGCTGAAATACAGTTGGGATCAGCTGGAGAGCAAAGTGCTCCGCCGTCATCTCAAAGCCAGTGAACGCGACAAACAGCTGGCGCTGATTTCGGGGGCGACGGATTATCGCGGCTTTGCCCATCGCGATCTGATTATTGAAGCAGTATTTGAAAATCTCGAATTAAAACAACAGATGGTGGCAGAAGTTGAGCAAAACTGCGCCGCTCATACCATTTTTGCTTCGAATACCTCATCTTTACCGATTGGCGATATCGCCGCTCACGCCACGCGACCAGAGCAAGTTATCGGCCTGCATTTCTTCAGTCCGGTGGAAAAAATGCCGCTGGTGGAGATCATTCCTCATGCGGGGACATCGGTGCAAACCATCGCCACTACGGTAAAACTGGCGAAAAAACAGGGTAAAACGCCAATTGTCGTGCGTGATAAAGCCGGGTTTTACGTCAATCGCATCTTAGCGCCTTACATTAATGAAGCTATTCGCATGTTGACCGAAGGTGAGCGGGTAGAGCACATTGATGCCGCGCTGGTGAAATTTGGTTTTCCGGTAGGTCCAATCCAACTTTTGGATGAGGTAGGAATCGACACCGGGACTAAAATTATTCCTGTACTGGAAGCAGCTTATGGAGAACGTTTTAGCGCGCCTGCAAATGTTGTTTCTTCAATTTTGAACGACGATCGCAAAGGCAGAAAAAATGGCCGGGGTTTCTATCTTTACGGTCAGAAAGGGCGTAAAAGCAAAAAACAGGTCGATCCCGCTATTTACCCGCTGATTGGCGCGCAAGGGCAGGGGCGGCTTTCCGCACCGCAGGTTGCTGAACGGTGTGTGATGTTGATGCTGAATGAAGCAGTACGTTGTCTGGATGAGCAGGTTATCCGTAGCGTGCGTGACGGGGACATTGGCGCGGTATTTGGCATTGGTTTTCCGCCATTTCTTGGTGGACCGTTCCGCTATATCGATTCTCTCGGCGCGGGCGAAGTGGTTGCAATAATGCAACGACTGGCCACGCAGTATGGTTCCCGTTTTACCCCTTGCGAGCGTTTGGTCGAGATGGGCGCGCGTGGGGAAAGTTTTTGGAAAACAACTGCAACTGACCTGCAATAAGAAGGTCAAAGCTATATGAATCCGCGCTGAATGGCGGAGTGTTGTTCAAAATGTAAACGCATATTGACTATACTTACGCCATTGAGGTAAAAAACAGCGTTTCATTCGGTGAATGGATAAGGCACAATGCCGGCCACCGTCCTCTTTATCTGGTTTCAGATGAAAGAAGACGGGCGAATCTGGTTAACAAAAGCGGTGCAATATGCAAGTTTTTATCATGCGTCACGGCGACGCAGCCCTCGATGCCGCCAGTGATTCGGTTCGTCCTCTGACCACTAACGGTTGTGACGAATCTCGCCTGATGGCGAACTGGCTGAAAGGTCAAAAAGTGGAAATCGAACGCGTTCTGGTGAGCCCGTTCCTGCGAGCCGAGCAAACACTGGACGAAGTAGGGGATTGTCTGAACCTGCCTTCCAGTGCAGAAGTTCTGCCGGAGTTAACGCCCTGCGGCGATGTTGGCCTGGTCAGTGCCTATCTGCAGGCGTTGACCAATGAAGGTGTTGCTTCGGTACTGGTGATCTCCCATTTACCATTAGTCGGGTATCTGGTCGCCGAGTTATGTCCGGGCGAAACGCCGCCTATGTTTACCACCTCGGCCATTGCCAGCGTAACGCTTGATGAAAGCGGAAAAGGTCAATTCAACTGGCAGATGAGCCCGTGTAATCTGAAGATGGCAAAAGCAATTTGATATGAACGTGTAAGGCCCGCTGGCGTAAGCTGTCGGGCCTTAGTTTTGCTTACTGTATTGAAATCATTGCTATTTAAATGCGTTTAATCGTCCTGGTGTGAAAAAATAAATGTTTCCATTTATAGTAATGGTGCTTATTTATTTTCACAAAGTTACATATGGAAGTAATTGTTGCTTTTTTGCATGGGTTATTATTTTTCGAAAAGAGGTGTTAAAAAATAAAAGATAACATTGCTGAGTAGATATTTTTGGGTCTTGATATAATATTAATTCAGAAAGATTAATATTATATCTTCGAGAAGCTAAAGTCACAATTGCCATATTTATTTTTAGCTGTTTTATGATCCAGAATCATTCATGGTATAAAGTGTTTGTACCGTTTTGATGAAATGTTCTACTGCTTTTTGAGATAACCCTCAAGCTATTATTTGTGCTATTGATTATTTAAAAATTTCTACACTGTGTTGTTAGTAAATTTAAATTGAATCAGTCTCATTAAAATATCAACATTGCCGCCACGCCAAAGAATATCATCTCGTGCAACCCGTATTTTATGGATCAGAAATCCTATTCAATGGTTGGTTAAAAGCTGCTGAAGAAAGATTGAGGGATTTTATCGTCAATATTTCAGTTAGCTTATATTCTAATTATTTATGGTTTAAGGACAAATAATGAGTAAGTTTGTAAAAACAGCTATTGCAGCAGCAATGGTAATGGGTGCGTTCACTTCAACATCTTCTTTCGCAGAAGGTAACAACGGTACTGCCCGTTTTTACGGCACCATTGAAGATTCAGTTTGCTCAATCGTACCAGACGATCACAAACTGGAAGTGGATATGGGTAATATCGGTGCAGATAAACTGAAAAACAACGGCACTACCACGCCGAAAGATTTCCAGATTCGTTTGCAGGACTGTGTGTTTGATACCCAAACTACCATGACCACTACCTTCACCGGTACTGTGTCTACGGCGAATAGCGGCAACTATTACACCATTTTTAATACTGATACCGGTGCGGCGTTTAACAACGTGAGCCTGGCGATTGGTGATCAACAAGGAACCTCTTACAAAAGTGGCGCTGGCATTAATCAGCAGATCGTAAAAGATACTGCAACCTCCAAAGGCAAACCGAAACAAACTTTAAACTTTAAAGCCTGGCTGGTAGGTGCGACTGACGCGCCGGACCTGGGTGGTTTTGAAGCTAATACCACCTTCCAGATTACCTATCTCTAAGGTATGTCCCCTCATAGCAGCAATGCTATGAGGGGTTTTTAGCGTTTCGATAGTCTTTAAATAACCACGGATGGATACGTGTATGCCTGACCATTCCCTTTTCCGCTTACGGGCGCTTCCCTGGTGTGTTGCTATGGCAATATCTGGATGCCATATCAATGCCTGGGCCGACGAAGATATTCAGTTTGATTCCCGTTTTCTGGAATTAAAAGGCGACACGAAAATTGATCTGAAGCGTTTTTCCAGTCAGGGTTATGTTGAACCGGGTAAATATAATTTACAGGTTCAGGTAAATAAACAGCCGTTACCCGATGAATATGATATTTACTGGTATGCGTCAGAAAACGATAAAAATAAAACTTATGCCTGCCTGTCGCCGGAGCTGGTGGCGCAGCTTGGTTTTAAAGAAGACATTGCACAAAAATTGCAATGGGATAACGACGGTAAATGTCTCAAGCCAGGCCAACTTGACGGTCTGGAAATACGTGCTGATTTAAGCCAGTCCGCGCTGCTCATCACCTTACCGCAGGCTTATCTTGAATACAGCGATGTAGACTGGGATCCACCTTCGCGCTGGGATGATGGCATCCCCGGTTTCATTGCCGATTACAGCATCAACGCCCAAACCCGACACGAAGAAAATGGCGGCGATGACAGCAACGACATCAGCGGAAATGGTACGGTTGGCGTTAACCTTGGGTCGTGGCGTTTGCGCGCCGACTGGCAGAGCGATTATCAGCACACCCGCAGCAACGATGAAGAGACGGATAACAGCACCGAGAGAAATTGGGACTGGAGCCGTTACTACGCCTGGCGTGCGTTACCGAGCCTGAAAGCCAAACTGGCACTTGGCGAAGACTACCTCGACTCCGATATTTTTGACGGTTTTAACTACATCGGCGGTAGCATCAGTACCGACGATCAAATGTTGCCGCCGAACCTGCGCGGCTACGCCCCGGATATTTCCGGCGTGGCGCATACAGCGGCGAAAGTCACCGTCAGTCAGGCTGGGCGCATAATTTATGAAACCCAGGTGCCTGCCGGACCATTCCGTATTCAGGATCTCGGTGAATTTAACTCTGGTACGCTGCATGTGCGCATTGAAGAGCTGAACGGTCAGGTGCAGGAGTATGACATTAGCACCGCTTCCATGCCGTTTCTGACGCGCCCTGGTCAGGTGCGCTACAAAGTGATGATGGGGCGCCCGCAGGAGTGGGGCCACCATGTACAGGGCGGATTCTTCTCCGGTGGCGAAGCGTCCTGGGGGATAGCCAACGGCTGGTCGCTGTACGGCGGGGCGCTGGGCGATGAAAACTACCAGTCTGCCGCGCTTGGCATCGGGCGCGATCTCTCCATTTTCGGCGCGATGGCGTTTGATATTACCCACTCGCATACCCGACTCGACGATTCAACCGCTTACGGCAAGGGTACGCTCGACGGTAACTCTTTCCGCGTCAGCTACTCCAAAGACTTTGATGAACTAAACAGCCGCGTCACCTTCGCCGGATACCGCTTCTCTGAAGAGAACTATATGACCATGAGCGAGTATCTGGACGCGAATGACAGCGAAATGGTTCGCGCCGGCAACGATAAAGAGATGTACACCGCCACCTATAACCAGAACTTCAGGGATGCCGGCGTTTCTGTTTATCTGAACTATACGCGCCATACCTACTGGGATCGCGAGGAGCAGACCAACTACAACGTCATGCTTTCCCATTATTTCAATATGGGCGGCATTCGCAACATGAGTATCTCCCTGACAGGTTATCGCTACGAGTATGACAACAGCGCCGACAAAGGCGTCTATATCTCCTTAAGTATGCCGTGGGGTGATAACAGCACCGTGAGTTACAACGGCAACTACGGCAGCGGTTCAGACAGCAGTCAGGTGGGATACTTCAACCGTATTGATGACGCCAGCCACTATCAGATAAACGTTGGCAGCAGTGAAAATCACTCCAGCGTCGATGGTTATTACAGCCATGACGGCTCTATGGCACACGTGGATCTGAGTGCTAACTACCATGAAGGGCAATACACTTCTGCCGGGCTGTCGCTGCAAGGTGGAGCCACGTTAACGGCGCACGGTGGCGCGTTGCATCGTACTCAAAACATGGGCGGTACGCGCCTGCTTATCGACGCTGACGGCGTGGCTGACGTACCGGTCGAAGGTAACGGTTCAGCGGTTTACACCAACATGTTCGGTAAAGCTGTCGTTGCGGACGTCAATAACTACTACCGTAACCAGGCCACTATTGACCTGACTAAACTGCCAGAGAACGCCGAAGCCACGCAGTCAGTGGTGCAGGCGACGCTGACCGAAGGAGCCATTGGCTACCGTAAATTTGCGGTCATCAGTGGACAAAAGGCGATGGCCGTCTTGCGCATGAGTGATGGTAGTTATCCACCATTTGGTGCAGAAGTGAAAAACGAACACGACCAGCAGGTCGGTCTGGTCGACGACGACGGCAACGTCTATCTGGCTGGGGTAAAAGCTGGCGAACGTATGAGCGTCTCATGGAATGGGGCTTCCCACTGTGAGATCGCCCTGCCAGACCCACTGCCTGCTGACCTGTTCAACGGTCTGTTACGGCCGTGTAAGCAAAAAGGCGCGGTGGTGCCTGCCACGCCGGTGGAAATCAAACCGGTGATTCAGGAACAGACGCAACAGGTCACGCCGGGTACACCGCCAGTCGCTATCTCCGCTAACCAATAACGTGATTAAGGAATGATCCATGTATACACAGACTAATACTGCAAAAATGGTTGCCCCGGCGCTGGCGCTGCTGGTGACCGCCGCCAGTTTTACAACCCACGCATCGGTAACGCCCGACCGCACCCGCTTGATCTTCAAAGAAAGTGACAAATCCATCAGCGTCACGTTGCGTAATAACGATCCTAAGCTGCCATACCTGGCGCAAAGCTGGATAGAAGACGAAAAGGGCAACAAAATCAGCTCGCCATTGACGGTACTGCCGCCAGTACAGCGCATTGATGCGATGATGAATGGTCAGGTAAAAGTCCAGGGAATGCCGGATATCAGCAAGTTACCCGCCGATCGTGAGAGCATGTTCTACTTTAACGTGCGTGAAATTCCGCCAAAATCGAACAAACCTAACACCCTGCAAATTGCGCTGCAAACGCGTATCAAATTGTTCTGGCGACCCAAGGCGCTGGCAGAAATCAACATGAGAGAGCCGTGGCAGCACAAGGTGACCTTAACCCGCAATGGTCAGACCTTCACCGTTAATAACCCAACGCCGTATTACGTGATCCTCAGCAACGCCAGTACGCAGAAAAATGGCAATCCGGCAGCCGGGTTTACGCCGCTGGTGATGCCGCCGAAAACATCCGCACCGCTGAATGTGAAGATGGACAGTGTGCCGGTGCTGACTTACGTCAACGACTATGGCGCGCGACTTTCGCTGATCTTTAAATGCAACGGCAATAGTTGCCAGGTGGATGCAGAGCAGAGCCGTAAAGGTTAATGCCGGGAGAGTCTTATGAAATACACGTTTCTGGTGGGAACGGGCATTTTGCTCCTGAGCGGCTGGCTGACGGGCAACATTGCCGTCGCAGGGGAAAGTAAAAAGGTGTCATTATCGTTGCGCATTCTGGTCGATGCGCCACCGCCCTGTTCCGTGAAGGGGAGCAATGTTGAATTTGGCAATGTGTACATTAGCAAAATAAATGGCACAAATTACCGCACGACGGATGCGCTTTATACCCTGAACTGCGGTAACAAAATAGCAGGTGTTGATGATCTGCGGATGCAGCTTAAAGGCTCCACCACCGTGATTAACGGGGAAACGGTCATTGCGACGCAAATTTCAGGCCTGGGCATTCGCATTGAAAACGGTGCCGATAACTCCCTGTTTAAAGTGGGTGAAGGTAACTGGTCTGATTTCAATGTTAACCAGTTGCCCAATCTCAAAGCGGTGCCGGTAAAACAAAGTGGAGTGCAGCTTACGCCAGCGGAATTTAACGCCAGCATGACGATGGTGGTGGATTACCAATGAAAAAACTCTCGCTCTTTTTACTCTGCGCGTATGGCGGCATGGCTCTGGCCGCTGACGATGACATCACCTTCCACGGTACGCTGGTGGCACCGCCTGTCTGTACTATCAGCGGTGGAAAGACCATCGAAGTGGAATTTCGCGATCTCATCATCGACAGCATCAACGGGGACTATGGTCGCAAGGAAGTGAACTATGACCTGAGCTGTGACTCCGCAGTTCGCGATCCCGACTGGAATATGACGCTCACCTGGACGGGGACGCAGACCTCGTACAATGACGCAGCTATCGAAACAGACGTTCCCGGCTTTGGTATTGAGCTTCAGCACGATGGTCAGCGTTTTAAGCTGAATACGCCGCTTGCCATTAACGCCACCGATTTTACGCAAAAGCCGAAGCTGGAGGCTGTACCGGTAAAATCGGCTGATGCGGTGTTGAGTGATACCACGTTTTCGGCCTGGGCAACATTACGGGTGGATTATCAATGAAGACAGGACGCATTTATTCGCTCGGTTACGCGCTGTTAGCGGGTCTGCTGCTGACCGGTAGTACTCGTACTCTGGCCGTGGACAACAACCTGCATTTTTCCGGCAACTTGTTAAGCCGTTCCTGCACGCTGGTGGTTGATGGCGGAAATCTGGCAGAAGTGCATTTTCCTGCCATCAGCCGTCAGGATCTTATGGTCGCCGGGGAATCCCCGCGCGTTCCGGTGGTGTTTAAGTTGAAAGATTGTAAGGGGCCAGCGAGTTACCAGGTGCAGGTGACCCTTACCGGTACGGAAGACAGCGAGCAACCGGGTTTCCTTGCGCTGGATACCACCTCAGCCGCTCAGGGCGTCGGGATTGGGATGGAGACGACCGACGGTGTGCGGGTGTCGATTAACAACCCGACCGGGGCGAAATTTACACTCAGCGATGGCAGCAATGACATTAATTTCAGGGCCTGGCTGCAGGCGAAGAGCGGTCGCGATGTCACGCTCGGTGATTTTACCGCCAACCTGACGGCAACCTTTGAGTATATATAAGATGAAAAAAATACGATTACTGCTTTGCGCCATGCTGGTGCTGTGTTTTAGCCAGGGAGCTCAGGCGAAACTGGGGGCAGTCTATAATAACGTGACGATCTATTATGGTACGGTTGGTGCCAATGCAACGCTTCGTTTCTACCTGGATTTACTCACCACCAATGGAGTTTATCATGGGGAGTATTATCAGAATCGATCGTATGGCGTCGCTATTGGGGATCTTCCTAATAAGTCATGGACTGGGCCGGGAAACATTCCTGCACCCAAAATAACGATAAAGTCGGGGGATTTTACACAAGACTCACATTGTCCGGGTGTTAAAGAGATTGATCCAAATTTTAACTGGAGATGTTCCGATCTCGTAATGACTATAGAAGTCTCCGGTTCGGCAGAGACGTGCCCGTGGATGGTGGGGATGACGGCAAACAGTTCTGTAACTGTATATTATAATTATCAACCGAGGGTAGAGAATTATAGGGGGCCTACCACCTATACAACAACTTGCCCAGGTGAGCCATTAACAAATTATGATATCTCCTGGAGTGCTAGTCGCGTTGTCCACAGCCAGCTATTGAATCTGAAATCAACCGGGGCCGTGATTGAACAAAACTTATCGACCTACCTGATGAAAGATGGTCAGCTCTGCGATGGCAGCGGAACGGATGAACGCGCCGCGTATTGTCGCTATGTAAATCAGTTGATTACCTTTACTGCTGAAGGATGCGATAACGCTAAAGTGACGGTGGCGCCAACCAGGCACCCGATTACCGATCGGCAACTGCACGATATGTTAGTGCGTGTCGATACCAGTAGCAGGCAGCCTATAGACGCTACGTGCCGATTCCAGTACATATTAAATATGCTGTAGCGCCCATGCCGGATATGGCGTTCACGCCGCATCCGGCATTTCTTGTCGGATGCGATGTTAACGCATCTTATTCGACCTACAAATTCCATATCCGGTTGTTGTCATTCAGTCGTGCGTAGGCCGGATAAGGCGTTCACGCCGCATCCGGCATTTCTTGTCGGATGCGATGCTGACGCATCTTATCCGACCTACAAATTCCATATCCGGTTGTTGCCATTCAGGGCAATTCTGGCGGCAGCCACTCTTCCACTTCAATCAACACCAGCAACGCCGCGTCGCCACCATACTCTTTCGGTGCCTGGTGAAATGCCATTACATGCGGATGCTGCGCCAGCCACAGCGGTGTTTGCTGTTTTAAAATATGCTTCCCGTGACCATGCATCACACAGGCACAAAACACATGCTCACGGCGGCAGGCGGCAATCAACGCGCCTAACTCTTGTTTGGCCTGAAGCTGCGTCAGACCATGCAAATCCAGAAACAGCTCTGGCGAATAATCACCACGGCGCAGTTTCTTCGCCTCAAAATGACTGACATCCGGGCGGACATATTTCACCGGGCCTTCGGTATTTAATAACGGTTGAAACTCATCGGAGAAATAATGGCTGGCATCCGCCTGTTCCTGAATCAACCGCTTGACCGGCACTTCGCTGATTTTTTTACGCTGCGGTCGATGGACAATCGTATCCTGCTTAATCTTGCGAGTGCCCGCCATCAGCTGGCGAAACAGTGCCTGATCCTCCTCGCTGAGTGTTGTTTTCTTTTTCATTTATGCATCTCTATTTTAATTTTCCTACAGTTTACCCGACTCGCAGCGCAATCGATCGGTCAAAACATAATTTTCCTGTGTCATCGCCGCGTGAATGCTGATTTATCGTCATCTTCATGGCAAACTAGCCGCCGAAATTAATGCGACCATGCCCTGGAGGAATACGTGGATAAAATTTTCGTCGATGAAGCAGTAAATGAGCTGCAAACCATTCAGGACATGTTGCGCTGGTCGGTTAGCCGCTTCAGCGCGGCAAATATCTGGTACGGTCACGGCACAGACAACCCGTGGGACGAAGCAGTGCAACTGGTGTTGCCGTCGCTCTACCTGCCGCTGGATATTCCGGAAGATATGCGTAACGCCCGCCTGACCTCCAGCGAAAAACACCGTATTGTTGAGCGCGTGATCCGCCGCGTCAACGAACGCATTCCGGTGGCCTATTTGACTAACAAAGCCTGGTTCTGCGGTCATGAATTTTACGTCGATGAACGCGTACTGGTGCCGCGTTCGCCGATTGGTGAACTGATCAACAATAAATTTGCCGGACTCATCAGCAAACAACCGCAGCATATTCTGGATATGTGCACTGGCAGCGGCTGCATTGCCATTGCCTGCGCTTATGCTTTCCCGGAAGCGGAAGTCGACGCGGTGGATATCTCTCCCGACGCGCTGGCGGTTGCCGAACAGAACATCGAAGAACACGGTTTGATCCATAACGTCATTCCGATTCGATCCGATCTGTTCCGTGACTTGCCGAAAGTGCAGTACGACCTGATCGTCACTAACCCGCCGTACGTCGATGCGGAAGATATGTCCGACCTGCCAAATGAATACCGCCACGAGCCGGAACTGGGTCTGGCATCTGGCACCGACGGCCTGAAACTGACGCGCCGCATTCTCGGTAACGCGGCAGATTACCTTGCTGATGATGGCGTGCTGATTTGTGAAGTGGGCAACAGCATGGTACATCTTATGGAACAATATCCGGATGTTCCGTTCACCTGGCTGGAGTTTGATAACGGCGGCGATGGTGTGTTTATGCTCACCAAAGCGCAGCTTATTGCGGCACGGGAACATTTTGGAATTTATAAAGATTAAGTAAACACGCAAACACAACAATAACGGAGCCGTGATGGCTGGAAACACAATTGGACAACTCTTTCGCGTAACCACCTTCGGCGAATCGCACGGGCTGGCGCTCGGCTGTATCGTCGATGGTGTTCCGCCAGGAATTCCGCTCACGGAAGCGGATCTGCAACATGACCTCGACCGTCGTCGCCCTGGGACATCGCGCTATACCACCCAGCGTCGTGAACCGGATCAGGTCAAAATTCTCTCCGGCGTTTTTGAAGGCGTCACCACCGGCACCAGCATTGGCTTGTTGATCGAAAACACCGACCAGCGTTCCCAGGATTACAGCGCAATTAAAGACGTTTTCCGTCCGGGTCATGCCGATTACACCTACGAACAAAAATACGGCCTGCGCGATTATCGCGGCGGCGGACGTTCTTCCGCCCGTGAAACCGCCATGCGCGTTGCGGCAGGGGCGATTGCCAAAAAATATCTCGCTGAGAAATTTGGTATTGAGATTCGCGGTTGCCTGACCCAAATGGGCGACATTCCGCTGGAAATCAAAGACTGGTCGCAGGTCGAGCAAAATCCGTTCTTCTGCCCGGACCCGGACAAAATCGACGCCTTAGATGAACTGATGCGCGCGCTGAAAAAAGAGGGCGATTCTATCGGCGCGAAAGTGACCGTTATTGCCAGTGGCGTCCCCGCCGGACTTGGCGAGCCGGTCTTTGATCGCCTGGATGCCGACATCGCCCACGCGCTGATGAGCATCAACGCGGTGAAAGGCGTGGAAATTGGCGATGGTTTTGACGTGGTGGCGCTGCGCGGCAGCCAGAATCGCGACGAAATCACCAAAGAAGGTTTCCTGAGCAACCACGCAGGCGGCATTCTTGGTGGTATCAGCAGCGGGCAACAAATCATTGCCCATATGGCGCTGAAACCGACCTCCAGCATTACCGTGCCTGGGCGCACGATCAACCGCTTTGGCGAAGAAGTTGAGATGATCACCAAAGGTCGTCACGATCCTTGTGTCGGGATACGTGCGGTGCCGATTGCTGAAGCGATGCTGGCGATCGTTTTGATGGATCACCTGTTACGGCAGCGGGCGCAAAATGCCGATGTAAAGACTGATATTCCACGCTGGTAAAACATGAACAAAACCGCGATTGCGCTGCTGGCCCTGCTTGCCAGTAGCGCCAGCCTGGCAGCGACGCCGTGGCAAAAAATAACCCAACCTGTGCCGGGTAGCGCACAATCGATAGGCAGTTTTTCTAATGGTTGTATCGTCGGCGCTGACACGCTGCCGGTACAGTCCGAACATTATCAGGTGATGCGTACTGACCAGCGTCGCTATTTTGGACACCCGGATCTGGTGATGTTTATTCAACGCCTGAGTAGCCAGGTGAGCAATCTGGGTTTGGGCACGGTGCTGATTGGCGATATGGGGATGCCCGCTGGTGGGCGTTTTAACGGCGGTCACGCCAGCCACCAGACCGGACTGGATGTCGATATCTTCCTGCAACTGCCGAAAAAACGCTGGACCTCCGCGCAGCTCTTGCGCCCGCAGGCACTGGACTTAGTTTCCCGCGACGGCAAACACGTCGTCCCGACGCTGTGGAAGCCGGAAATTTTCAGCCTGATCAAACTCGCTGCGCAGGACAAAGACGTCACCCGCATTTTTGTTAATCCGGCGATTAAACAACAACTTTGCCTTGATGCGGGCACCGATCGCGACTGGTTGCGTAAAGTGCGACCCTGGTTCCAGCATCGTGCGCATATGCATGTACGATTACGTTGTCCTGCCGATAGTCTGGAGTGTGAAGATCAACCTTTACCGCCGCCGGGCGATGGCTGCGGGGTAGAACTGCAAAGCTGGTTTGAACCACCGAAACCAGGAACAACCAAGCCTGAGAAGAAGACACCGCCTCCGTTGCCGCCTTCCTGCCAGGCGCTACTGGATGAGCACGTGATCTAATGGAAACGTTTAATAGCCTGTTTATGGTCTCCCCGCTATTGCTGGGCGTTCTCTTTTTTGTCGCCATGCTGGCGGGATTTATTGACTCGATTGCCGGTGGCGGTGGGTTACTCACCATTCCGGCATTGATGGCGGCGGGGATGTCTCCGGCTAACGCGCTGGCAACCAATAAACTGCAAGCCTGCGGTGGCTCTATTTCCGCTACTATCTATTTTATTCGCCGCAAAGTCGTCAGCTTAAGCGATCAGAAACTCAATATCGCCATGACCTTTGTTGGTTCAATGAGCGGCGCATTGCTGGTGCAGTACGTGCAGGCTGATGTGCTACGGCAGATTTTACCCATCCTGGTGATTTGTATCGGTCTCTATTTCTTGCTGATGCCCAAACTGGGAGAAGAAGATCGCCAGCGCCGGATGTACGGCCTACCTTTTGCGTTAATTGCCGGTGGTTGTGTCGGTTTTTACGATGGATTCTTTGGTCCGGCAGCCGGATCGTTTTATGCGCTGGCCTTCGTTACGCTGTGCGGATTTAATCTTGCCAAAGCCACCGCCCACGCCAAATTACTCAACGCGACGTCAAACATCGGCGGCCTGTTGCTGTTTATTCTCGGCGGCAAAGTGATCTGGGCGACGGGTTTTGTGATGCTGGTGGGGCAGTTCCTCGGCGCGCGCATGGGTTCACGACTGGTGTTGAGCAAAGGACAAAAGCTGATCCGCCCGATGATTGTTATTGTCTCGGCGGTGATGAGTGCCAAATTACTTTACGATAGCCACGGACAGGAGATCCTCCACTGGTTGGGGATGAACTAATGAACAGTACACACCACTACGAGCAGTTGATTGAAATTTTTAATGGCTGCTTTGCCGATGAATTTAATACCCGTCTGATTAAAGGCGACGACGAGCCGATCTATCTTCCTGCTGATGCGGAAGTACCGTATAACCGAATCGTCTTTGCTCATGGTTTTTATGCCAGCGCCATCCACGAGATTTCGCACTGGTGTATTGCCGGGAAAGCCCGCCGTGAACTGGTTGATTTCGGTTACTGGTATTGCCCGGACGGACGCGATGCCCAGACGCAAAGCCAGTTTGAAGATGTTGAAGTTAAGCCGCAGGCGCTCGACTGGTTGTTCTGCGTGGCGGCGGGATATCCGTTTAATGTTAGCTGCGACAATCTGGAAGGCGACTTCGAACCGGATCGCGTGGTGTTTCAACGGCGGGTACATGCTCAGGTAATGGATTATCTGGCAAACGGTATTCCCGAACGTCCGGCACGCTTCATAAACGCATTACAAAATTATTATCACACGCCGGAACTTACGGCGGAACAGTTCCCGTGGCCGGAAGAGCTCAACTGAAGCCAGTGCCACGTTTTACAATGAGGAAAGAAGATGATCGCGGAGTTTGAATCACGCATTCTGGCATTAATCGACGGTATGGTTGACCATGCCAGTGATGATGAGTTGTTTGCCAGTGGATATTTGCGTGGCCACCTGACATTAGCCATCGCAGAACTGGAAAGTGGTGATGACCACTCCGCCCAGGCGGTGCATACAACCGTTAGCCAGAGTCTGGAAAAAGCCATTGGTGCAGGTGAGTTGTCGCCGCGTGACCAGGCGCTGGTGACCGATATGTGGGAAAACCTGTTTCAGCAGGCGTCACAGCAGTAAGTAATGTGCCGGATAAGGCGTTCACGCCATATCCGGCAAGCAATGCCAGAGCAGATTACCCCGCCTTAACCGCTTTCCCTTTCAACAATTTCCGCACCCATAACCGATTCGGGTTTAACGCCGCCAGCGTACTGGCATCCATCGGAATCGGTTCGTCGCTCATCTGCGCCGCCAGAATTTCGGCACACAGCGGGGCAGAACACAAACCACGCGAACCCAAAGCTGCAAGCATAAACAGATCGTCATAAATCGGCGCGCTTACCGCTTCATCTTTCTGTTCCGCCAGCGAGGCATATTCCGCGAGCGTTGCGTCATAATCGGGCACATTTCCCACCATTGGCAGATGATCGCGGGTAGCACAACGCACACCGCAACGAGCCTCTTTTTCACTGACATCGACTTCTGTCGCCCATTGCGCCTGCGGGAAACAATCAATCAACCGCTGGCGATTCTGCTGCTGATCGTCCTCACTGTACGCCGTATCTTCGCTGCCGCGATGATAACTGGCACCAATACAATGATGTTGATTCGCCGGATTTTGTGGCGTGAGATAACCGTCATAGCACAGCACCTGCTTCAGCTCTGCCAGTTCCGGCGTTGTCGGAATATGGCTAACCTGCCCGGCAACTGAATACACCGGCAGAGGCGATGTTTGGCTGAAACGGCTAATTTGATGCCCGTTCGCCAGTACCACCACGCTATGCATCGTTTGCTGACTATCCGCAAATGTCAGTTGCCACTTATCATCTTTACGGGATAAATCCTTTAACTGATGCTGATAACGAATCTGCAAACCTTGCTGTTCCGCCAGTTCCAACACATTACGGGTAAGTTCTGCCGGACACAGCCAGCCGCCTTGCGGATAAGTGATACCACCACAATTTGTCGCAACACCTGTAACGCCTTTAATCTCATTTGCATCGACCGCCATCGCCAGATCTGCGGGTAAATCCATCGACAACATCTGTGCAATTTTATGCTGGCTTTTCTCATCCCAGCTTAACTGCGTGACGCCGCACCAGTCATGATCAAATTTAACGGGCAATAAATCGTAAAGCCGACGAGCAAAAGTAAACGCATTAGAGAAAAAGCGGTTCAGCGCCTCATCATGTTTGCTCAACAACGGATACAGCGCCCCCTGGCGATTGCCAGAAGCACCCAGCGCAGGGGCATCATCCGCGCAATAAAGCGTTACCTGCCAGCCGCGACGTAACAGCGCCAGAGACAATAACGCGCTGGCAATACCGCCGCCGATAACTGCGGCTTCCCGTTTGCTGCTGCCTGTACGGTTAAACCACGGCGTGGAGGGGGGGAGTGGTAATGTCTGTTCCATTACGCCACAAAGCATTTCCCGTTTCCGCCCAAAGCCCTTACGCTTTTGCATCGTGAATCCGGCTTCCTGCAAACCGCGACGGACAAATCCGGCAGATGTGAAGGTCGCCAGTGTGCCGCCAGGACGCGCCAGACGCGCCATGGCGTTAAACAGGTTTTGTGTCCACATATCCGGGTTCTTCGCTGGTGCAAAGCCGTCCAGAAACCAGGCATCCACTTTTTGATTCAGCGAATCGTCCAGTTGGCTGGTCAGTTCGTTAATGTCGCCAAACCATAAATCCAGCGTTACGCGTCCTTCATCGAGCAATAAACGATGGCAACCGGGCAAGGGTAAAGGCCACTGCGCCTGAAGTTGTTCCGCCCACGGCGCCAGTTCCGGCCAGTGTTGATGCGCTAACGCTAAATCAGCACGGGTGAGGGGAAACTTCTCAAAACTAATGAAATGCAATCGCTGCAATTGTGCCTGCGGATGCGCCTGGCGAAACTGATCAAATGCCTGCCAAAGCGTCAGGAAGTTTAATCCGGTGCCGAAGCCGCTCTCCGCTACCACAAACAGAGGATCTGGATGAGCAGGAAAACGTGCCTCTAATTGGTTACCCCCAAGAAAAACATAACGCGTCTCTTCCAGCCCGTTATCGTTGGAAAAATAGACATCGTCAAAATCTCGGGAAACAGGTGTACCCTCAGCATTAAATTCGAGGTTGGCAGGTTGTATTGAGTAGTGTTTCACGTAAGTTACTCGTCTTACAGGCGGTGGCTCGATCTTAGCGATGTGTGTCAGGCCGCGCAAATTTCTCTATAAATTGTCTGATCGGACTTGTTCGGCGTACAAGTGTACGCTATTGTGCATTCGAAACTTACTCTATGTGCGACTTACAGAGGTATTGAATGAAACGTGCAGTGATTACTGGCCTGGGCATTGTTTCCAGCATCGGTAATAACCAGCAGGAAGTCCTGGCATCTCTGCGTGAAGGACGCTCAGGGATCACTTTCTCTCAGGAGCTGAAGGATTCCGGCATGCGTAGCCACGTCTGGGGCAACGTAAAACTGGATACCACTGGCCTCATTGACCGCAAAGTTGTGCGCTTTATGAGCGACGCATCCATCTATGCATTCCTTTCTATGGAGCAGGCAATTGCAGATGCTGGCCTCTCTCCGGAAGCTTACCAGAATAACCCGCGCGTTGGCCTGATTGCAGGTTCCGGCGGCGGTTCCCCGCGTTTCCAGGTGTTCGGTGCTGACGCAATGCGCGGCCCGCGCGGCCTGAAAGCGGTTGGCCCGTATGTGGTCACCAAAGCGATGGCATCTGGCGTTTCTGCCTGCCTCGCCACACCGTTTAAAATTCACGGTGTTAACTACTCCATCAGCTCCGCGTGTGCGACTTCCGCACACTGTATCGGTAACGCAGTCGAGCAGATCCAACTGGGCAAACAAGATATCGTGTTTGCTGGCGGCGGCGAAGAGCTGTGCTGGGAAATGGCGTGCGAATTCGACGCAATGGGCGCGCTGTCTACCAAATACAACGACACCCCGGAAAAAGCCTCCCGTACTTATGACGCTCATCGTGACGGTTTCGTTATCGCTGGCGGCGGCGGTATGGTCGTGGTGGAAGAGCTGGAACACGCTCTGGCACGTGGCGCTCACATTTACGCTGAAATCGTTGGCTACGGCGCAACGTCTGATGGCGCAGATATGGTTGCTCCGTCTGGTGAAGGCGCAGTTCGCTGCATGAAGATGGCGATGCACGGCGTTGATACCCCAATCGACTACCTGAACTCTCACGGTACTTCGACTCCGGTTGGCGACGTGAAAGAGCTGGCGGCTATCCGTGAAGTGTTTGGCGACAAGAGCCCGGCAATTTCTGCAACCAAAGCAATGACCGGTCACTCACTGGGCGCGGCGGGTGTGCAGGAAGCTATCTACTCTCTGCTGATGCTGGAACACGGCTTTATCGCCCCGAGCATCAACATTGAAGAGCTGGACGAGCAGGCGGCGGGTCTGAACATCGTGACCGAAACAACCGATCGCGAACTGACCACCGTTATGTCTAACAGCTTCGGCTTCGGCGGCACTAACGCCACGCTGGTAATGCGTAAGCTGAAAGATTAATAGGTAGAGTCGGTCGGATAAAACGCGCCAGCGTCGCATCCGACAGCAACGCAAAAGGGAACCTGATGGTTCCCTTTTTCACATCGTTGACAATCGCTGCCGCTTCCAGGCAAACTTCCCGCTTTGTCAATTGCCTTCTGAAAACACGTACGCGACGCACCGTAACCCTGAAAACCAGAGAGATGAGACGGGGACACTCCTCGCCTTGCGCTGCATTCTGGAGTAATGCATGACTGCTGTAAGCCAAACAGAAACACGATCTTCTGCCAATTTTTCACTCTTTCGTATCGCCTTTGCGGTTTTTCTAACTTACATGACCGTAGGGTTACCGTTGCCGGTTATCCCGCTGTTTGTTCATCATGAACTGGGCTATGGCAACACCATGGTCGGGATTGCCGTCGGCATTCAGTTTCTGGCTACGGTGCTGACGCGTGGCTACGCCGGGCGGCTGGCCGATCAATATGGCGCAAAACGTTCGGCGCTTCAGGGGATGTTAGCTTGTGGTCTGGCTGGCGGCGCGTTGCTGCTGGCGGCGCTTTTACCCGTCTCTGCACCGATTAAATTTACTCTGCTGGTTGTCGGACGTTTGATTCTTGGCTTTGGTGAAAGTCAGTTGCTGACAGGGGCTTTGACATGGGGATTAGGCATTGTCGGGCCGAAACACTCTGGTAAAGTGATGTCCTGGAACGGAATGGCCATTTACGGCGCACTGGCAGTCGGCGCACCGCTTGGCTTACTGATTCATAGCCATTATGATTTTGCCGCACTGGCGCTCACCACAATGGCATTACCCTTACTGGCGTGGGGCTGCAATGGCACAGTACGCAAAGTACCGGCAATGGCGGGAGAACGCCCATCGCTGTGGAGCGTTGTTGGGCTTATCTGGAAACCAGGGCTAGGACTGGCGCTTCAGGGTGTTGGCTTTGCGGTTATCGGGACTTTTGTTTCGCTTTACTTTGCCAGCAAAGGATGGGCGATGGCGGGCTTTACGCTCACTGCCTTTGGCGGCGCATTTGTCGTTATGCGCGTGATGTTTGGCTGGATGCCAGACCGTTTTGGCGGCGTAAAAGTGGCGATTGTCTCTCTGCTGGTGGAAACGGTAGGCCTGTTGCTGCTCTGGCAGGCACCGGGCGCGTGGGTCGCGTTAGCTGGCGCGGCGTTAACCGGAGCTGGGTGTTCGCTTATTTTCCCTGCGCTGGGCGTGGAAGTGGTTAAACGTGTTCCTTCCCAGGTTCGCGGTACTGCGCTCGGCGGCTATGCCGCGTTTCAGGATATCGCCCTCGGCGTTTCCGGGCCGCTGGCGGGAGTGCTGGCGACCTCGTTTGGCTACTCTTCGGTATTTCTTGCCGGGGCGATATCGGCGGTGCTGGGGATTATCGTGACGATACTGGCGTTTCGCCGGGGTTAACTCACCAGCCAAAACAACATCACAATGATGACGACGAATAATATCCACAAGCTGGGGCGCATTGACATTTTTTGTATCGTGTCAATTAATGGGGTAAAGGGATTGAACAGCGGTTGAATATCACGCGGTTCAATGCCTTTTACCCGCCGCTGATAGAGCTGGTTAAGGATATCCTCGGCCTGTGCAGAAGTCAGGGCTGAATGCGTAGAAAGGCCATACTTTTGCTCAACATAGGTCGATAATACCGTCAGCTCGCTGGCATCCAGTGGCTGTTTTAGCGCCATCTGGAGCGACTCCAGCGTCGGTGTGTGTTGCTGACTTAACGCCTGACGCGCCTGTAACCAGGTGACCAGATGGTTAAACTGTTTCGCCGGAATCAACTCGCCGTCTTTCACCCCTGAAAGTTCCAGCATCGATTGCCAGATCTGTTTACTGGGTTCCCCCGTGGCTGCCGCGAGTTTTGTGACCAGTTGTTTGAGCGTATTGTGCTCCGCTGGTAATAAAGGTCGATCGGTCGCCTGGCGCTGTTGCGGCTGCGGGATAACCATCTTCCCTTCCTGTAGCAGAGTCAGGACGGTTTTTAACTGCTCTGGTGAGAGTTGATTCAGCGGCGTCTGACCAAAATTATGCCGGATATAATCCGTGACGGCCTGACGATTATTCCCCAGACGTAAATACTCCCCCAATTGAGCCAGAAGTTGGCGGACAGAATAACTTTTTTGCGCAGACAGCAGACGTTGCGCAAGGTTTTGTTCTGCGGCCGGGAAGTGGCGTGAAAGCAAAGGTGAATCACCCGGCAGACCGATGTCGTGCTTTATATTGGCCCACAATTCCGCTCTCTGCTGTTGCGTCAGCGAAGTTATTTTGGTCATCAAACTTTCCAACGCGGTACGTTGCACGCTGGATAAAGGCTGATTGCCTGCGCCAGACGACAGGTTATCCCCCTGACCTGGTGGTTGCGCAGGTGGAAGGCCTGAAAGAGGTTGTATCATTACGTATCCTTATACCTGAAATCATCGCAAGTATGCCTGGCCGCGAGATTATGGCACACTTGTCCGGTTAACTCTCGTTCTCATACAGGTAGCACAAACGTGAAAATCCTTGTTGATGAAAATATGCCTTATGCCCGCGAATTATTTAGCCGTCTGGGTGAGGTGAAAGCGGTTCCGGGGCGTCCAATTCCAGTCGCTGAACTGGATGATGCAGATGCGCTGATGGTGCGTTCAGTCACAAAAGTGAACGCGTCGCTGCTGACGGGGAAACCGGTAAAATTTGTTGGCACTGCCACGGCAGGGACAGACCATGTTGATGAGGCATGGTTGAAGCAGGCGGGAATTGGTTTTTCTGCGGCACCTGGCTGTAATGCGATTGCGGTAGTGGAATACGTTTTCTCGTCATTACTGATGCTTGCCGAACGCGATGGATTTTCACTGCATGACCGTACCGTGGGGATCGTGGGCGTCGGTAATGTCGGTCGTCGATTACAGGCGCGGCTGGAGGCGTTGGGGATTAAAACCTTGCTTTGCGATCCGCCACGCGCCGATCGTGGGGATGAGGGAGATTTCCGTTCTCTTGATGAGCTGGTTCAGCACGCGGATATTCTGACTTTCCATACACCGCTCTTTAAAGATGGGTCGTACAAAACGCTACATCTGGCGGATGAAAAATTGATCCGCCGCCTGAAGCCAGGGACTATTTTGATTAACGCTTGCCGTGGCGCGGTCGTTGATAATACCGCGTTATTGACTTGCCTGAACGAAGGCCAGAAGTTAAGCGTGGTGCTGGATGTCTGGGAAGGGGAGCCGGAACTCAACGTAGAACTGTTGAAGAAAGTGGATATCGGCACGCCGCATATCGCCGGTTATACCCTGGAAGGAAAAGCGCGCGGAACCACACAAGTATTTGAAGCATACAGCAAATTTATTGGTCATGAGCAGCACGTTGCGCTGGATACCTTATTGCCAACGCCAGAGTTTGGTCGCATTACGCTGCATGGCTCGCTCGATCAGCCAACGCTGAAAAGGCTGGTGCATTTGGTGTATGATGTGCGCCGCGATGACGCACCGCTGCGTAAAGTCGCCGGGATACCGGGTGAGTTTGATAAACTGCGCAAAAACTACCTTGAGCGCCGTGAATGGTCGTCTCTGTATGTGATCTGTGATGACGCCAGCGCGGCGGCATTACTGTGTAAACTGGGTTTTAACGCCGTTCATCATCCGGCACGTTAATCTCTTCTTCATGCTCTCTGCTGTAATATTGGCAGGGAGCTTTGCTATTTCTGGAGTAAACCACCATGTCTGAAGGCTGGAACATTGCCGTCCTGGGCGCAACTGGCGCTGTGGGCGAAGCCCTGCTTGAAACGCTGGCTGAACGTCAGTTCCCGGTTGGGGAAATTTATGCACTGGCACGTAACGAAAGCGCAGGTGAACATCTGCGCTTTGGTGGTAAGACAATCACCGTGCAGGATGCCGCTGAATTTGACTGGACGCAGGCGCAACTTGCATTTTTTGTCGCAGGCAAAGAAGCGACCGCTGCCTGGGTTGAAGAAGCGACCAACGCGGGTTGTCTGGTGATCGACAGCAGCGGATTGTTTGCTCTCGAACCCGACGTACCGCTGGTGGTGCCGGAAGTGAATCCTTTTGTACTGACGGACTACCGTAATCGCAACGTTATTGCTGTTCCTGATAGCCTGACCAGTCAGTTACTGGCAGCACTGAAACCGTTAATCGATCAAGGCGGTTTGTCTCGTATCAGCGTCACCAGCCTGATTTCTGCCTCCGCCCAGGGTAAAAAAGCGGTCGATGCGTTAGCAGGGCAGAGCGCGAAATTGCTCAACGGTATTCCGATTGATGAAGAAGATTTCTTTGGTCGTCAGCTGGCGTTCAACATGCTACCTCTGTTGCCGGATCGCGAAGGTAGCGTGCGCGAAGAACGCCGTATCGTCGATGAAGTGCGCAAAATTATGCAGGACGAAGGACTGATGATTTCGGCAAGCGTCGTCCAGGCACCGGTATTTTATGGTCATGCTCAGATGGTCAACTTTGAAGCACTGCGTCCGCTGGCGGCGGAAGAAGCGCGTGATGCGTTTGCTCAAAGCGAAGATATTGAGCTTTCTGAAGAGAATGAATTTCCAACGCAGGTGGGCGATGCTTCCGGGTCGCCGCATCTTTCTGTTGGTTGTGTGCGTAATGACTATGGTATGCCGGAACAAATTCAGTTCTGGTCGGTGGCTGATAACGTTCGCTTTGGCGGCGCATTGATGGCAGTGAAGATCGCTGAAAAACTGGTGCAGGAGTACCTGTACTAATGTCCGACCAGCAACAACCGCCAGTTTATAAAATTGCGCTGGGCATTGAGTACGACGGCAGCAGATATTACGGCTGGCAACGGCAGAACGAAGTTCGCAGCGTGCAGGAGAAGCTGGAAAAGGCGCTCTCGCAGGTGGCGAACGAACCGATCACCGTCTTCTGCGCCGGGCGTACCGACGCAGGCGTACACGGCACCGGGCAGGTTGTGCATTTCGAAACCACCGCGCAGCGTAAAGACGCTGCGTGGACGTTGGGCGTAAATGCGAATTTACCTGGTGACATCGCCGTTCGTTGGGTTAAAGCTGTACCCGATGATTTTCATGCCCGATTTAGCGCCACGGCTCGCCGTTATCGCTACATCATCTACAATCATCGGCTGCGCCCGGCAGTACTGAGTAAAGGGGTAACCCACTTTTACGAACCGCTGGACGCCGAACGGATGCATCGGGCTGCGCAATGTCTGCTGGGCGAGAATGATTTCACCTCGTTTCGCGCGGTGCAGTGCCAGTCCCGAACGCCGTGGCGCAATGTTATGCATATCAACGTCACGCGTCACGGTCCTTATGTGGTGGTGGATATCAAAGCGAATGCCTTTGTACACCATATGGTGAGGAATATTGTTGGCAGCCTGATGGAAGTCGGTGCCCACAACCAGCCAGAGAGCTGGATAGCAGAGCTGTTGGCGGCAAAGGACAGAACGCTGGCGGCAGCAACGGCGAAAGCGGAAGGTCTGTATCTGGTTGCGGTGGATTACCCTGACCGATTTGATCTTCCAAAGCCGCCAATGGGCCCGCTATTTCTGGCGGACTAATGAGAATAATGCTCTGAACATTTCAGGCCGTAGCCAACGCAGTTACGGCCTGAAAGAGTAAGAGCAAAAGGCATAGGCAATTATGGACCTGATTTATTTCCTCATCGATTTTATCCTGCACATTGATGTGCATCTGGCGGAGCTGGTCGCAGAGTATGGCGTCTGGGTTTATGCCATCCTGTTTTTGATTTTGTTCTGTGAAACCGGTCTGGTGGTGACACCGTTTCTGCCGGGAGATTCGCTGCTGTTTGTCGCTGGAGCACTGGCTTCGCTTGAAACCAACGATCTCAATGTTCATATGATGGTCGTACTGATGTTAATTGCCGCGATTGTTGGTGATGCAGTTAACTACACCATCGGACGGTTGTTCGGGGAGAAATTATTCAGTAATCCGAACTCGAAAATTTTCCGTCGTAGCTATCTCGACAAAACGCATCAGTTTTATGAGAAACACGGCGGCAAAACCATTATTCTCGCCCGTTTTGTGCCGATCGTCAGAACGTTCGCCCCGTTTGTTGCGGGGATGGGCCACATGTCGTACCGTCATTTCGCCGCTTACAATGTGATCGGCGCGCTGTTATGGGTACTGCTTTTTACCTACGCAGGCTATTTCTTCGGTACAATCCCAATGGTTCAGGATAACCTTAAGCTGCTGATCGTCGGGATTATTGTGGTTTCCATATTGCCGGGCGTCATCGAAATTATCCGTCACAAACGCGCTGCGGCACGCGCCGCAAAATAAAGTAACTCGGCGGTTCGACCACTTTTTTATCCAAAGTTTCGGGCTGTTATGTTTTAATGTGCAACATTGATGGTCTGTTGGGGGCAAAAATGGCATTATGCGTCCCCAAAGATAAAACTGGCATCGAACCAGGTTCAGACAGAAAGGTCCCTAATGAGCTGGATTGAACGAATTAAAAGCAACATTACTCCCACCCGCAAGGCAAGCATTCCTGAAGGTGTGTGGACTAAGTGTGATAGCTGCGGTCAGGTTTTATACCGTGCAGAGCTGGAACGTAATCTTGAGGTCTGTCCGAAGTGTGACCATCACATGCGTATGACGGCGCGTAATCGCCTGCATAGCCTGTTAGATGAAGGAAGCCTTGTGGAGCTGGGTAGCGAGCTTGAGCCGAAAGATGTGCTGAAGTTCCGTGACTCCAAAAAGTATAAAGATCGTCTGGCATCAGCACAGAAAGAAACCGGCGAAAAAGACGCGCTGGTAGTAATGAAAGGCACCCTGTATGGAATGCCGGTCGTTGCTGCTGCCTTCGAATTTGCCTTTATGGGCGGTTCAATGGGATCCGTAGTGGGTGCTCGTTTTGTGCGTGCCGTTGAGCAGGCGCTGGAAGACAACTGCCCACTTATCTGCTTTTCCGCCTCTGGTGGCGCACGTATGCAAGAGGCGCTGATGTCGCTGATGCAGATGGCGAAAACCTCTGCGGCGCTGGCGAAAATGCAAGAGCGCGGTCTGCCGTACATTTCCGTACTGACCGATCCGACCATGGGCGGCGTTTCTGCAAGTTTCGCGATGCTTGGCGATCTCAATATTGCTGAACCGAAAGCGTTGATCGGCTTTGCCGGCCCGCGTGTTATTGAACAGACCGTTCGCGAAAAACTGCCGCCGGGATTCCAGCGCAGTGAGTTCCTGATCGAAAAAGGCGCGATCGACATGATCGTCCGCCGTCCGGAAATGCGCCTGAAACTGGCGAGCATTCTGGCGAAGCTGATGAATCTGCCAGCGCCAAATCCTGAAGCGCCACGTGAAGGTGAAGTGGTGCCACCAGCACCGGATCAGGAACCTGAGGCCTGATAACTGATAAGGGCAGGGCCACTGGCTCTGCCCTTTTGCTATTATCCCCGTAATGAATCAGCGGATACCATGATTATCAAACGCACACCTCAAGCCGCGTCGCCTTTGGCTTCGTGGCTTTTTTATCTGGAAAACCTGCACAGTAAGACTATCGATCTCGGCCTTGAGCGCGTAAGCCAGGTGGCAGCGCGTCTCGGCGTTCTGAAACCAGCACCGTTTGTGTTTACCGTTGCGGGTACTAATGGCAAAGGCACAACCTGCCGCACGCTGGAATCGATACTCATGGCGGCAGGGTACAAAGTGGGTGTTTACAGTTCGCCGCATCTGGTGCGTTATACCGAGCGCGTTCGTGTACAGGGTCAGGAACTACCAGAATCGGCCCACACCGCCTCTTTTGCTGAGATTGAATCGGCACGCGGTGATATTTCCCTGACCTATTTTGAATTCGGCACGTTGTCGGCGCTGTGGCTGTTTAAACAGGCGCAACTTGATGTGGTAATTCTGGAAGTGGGGCTGGGTGGTCGTCTGGATGCCACCAATATTGTCGATGCTGATGTAGCCGTGGTGACCAGCATTGCGCTGGATCATACCGACTGGCTGGGGCCAGATCGCGAAAGCATTGGTCGCGAGAAAGCAGGGATCTTCCGCAGTGAAAGACCGGCGATCGTTGGTGAACCTGAAATGCCGTACACCATCGCCGATGTGGCGCATGAGAAGGGCGCACTGTTGCGACGTCGGGGCGTAGAGTGGAATTATTCCGTCAGCGACCATGACTGGTCGTTTACCGACGCACACGGTACGCTGGAAAACCTGCCGTTACCGCTTGTCCCACAACCGAATGCCGCAACGGCGCTGGCGGCGCTGGCGGCGCTGCGTGCCAGCGGCCTGGAGGTCAGTGAGCAGGCAATTCGCGATGGTATTGCCAGCGCAATTTTGCCGGGACGTTTCCAGATTGTGAGCGAGTCGCCACGCGTCATTTTTGATGTCGCCCATAATCCCCATGCGGCAGAATATCTTACCGGGCGTATGAAAGCGTTACCGAAAAACGGGCGCGTACTGGCAGTAATCGGTATGCTACATGATAAAGATATTGCTGGGACATTGGCCTGGTTGAAAAGCGTGGTGGATGACTGGTATTGTGCGCCACTGGAAGGGCCGCGCGGTGCCACGGCAGAACAACTGCTTGAGCATTTGGGTAACGGCAAATCATTTGATAGCGTTGCGCAGGCATGGGATGCTGCAATGGCGGACGCTAAACCGGAAGATACCGTGCTGGTGTGTGGTTCATTCCACACGGTCGCACATGTCATGGAAGTGATTGACGCGAGGAGAAGCGGTGGCGAGTAAGTTTCAGAATCGGTTAGTTGGCACAATAGTGCTGGTGGCGCTGGGAGTGATTGTGCTGCCAGGGCTGCTGGACGGGCAGAAAAAACATTATCAGGATGAGTTCGCGGCAATCCCGCTGGTGCCTAAAGCGGGCGATCGCGATGAGCCTGATATGATGCCAGCCGCTACCCAGGCATTGCCGACACAGCCGCCTGAAGGGGCTGCAGAGGAGGTGCGTGCGGGCGATGCTGCGGCACCTTCGCTCGATCCGGCAATTATTGCGGCCAATAATACCGAGTTTGAACCGGAACCTGCACCGGTCGCTCCACCGAAACCAAAACCGGTGGAGCCGCCTAAGCCGAAAGTAGAAGCACCACCTGCGCCGAAGCCAGAACCGAAACCGGTCGTGGAGGAAAAAGCTGCACCGACGGGTAAAGCGTATGTTGTGCAACTGGGCGCGCTGAAAAATGCCGACAAAGTGAATGAGATTGTTGGTAAATTGCGCGGTGCGGGATACCGGGTTTATACGTCGCCATCCACGCCAGTGCAGGGTAAAATTACCCGTATTCTGGTTGGGCCGGATGCCTCGAAAGAGAAGCTGAAAGGCTCGCTGGGTGAGCTGAAGCAACTTTCTGGCTTAAGCGGCGTGGTAATGGGCTATACGCCGAATTAATACGGTCTTGCCTGATGCGATCTTATCAGGCCCGAACAGGAGCAGCCCTGTAGGTCGGATAAGGCGTTTACGCCGCATCCGACACGTATTGCCCGATGCCGCAAAGGCAAAAAAACCGATGGCGTTGAATATTTTTTCAGCGCCATTTTTATTGATGCGCGGGAAGGAAATCCCTACGCAAACGTTTTCTTTTTCTGTTAGAATGCGCCCCGAACAGGATGACAGGGCGTAAAATCGTGGGACACATATGGTCTGGATTGATTACGCCATAATCGCGGTGATTGCTTTTTCCTCTCTGGTTAGCCTGATCCGTGGCTTTGTTCGTGAAGCGTTATCGCTGGTGACATGGGGTTGTGCTTTCTTTGTCGCCAGTCATTACTACACTTACCTGTCACCCTGGTTTACGGGCTTTGAAGACGAACTGGTTCGAAATGGGATTGCCATCGCGGTACTGTTTATTGCCACGCTTATCGTTGGCGCTATCGTGAACTTCGTGATAGGCCAGCTAGTGGAGAAAACAGGGTTGTCAGGCACCGATCGGGTGCTGGGCGTCTGTTTCGGTGCGTTGCGTGGTGTGCTGATTGTTGCTGCCATTCTTTTCTTTCTCGACTCCTTTACCGGAGTGTCGAAAAGCGAAGACTGGAGCAAATCACAGCTGATCCCGCAGTTCAGTTTTATCATCAGATGGTTTTTTGATTATCTGCAAAGCTCGTCAAGTTTCTTGCCCAGGATCTAACGGTTCTGAGATGTGGCTTAACGAGGAAAAAGACGTATGTGCGGTATTGTCGGTATCGCCGGTGTTATGCCGGTTAACCAATCGATTTATGATGCCTTAACGGTGCTTCAGCATCGCGGTCAGGATGCCGCTGGCATCATCACCATTGATGCCAATAACTGCTTCCGTTTGCGTAAAGCGAACGGTCTGGTGAGCGATATATTTGAAGCTCGCCATATGCAGCGTTTGCAGGGCAATATGGGCATTGGTCATGTGCGTTACCCTACGGCTGGCAGCTCCAGCGCCTCTGAAGCACAGCCGTTTTACGTTAACTCCCCGTATGGCATCACGCTTGCCCATAATGGCAATCTGACTAACGCTCACGAGTTGCGTAAAAAGCTGTTTGAAGAAAAACGCCGCCACATCAACACTACTTCCGACTCGGAAATTCTGCTCAATATCTTCGCCAGTGAACTGGACAACTTTCGCCATTACCCGCTGGAAGCCGACAACATTTTTGCCGCCATTGCCGCCACAAACCGCCAGATCCGTGGCGCGTATGCCTGTGTGGCGATGATTATCGGCCACGGTATGGTCGCGTTTCGCGATCCTAACGGCATTCGTCCGCTGGTGTTAGGGAAGCGCGATATTGATGAGAATCGCACAGAATATATGGTCGCTTCTGAAAGCGTTGCGCTCGACACCCTGGGCTTTGAGTTCCTGCGTGATGTCGCTCCTGGTGAAGCGATTTACATCACTGAAGACGGACAGTTGTTTACCCGCCAGTGTGCCGACAATCCGGTCAGCAATCCGTGCCTGTTTGAGTATGTTTACTTCGCCCGCCCGGACTCGTTCATCGACAAAATTTCCGTTTACAGCGCCCGCGTCAATATGGGAACGAAACTTGGCGAAAAAATTGCCCGTGAATGGGAAGATCTGGATATCGACGTGGTTATTCCAATCCCGGAAACTTCCTGCGATATCGCGCTGGAAATCGCTCGAATTCTGGGTAAACCGTACCGCCAGGGATTTGTCAAAAATCGTTACGTTGGTCGCACCTTCATCATGCCGGGTCAGCAACTGCGTCGTAAGTCCGTGCGTCGTAAACTGAACGCTAACCGCGCCGAGTTCCGCGATAAAAACGTCCTGCTGGTCGATGACTCTATCGTCCGTGGCACCACCTCTGAGCAGATTATCGAGATGGCACGCGAAGCCGGAGCGAAGAAAGTTTACCTCGCCTCTGCGGCACCGGAAATTCGCTTCCCGAACGTTTATGGTATTGATATGCCGAGCGCCACGGAGCTTATCGCCCACGGTCGTGAAGTGGATGAAATTCGCCAGATCATTGGTGCTGACGGACTTATCTTCCAGGATCTCAACGATCTGATCGAAGCCGTTCGCGCTGAAAACCCGGATATCCAGCAGTTTGAATGCTCGGTGTTCAACGGCGTCTACGTCACCAAAGATGTTGATCAGGGCTACCTCGATTTCCTCGATACTTTACGTAATGACGACGCCAAAGCGGTGCAGCGCCAGAACGAAGTAGAAAATCTGGAAATGCATAACGAAGGATGACGCCTTCACGCAGGGTGCCGGTCTGGCACCCTGACTTGCAACTCCCGCCGAAATCCTGCAAAGTCTGCCTGCAAGTCTGACAGGGCAACTATTTATGAAACGACTCATTGTAGGCATCAGCGGTGCCAGCGGCGCGATTTATGGCGTGCGTTTATTACAGGTTCTGCGCGATGTCGCAGATGTTGAAACGCATCTGGTGATGAGCCAGGCGGCGCGCCAGACCTTATCCCTCGAAACGGATTTTTCCCTGCGCGAGGTGCAAGCGTTAGCCGATGTGACGCACGATGTGCGCGATATTGCTGCCAGCATTTCTTCCGGTTCTTTCCAGACGTTGGGGATGGTGATTTTACCCTGTTCAATCAAAACCCTTTCCGGCATTGTCCATAGCTATACCGATGGTTTACTGACCCGTGCGGCAGACGTGGTGCTGAAAGAGCGTCGCCCGTTGGTGCTCTGCGTGCGTGAAACACCATTGCACTTAGGCCACCTGCGGTTAATGACTCAGGCGGCGGAAATTGGTGCGGTGATTATGCCTCCCGTTCCGGCGTTTTATCATCGCCCGAAATCGCTTGATGATGTGATAAATCAGACGGTTAACCGTGTACTTGACCAGTTTGCGATAACCCTTCCCGAAGATCTCTTTGCCCGCTGGCAGGGCGTATAACTTTGCTGTTGCCCTGTTTCAGGGCAATTTTGCAACCGCGATCAAATCCTCGACATTTTGTTCCTGTCATTGAATCGAAACGCTGCGATTGAACCGTCATACCTGCTATCTTCAACTTCAGGACAATAACGCAACGTCTTATTAACATATTTAACATCGAATGTTTCTGCTGTCGGCAAGATGGCATAAGACCTGCATGAAAGAGCCTGCAACACACAACACAATACACAACATAAAAAAGCCATTTCACTTGAGGGTTATGTATGAAGAAGTCGATTCTCGCTCTGTCTTTGTTAGTCGGTCTCTCCGCAGCGGCTTCCAGCTATGCGGCGCTGCCGGAGACGGTACGTATCGGAACGGATACCACCTATGCACCGTTCTCATCGAAAGATGCCAAAGGTGACTTTGTTGGCTTTGATATCGATCTCGGTAACGAGATGTGCAAACGGATGCAGGTGAAATGTACCTGGGTTGCCAGTGACTTTGATGCGCTGATCCCCTCACTGAAAGCGAAAAAAATCGACGCCATTATTTCGTCGCTCTCCATTACCGATAAACGTCAGCAGGAGATTGCCTTCTCCGACAAGCTGTACGCCGCAGATTCTCGTTTGATTGCCGCCAAAGGTTCGTCGATCCAGCCGACGCTGGATTCACTGAAAGGTAAACATGTTGGCGTGCTGCAAGGCTCCACCCAGGAAGCGTATGCTAATGACAACTGGCGCAGTAAAGGCGTCGATGTGGTGGCCTATGCTAACCAGGATTTGGTCTATTCCGATCTGGATGCAGGTCGTCTGGATGCCGCTCTGCAGGATGAAGTGGCTGCCAGCGAAGGTTTCCTCAAGCAACCCGCCGGTAAAGAGTTCGCCTTTGCTGGCTCATCAGTGAAAGACAAAAAATACTTCGGTGATGGTACAGGCGTAGGGCTACGTAAAGATGATGCCGAACTGAAAGCCGCCTTTGATAAGGCGCTTGGCGAACTGCGTCAGGACGGCACCTACGACAAGATGGCGAAAAAGTATTTCGACTTTAATGTCTATGGTGACTGATACGTCGCAGGGAAGTAGCGCCTGATGGGGAATCATCATGGTGCACGCCAGGTTTGTTGCACTATCGTGGTGCATTGAAATGCATACTTAAGCATTTTTAATGAAAAATAATACGTCTAACGGGGCGGGATATTTTGCCTTGATGGTCAATTTTATGGCACGATAAGTGTAACAAACCTGTAAATATTCCCTATAAAAAGACTGTCAGTTGAGGACATTATGAAAAAACTGGTGCTATCGCTCTCTCTGGTTCTGGCCTTCTCCAGCGCAACTGCGGCATTTGCTGCGATTCCGCAAAACATCCGCATCGGTACCGACCCGACCTATGCGCCATTTGAATCAAAAAATTCACAAGGCGAACTGGTTGGCTTCGATATCGATCTGGCGAAGGAGTTGTGCAAGCGCATCAATACGCAATGTACGTTTGTCGAAAACCCGCTGGATGCGTTAATCCCGTCCTTAAAAGCGAAGAAGATTGACGCCATCATGTCATCGCTTTCCATTACGGAAAAACGTCAGCAAGAAATTGCCTTCACCGACAAACTGTACGCTGCCGATTCTCGTCTGGTGGTGGCGAAAAATTCCGACATTCAGCCGACAGTCGAGTCGCTGAAAGGCAAACGGGTAGGCGTATTGCAGGGCACCACCCAGGAGACGTTCGGTAATGAACACTGGGCACCAAAAGGCATTGAAATCGTCTCGTATCAGGGGCAGGACAACATTTATTCTGACCTGACTGCCGGACGTATTGATGCCGCGTTCCAGGATGAGGTCGCTGCCAGCGAAGGTTTCCTCAAACAACCCGTCGGTAAAGATTACAAATTCGGTGGTCCGTCTGTTAAAGATGAAAAACTGTTTGGCGTAGGGACCGGCATGGGCCTGCGTAAAGAAGATAACGAACTGCGCGAGGCACTGAACAAAGCCTTTGCCGAAATGCGCGCTGACGGTACTTACGAGAAATTAGCGAAAAAGTACTTCGATTTTGATGTTTATGGTGGTTAATCGCCATCGGTGAAAGAAAGCCCGCTCCCTTCGGGTAACCGGAGGGAGACAAGAGGCGGTAATTCACCACACACGACAGGACAGGCAGCATGTTGTATGGGTTTTCAGGTGTTATTTTACAGGGTGCGCTCGTCACGCTGGAGCTGGCGATCAGCTCTGTAGTGCTCGCTGTAATCATCGGTTTAATTGGCGCTGGCGGTAAGCTCTCGCAAAATCGGCTTTCGGGGCTGATTTTCGAAGGATACACCACGCTGATTCGTGGCGTGCCGGACTTGGTGTTGATGCTGCTGATTTTCTACGGTTTGCAGATTGCGCTAAACACGGTGACGGAGGCGATGGGCGTCGGGCAGATTGATATCGATCCGATGGTCGCTGGTATTATCACTCTCGGTTTTATCTACGGTGCTTATTTTACCGAAACGTTCCGTGGTGCTTTTATGGCAGTGCCGAAAGGGCATATAGAGGCGGCGACGGCGTTTGGTTTTACTCGTGGGCAAGTGTTTCGGCGGATCATGTTTCCGGCGATGATGCGTTACGCCCTGCCAGGCATTGGCAACAACTGGCAGGTGATCCTTAAATCTACAGCACTGGTTTCGTTACTCGGCCTGGAAGATGTGGTCAAAGCCACGCAACTTGCGGGTAAAAGTACCTGGGAACCGTTCTATTTCGCCATCGTCTGCGGCGTGATTTATCTGGTTTTCACCACCGTTTCCAATGGTGTGCTGCTGTTCCTTGAGCGCCGCTACTCCGTGGGTGTGAAGAGGGCCGACCTGTGATCGAAATCATTCAGGAATACTGGAAATCATTGTTGTGGACCGACGGCTACCGTTTCACTGGCGTGGCGATCACTCTCTGGCTGCTGATTTTGTCGGTAGTGATGGGCGGAATTCTGGCGCTGTTTCTGGCGATTGGTCGCGTCTCAAGTAATAAATACATCCAGTTTCCAATCTGGTTATTTACTTATATTTTTCGCGGTACGCCGCTGTATGTTCAGTTGCTGGTGTTCTATTCCGGCATGTACACGCTGGAAATTGTTAAGGGCACCGAGTTCCTTAACGCCTTTTTCCGCAGTGGCCTGAACTGTACCGTGCTGGCGCTGACGCTCAACACCTGTGCTTATACCACCGAGATTTTTGCCGGGGCAATCCGCTCAGTGCCGCATGGGGAAATTGAAGCTGCCAGAGCCTACGGTTTCTCGACCTTTAAAATGTATCGCTGCATTATTTTGCCTTCTGCACTGCGTATTGCTTTACCGGCATACAGCAACGAAGTGATCCTGATGCTGCACTCTACTGCGCTGGCTTTCACCGCCACGGTGCCGGATCTGCTGAAAATTGCTCGCGATATCAACGCCGCCACTTATCAACCATTTACCGCCTTCGGCATTGCCGCTGTGCTCTATTTAATTATCTCTTATGTCCTGATAAACCTGTTCCGTAAAGCGGAAAAACGCTGGTTGCAGCATGTGAAACCTTCTTCAACGCACTGAGAATACGATGTCCGAGAATAAATTAAACGTTATCGATTTGCACAAACGCTACGGCGAACATGAAGTGCTGAAAGGGGTTTCCCTGCAGGCGAACGCCGGAGATGTGATAAGCATCATCGGGTCGTCGGGATCGGGGAAAAGTACCTTTTTGCGATGCATTAACTTCCTCGAAAAGCCGAGCGAAGGATCGATCGTGGTTAATGGTCAGACGATCAATCTGGTGCGTGACAAAGACGGTCAACTCAAAGTCGCCGATAAAAATCAGCTGCGCTTACTGCGCACACGCCTGACCATGGTGTTCCAGCACTTCAATCTCTGGAGCCATATGACGGTGCTGGAAAACGTCATGGAAGCGCCGATTCAGGTGTTGGGCCTGAGCAAGCAGGTGGCGCGCGAGCGGGCGGTGAAGTATCTGGCAAAAGTCGGGATAGACGAACGTGCGCAGGGGAAATATCCGGTGCACCTGTCCGGTGGTCAGCAACAGCGTGTTTCCATCGCAAGGGCGCTGGCAATGGAACCGGAAGTTCTGTTGTTTGATGAACCTACCTCGGCGCTCGATCCTGAACTGGTAGGCGAAGTGTTGCGTATTATGCAGCAACTGGCAGAAGAGGGGAAAACCATGGTGGTAGTGACCCACGAAATGGGCTTTGCCCGCCACGTCTCCACGCATGTAATTTTTCTTCATCAAGGGAAAATTGAAGAAGAGGGTACGCCAGAAAAGTTATTCGGCAACCCGCAAAGTCCGCGTCTGCAACAGTTCCTTAAGGGATCGCTAAAATAATTATCTCTCCGGTGGCTAATGCTGCCGGTGTATTTTCAGGGGGAATTTGCGAGTCAGCTTCCGCTGAAATGTAAAAGTTGCAGTCCGCTAAAAATACTTCTGAATTCGCTGTCCAAAGATAAAAACTGCCTGCTGCATTGGGTGTTAATCGTGGTTATTGTCGCGTCATCTTAAATTTGAGGGGTGACGGAACGCCATGACAATATCGACAACTTCCACGCCGCATGATGCGGTATTTAAATCTTTTTTACGCCATCCAGACACTGCGCGGGATTTTATTGATATTCATCTTCCCGCACCGCTGCGCAAACTGTGTGATTTAACGACGCTCAAACTGGAACCCAACAGTTTTATTGATGAAGACCTGCGGCAATATTATTCCGACCTCTTGTGGTCTGTGAAAACGCAGGAGGGAGCGGGTTATATTTATGTGGTGATAGAGCACCAAAGTAAGCCGGAAGAATTAATGGCTTTTCGCATGATGCGCTATTCCATCGCGGCGATGCAAAACCATCTGGATGCGGGCTATAAAGAACTTCCGTTGGTGATCCCAATGCTGTTTTATCATGGTTGCAGAAGCCCTTATCCTTATTCTCTCTGCTGGCTTGATGAATTTGCCGAGCCTGCGATTGCCCGCAAAATATATTCATCAGCGTTTCCGTTGGTGGATATTACCGTGGTGCCGGATGACGAGATTATGCAACACCGCAAAATGGCGCTGTTGGAGTTAATTCAGAAACATATTCGCCAGCGCGATCTGTTGGGATTAGTCGATCAAATTGTTTCGCTGCTAGTTACAGGGAACACTAATGACAGACAACTAAAAGCCCTGTTTAATTACGTATTACAAACGGGGGATGCCCAGCGTTTCCGAGCATTTATTGGTGAGATAACGGAACGTGCACCACAAGAAAAGGAGAAACTGATGACCATTGCTGACAGATTACGTGAAGAAGGTGCAATGCAGGGCAAACACGAAGAAGCCCTGCGTATTGCTCAGGAGATGTTGGAGAGAGGGTTAGACAGAGAGTTAGTTCTGATGGTGACCAGACTTTCGCCAGACGATCTTATCGCGCAAAGCCACTAATCCTGTAACACTGGGATTAACTGGCGGATGTTTGCAGTAAACCACATCAGCGAACGACATCCGCCAGCGCCTCTTCTAAATCGTACCAGCGAAAAGCGAACCCCGCTTCTTCAAGCCGTTTTGGCAAGGCGCGTTGTCCGCCCAATACCAGAACCGATGATTCCCCCATCAGCAAGCGAATAGCTGTGGCAGGGACGCGCAAAATCGCCGGGCGATGCAGCGCATGACCAAGCGCATGGGCAAATTGTTCATTGTGTACCGGATATGGCGAGACCATATTAAATGGCCCGCGCAGATCGTTATCCAGCAGCCAGAGAATACCGTTGACCATATCATCAATATGAATCCAGGCCAGATACTGCCGACCGGAGCCTATCGGACCGCCCAGGCCAAGGCGAAACGGAGGCAGCATTTTGCCGAGGATACCGCCATCCGAAGCCAGTACTACGCCGGTACGCAGCAGGCACACTCGTGTTTTGTCGCTTTGCGCCCGACAGGCAATTTCTTCCCAACGGGCGCAGAGTTTATGGGTAAATTCGTTATGTGGCGGTTCTTCTTCGGTGACCACGACTTCACCTAAGTCACCATAATATCCCGCCGCCGAGCCTGAAATGAGCACTGACGGCGGCGTGTCACTGGCGTTAATCAAATCCACCAGTTTTTGCGTGATATTCCAGCGGCTTTGGCAGAGGAGATCTTTTTGCTCGCGAGTCCAGCGTTTATCAGCAATCGGTTCTCCGGCCAGGTTGATTACTGCATCAACGCTGTTGAGGTTGCTTTGATCGGCAAGCCCTTGCCATAGTGTCACTCGGGAGCCGAGAACGGAACTGGCTGTCTGCGGGTTACGCGTTACCACCGTTACCTGATGACCCAGTTCCAACAAGCGTGGGATTAAATGGCGACCAATTAATCCCGTCCCTCCGGTGATCACTATATTCATGCAGCCTCCCGATATAGCGGTTAACGCTGCCAGCTCAAGGTCATGGATACCGAATCGGCATAGCGCAGCGCGTGAAGTTTATCGATCTCCACTTCAGCATACGTCACCCAGTGATGTTCACGTGCGATATCGAGCACATCCTGAGTTAATTTTTCCAGCAAAGAGAAACGGTTATTCTCTACGTGTTGAATGATGTTTTTGGTAACGGTGCGATAATTCAGCGCGTCATTAATATCTTCGCTGGTACGCGCTTTATCGGCGGGGTAATGGATCGTCACGTTGATAACGATATCCTGACGGTTGTTAATCTCTTCGTCTTTAATTCCGATAAATGTACGTAAGCGAAGGTTCTTTATACGAATAATCGCGGCAGGTTGTGCCATTGCAGGTTCTCCGTTGTTTTATTTAGGATTAAATAATACACGAGAACCAGGTTCTGTTAACTATTCGAAATCTCATCATTTACTTGTGCTTTTAGTAGCGCCTGCCCGGTAGCAGGACGTGAGCGGATTCGTTCATACCAGTTTTTTACTGCCGGATACATCGCGAGATCAATTCGCTGGCGAGTCCAGGCATTAACCCACGGCCAGCAGGCAATATCTGCAATGCTGTAGTTTTCACCGCCCAGCCAGGGCGAGTTTTCCAGGCGCTTATTCAGCACATGATACAGACGCTGAGTTTCAACCTGATAACGCTCAATTGCATAGGGAATAGTCTGTGGCGCTGCATGATTAAAATGGTGATTTTGCCCGAGCATCGGCCCCAGGCCTCCAACCTGCCAGAATAACCACTGTAATGTGGCGGCGCGCTCACGCGGTTCATGACCTAAAAATAGCCCTGTTTTTTCCGCCAGATACAACAAAATTGCACCTGACTCAAAGAGGCTTAATGGTTCACCGCCGTCAGTCGGGGCATGATCAACAATCGCCGGAATTTTATTGTTGGGTGAAATGCGCAAAAACTCCGGGCGAAACTGATCGCCTTTACCGAGGTCAACTTTGATTAAGCGATAATCCAGTCCCGCCTCTTCGAGAAACAACGTAATTTTGTGACCATTCGGCGTTGGGGCGAAATAGAGATCGATCATTGCAGCTCCGGTTATCTAATAATCTGAACACATCAAGTATAGAAAGCGCAGCGACTTGTGTAAGTTTTCATCAAGTAACCGTGACAAAAAGGCTCTATAGTTTGATAGCAAGCCCATTTATCGCTGAGGACATAATGAGTAAACCTGCAATCACGCTGTGGTCAGATGCCCATTTTTTCTCCCCTTATGTGTTATCCGCCTGGGTGGCGTTGCAGGAGAAAGGCCTGCCTTTTCATATAAAAACTATCAACCTCGACAGCGGTGAACATTTGCGGCCGACGTGGCAAGGTTACGGACAGACACGGCGCGTGCCGTTGTTACAAATTGATGATTTTGAGTTAAGTGAATCCTCTGCCATTGCAGAATATCTGGAGGATCGTTTTGCGCCGCCGACCTGGGAGCGCATTTATCCGCTTGATTTGCAAAATCGGGCGCGGGCACGGCAGATTCAGGCCTGGCTACGCAGCGATCTGATGCCCATCCGCGAAGAGCGTCCGACGGATGTTGTTTTTGCTGGTGCGAAAAAAGCGCCATTAACGGTGGAGGGAAAGGCCAGTGCAGAGAAACTGTTCGCGATGGCAGAATATTTACTGGCGCATGACCAGCCGAATCTGTTTGGTGAGTGGTGTATTGCAGATACTGATTTGGCGTTAATGATTAACCGCCTGGTATTACAGGGTGATGAGGTGCCGGAACGTCTGGTGGATTATGCAGCATTCCAGTGGCAGCGGGCTTCAGTTCAGCTTTTTATTGCACTTTCGGCGAAGCAATCTGGCTGATAGAGGCGATAGAATCCAGTATCATAGCTTACGTTTTTTCGACGAGGAGTGAGTGATGAAACTGATGTTTGCATCGGACATTCATGGGTCGTTACCGGCGACGGAACGTGTTCTGGATTTGTTTGCCCAGAGCGGAGCTCAGTGGCTGGTGATTCTTGGCGACGTGCTGAATCATGGCCCGAGAAACGCCCTGCCTGAAGGGTATGCGCCAGCCAAAGTAGCCGAACGGCTGAATGAGGTGGCGCATAAAGTTATCGCCGTGCGCGGCAACTGCGATAGCGAAGTGGATCAGATGCTGCTGCACTTCCCTATAACCGCACCGTGGCAACAGGTATTACTGGAAAAGCAACGTCTGTTTCTGACGCATGGTCATCTGTTTGGCCCGGATAATCTGCCGGCTTTAAACCAGAACGACGTGCTGGTGTACGGTCATACCCATCTACCAGTGGCGGAACAGCGGGGTGAAATTTTCCACTTTAACCCCGGTTCGGTAAGCATTCCGAAAGGCGGCTATCCGGCGAGCTATGGCATGTTGGATGATGACGTACTAAGCGTAATCGCACTCAATGATCAAAGTATCATTGCGCAGATCGCGATTAATCCGTAATTTACTCCACAACTCAAAATGCGCCGTAAGAGCGCCAGAAAAAGAAGGTTTCCTGATAATGGAACAGCGTCGTTTGGCAAGTACTGAATGGGTGGATATTGTCAATGAAGAGAACGAAGTCATTGCACAAGCCAGCCGGGAACAAATGCGGGCACAGTGTCTGCGTCATCGTGCAACTTATATCGTCGTGCATGATGGCATGGGCAAAATTCTTGTGCAGCGTCGTACCGAGACAAAAGACTTTTTACCCGGCATGTTAGATGCGACCGCTGGTGGTGTGGTCCAGGCCGATGAGCAACTGCTGGAATCCGCACGTCGCGAAGCGGAAGAAGAGTTGGGCATTGCTGGTGTCCCCTTTGCCGAGCACGGGCAGTTCTATTTCGAAGATAAAAATTGCCGTGTCTGGGGCGCGCTGTTCAGTTGTGTCTCTCACGGTCCATTCGCCCTCCAGGAAGATGAAGTCAGTGAAGTTTGCTGGCTAACGCCGGAAGAAATCACCGCACGTTGCGATGAGTTTACTCCAGACTCGCTGAAAGCTCTGGCGTTGTGGATGAAGCGCAATGCCAAAAATGAAGCCGTAGAGACTGAAACGGCAGAATGAAAAAAGAGCCGCAATTGCGGCTCTTAACATTTTTAATGGTAGCCCATTAACTGAGCGCCGATCACCACGACGCTGGACATAATAAACAGCAGTCCAAGCAGTGTCGCACCCACTTTCAGCCAGTTACGGAAGTCCACCCGGCAAACGCCGAGCGTCGCCATTAGCGAAGCCGAGGTCGGGTAAATGATGTGACTGAAGCCATCGCCAAACTGGAACGCCAGCACGGTAACCTGACGGTTAACACCGACCAGATCGCCAAGCGGTGCCAGTAACGGCATGGTTAGCGCAGCCTGACCAGAACCGGATGTCACGAAGAAATTGAATACCGCCTGGAAGAGCAACATAAACCAGGCCGCGACAGCGTTATCCAGACCGCTAATGGCATTGGCAATGCTGTTGAGGATAGTATTCAGCACGCTGGCCTCACCAGCTTCACCGTTACCCACCAGAAGCAAAATCCCTTTGGCGAAACCCACCAGCAGGGCAGGGGCGATCATCATGCGCGCGCCTTCGGTAAAGGATGAAGCCATGGTATTTACCGTCATGCCGTTAAGACGGAAGACAACGCCGATGATGCCAATCACCAGCCCCATAGTGAAGAACTGGCTGGCGATTTCTGGAATAAACCAGGCATTAACGATCACCCCCCAAATCACCCAGATCATAACGGCGGTCAGGACAATCAATACCAGCCAGTCACCAAAGGTAAACGGACGTTGTTCAACGTCAGCCTGCTTTTCACGGAAGAAGCGATCGGAATCATGCACGCGTGACAACAGAGGATTCTTTTTCACTCGTGAGGCGTAAACCATGGTAAAGATCAGGCCAATCAGAGTGGCGATAACCCACACCACAATGCGCAGGCCGGAGCCGGAAAGCACCGGAACGCCAGCAATCCCCTGGGCGACAACTACGCAGAACGGGTTCATCCACGAGCTGGCAAAACCGATTTGAGTGGCGATATAGGTCACCAGGACGGTAGTAATACTGTCATAACCCAGTCGTACCATTAGCGGGGCAATGATGATGGCAAAGGCGACGGCCTCTTCCCCCATGCCGAACACCGCACCACCGAGCGAAAAGAGAATAAACAGCGCAGGAATAAAGAGAATTTCATTCCCTCGTGTATGGCGGATAAGCGCCAGGATGCCGTTATCAATGGTTCCTGTACGCATCACGATGCCAAATGCACCGCCAATCACCAGCATAAACATGATGATGCCAACGGCTGTCCCGTATTTCGATCCGGAGGTTAACCCTTCAAACGGGAAGTTCATCAGGCCAGGGCGTTCATCGCCCGTCGAGAACAGTTGTACGCGGTGATACTCAGGTTCGCCGGCCTCGTTGGTCAGAATGCGAAATGAGTGAGGGTCTACGACTTTGCGTGTTTTCGTCTGACCATCAACCTGGTACTGCACTTCCTGACTGTCAAACATCCCCACCGGAACAACCCATGTGGCGAGACTGGTTAAAATAGCGACAAAAAAGATAATCACCAGCGTATCGGGCATTGCCCATCTTCTGGTTGGTTTGGATTCAGTTATTGCGGACATAGCGCAAATTTTCCCTTGCACAAGACAAAGTGGTAAGTATGCAAAGTGATATGGCGCAATTCATTGATGCAGCGCAGTTAAGCAAGATAATCAGAAAGGAGTAATGCAAATTAAGAGAATAAAAAACCGGAAATAGTGACTATTTCCGGTTCAGATATCCGCAGCGCAAGGCTGCGGATTATGACGAGATTACTGCTGCTGCTGTGCAGACTGAATCGCAGTCAGCGCGATGGTGTAGACGATGTCGTCAACCAGAGCGCCACGGGACAGGTCGTTAACCGGCTTGCGCATACCCTGCAGCATCGGCCCGATGGAGATCAGGTCGGCAGAACGCTGTACTGCTTTATAGGTGGTGTTACCGGTGTTCAGATCCGGGAAGATGAACACGGTAGCGCGACCTGCAACCGGAGAGTTCGGTGCTTTAGATTTCGCAACGTCAGCCATTACCGCAGCGTCGTACTGCAGCGGACCGTCGATCATCAGGTCAGGACGTTTTTCCTGCGCCAGACGAGTTGCTTCGCGAACTTTTTCTACGTCGCTACCTGCACCAGAAGTACCGGTGGAGTAGGAGAGCATAGCAACACGCGGTTCGATACCGAAGGCTGCGGCGGAATCTGCGGACTGAATCGCAATTTCTGCCAGCTGTTCTGCGGTCGGATCTGGGTTGATCGCACAGTCACCGTAAACGTAAACCTGTTCTGGCAGCAGCATGAAGAACACGGAAGATACCAAGGAGCTGCCCGGTGCCGTTTTGATCAGCTGCAGCGGCGGACGGATGGTGTTTGCGGTGGTGTGAACAGCACCGGAAACCAGACCGTCAACTTCATCCTGTTCCAGCATCAGCGTACCGAGAACCACGTTGTCTTCCAGCTGTTCGCGGGCAACGGTTTCGGTCATACCTTTGTTCTTACGCAGTTCGACCAGACGAGCAACATAGCTTTCGCGAACCACTTCTGGATCAACGATTTCGATGCCTGCGCCCAGTTCTACGCCCTGAGACGCTGCAACGCGGTTGATCTCTGCCGGATTACCCAGCAGAACGCAAGTTGCGATACCACGTTCAGCACAGATAGCGGCTGCTTTAACCGTACGCGGTTCGTCGCCTTCCGGCAGAACAATACGTTTGCCCGCTTTGCGCGCCAGTTCAGTCAGCTGATAACGGAACGCTGGCGGAGAGAGACGACGGCTGCGCTCGGAAGTGGCAGTCAGAGAATCGATCCAGTCAGCGTTGATGTAGTTAGCAACATATTCCTGAACTTTCTCGATACGCTCATGATCGTCAACCGGAACTTCCAGGTTGAAGCTCTGCAGGCTCAGAGAAGTCTGCCAGGTGTTGGTGTTCACCATAAATACCGGCAGGCCGGTAGCGAAAGCACGTTCGCACAGTTTAGAAATGCGCGCGTCCATTTCGTAGCCGCCAGTCAGCAGCAGGGCACCGATTTCTACGCCGTTCATTGCAGCCAGGCAAGCGGCAACCAGCACGTCAGGACGGTCTGCGGAAGTCACCAGCAGAGAACCGGCACGGAAGTGCTCCAGCATGTGCGGAATGCTGCGTGCGCAGAAAGTTACGGATTTAACGCGGCGAGTGTTGATGTCGCCTTCGTTGATGATGGTCGCATTCAGGTGACGCGCCATATCGATCGCACGGGTTGCGATCAGATCAAAGCTCCACGGCACAGCGCCGAGAACCGGCAGCGGGCTGGATTCTTGCAGCTTCGCCGGATCAACATTGTTGACTTTAGCTTTGGAAGAGTCGTCGAAAATCTCGGACAGATCCGGGCGAGTACGCCCTTGTTCATCAACCGGAGCGTTCAGTTTGTTAACGATAACGCCGGTGATATTGGTGTTTTTTGCACCGCCGAAGCTGTTGCGGGTCAGTTCGATACGCTCTTTCAGCTGTTCCGGGGTGTCAGTGCCCTGAGACATAACGAAGACGATTTCCGCATTCAGCGTTTTGGCGATTTCGTAGTTCAGAGACTGGGCAAACTGGTGCTTACGTGTCGGGACCAGACCTTCAACCAGAACCACTTCAGCGTCTTTGGTGTTAGCGTGGTAGTTCGCGACGATCTCTTCCATCAGCACATCTTTTTTATTGCTGGAAAGCAGACCTTCAACGTAACTCATTTTCAGCGGTTCAGCGGCTGTCGTGGTGGAAGAATTCGCACGCACAATAGTCGTTGTCTGATCGGGCGCATCGCCACCGGTACGCGGCTGAGCGATAGGTTTGAAAACGCTCAGACGAACGCCTTTGCGTTCCATTGCACGGATCACGCCAAGACTGACGCTGGTCAGACCGACGCTGGTTCCGGTAGGGATCAGCATAATAATACGGGACACGGTTTATCCTCTTTCGTTACCGCCGGTTTGGCGGGTTACAAAACAGCACCGCCAGCAGGGCTGGCGGTGTGGAATCAGGCGGTCAGGCGGCAGGCGTCTTGCGCGATAACCAGCTCTTCGTTGGTTGGGATCACAACAGCAGGGCGGGTGCCTTCTTTGTTGATGAAACCAGATTTGCCGAAACGTGCAGCCAGGTTGCGTTCATGATCAACTTCAAAGCCCAGCACGCCCAGTTTGCCCAGAGACAGTTCACGAACCATCGCGGCATTTTCACCGATACCACCGGTGAATACAACTGCGTCCAGACGACCATCCATCAGTGCAGTGTATGCACCGATATATTTCGCCAGACGGTGGCAGTAAACGTCCATTGCGCGCTTCGCGTCTTCTTTAGTCGCGTAGTTGTCTTCAACATAGCGGCAGTCGCTGGTGACTTCGGTCAGACCCAGCAGGCCAGACTCTTTGGTCAGCATTTTGTTGATTGCGTCAACGCTCATGCCCAGGGTGTCGTGCAGGTGGAAGATGATAGCCGGGTCGATATCGCCAGAGCGAGTACCCATTACCAGACCTTCCAGCGGGGTCAGACCCATAGAGGTGTCAACGCATTTACCGTTGCGGATAGCAGAAACGGAACCACCGTTGCCCAGGTGGCAGGTGATGATGTTCAGCTCTTCTACCGGTTTGTTCAGCATTTTTGCCGCTTCCTGGGTTACATAGAAGTGGCTGGTGCCGTGCGCGCCGTAACGACGGATGCCGTGCTCTTTGTACAGGTTGTACGGCAGAGCGTAGAGGTAAGACTCTTCCGGCATAGTCTGGTGGAACGCAGTGTCAAATACCGCAACGTTTTTGTCTTTCAGCTGCGGGAAAGATTTCAGAGCTTCTTCGATACCGATTAGGTGAGCCGGGTTGTGCAGCGGTGCAAAAGAAGCCGCATCTTTGATACCCTGAATAACAGACTCATCGATCACTACGGAGCTGGTATACTTCTCGCCGCCGTGTACGATACGGTGACCGATAGCGGTCAGCTGCGCAGAAAGTTCTGGTTTTTGTGCCAGAATATTATTAACGATAAAGTTGAGCGCTTCGCTGTGAGCGGCGCCTGCACCTAAAGCCGCTTCTTGTTTATTGCCGTCCATTTTCCATTTGATGCGTGCTTCGGGCAGGTGGAAACATTCGGCTAAACCAGAAAGGTACTCTTCACCATTTACAGCATCGATGATTGCAAATTTCAGTGAAGAACTACCGCAGTTCAGAACCAGTACTAACTTACTCGACATGGAAGTACCTATAATTGATACGTGGCTAAAAAAACGTCAGGGAGCCATAGAGCGTAGCGCATGATGACACCGACATTTATGATTAACATCATGCACTGCAAATTTTTTTTGCATGATGGAATAAATATCTTGAGTCTATGCCATTTTGCGTAATTTTCAGCCAATGGCATAATGTATATGAATTTGACGACTCAATGAATATGTACTACTTAGGCCTTCAGGCTGCTAAAGGATACCTGATAGTGGGTATGGAAGACAAAATGTTTTGAACGTTGTCCCGCTGAGTTGTGAATTTGCACAAATTTTTGAATCTTTATATGTGAAGTTGAGGTGAAGCATGTCAACGCCGGATAATCGTTCTGTTAATTTTTTTAGCTTGTTTCGCCGGGGACAGCATTACTCAAAGACGTGGCCGCTGGAAAAACGCCTTGCCCCGGTCTTTGTTGAAAATCGCGTTATCAAGATGACGCGCTATGCGATTCGTTTTATGCCGCCGATTGCTGTGTTCACTCTCTGCTGGCAAATTGCACTAGGCGGTCAGCTTGGGCCGGCTGTTGCTACTGCGTTGTTCGCCCTGAGTTTGCCGATGCAGGGGCTATGGTGGCTGGGCAAACGTTCTGTTACGCCATTACCACCAGCGATCCTGAGTTGGTTTTATGAGGTTCGCGGTAAATTGCAGGAGGCCGGGCAAGCATTAGCACCCGTAGAAGGCAAGCCTGATTATCAGGCATTAGCTGACACGCTTAAGCGCGCCTTCAAACAACTGGATAAAACTTTCCTTGATGATTTGTAATTGACCCCTGATTACGCATATAAAAGAAGGCAGACATCGGCCTTCTTTTTTTTCACCGTAGTAAAGTGATACAGGAGTCAACAATGGAAATGACCAACGCGCAACGTCTTATTTTGTCTAACCAGTACAAAATGATGACTATGCTCGATCCGGCAAATGCTGAACGTTATCGTCGTCTGCAAACAATCATTGAACGCGGTTATGGATTGCAGATGCGTGAACTGGATCGTGAGTTTGGCGAGCTGAAAGAAGAAACCTGCCGCACTATCATCGACATTATGGAGATGTATCACGCACTGCATGTCTCCTGGTCTAATTTGCAGGATCAACAAGCTATCGATGAACGCCGTGTCACTTTCCTCGGCTTCGACGCCGCCACCGAAGCACGTTATCTCGGTTATGTACGCTTTATGGTTAATGTCGAAGGGCGTTACACCCATTTTGATGCCGGGACTCACGGCTTTAATGCCCAGACGCCAATGTGGGAGAAATACCAACGCATGTTGAACGTCTGGCATTCTTGCCCGCGTCAGTATCATCTGAGCACAAACGAAATTAATCAAATCATTAACGCCTGAGGAGGCTTGCGTGCGGTGCAAAGGTTTTCTGTTTGATCTTGATGGTACGCTGGTAGATTCCCTGCCTGCGGTAGAGCGGGCGTGGAGCAACTGGGCGAGACGCTATGGATTAACGCCGGAAGAAGTGCTGGCTTTTATTCACGGTAAACAGGCAATAACGTCTCTGCGCCATTTTATGGTGGGGAAATCGGAGGCGGAAATTGCTGCAGAGTTTACGCGTCTGGAGCAAATTGAGGCTACGGAAACCGAAGGAATTTCTGCACTTCCTGGGGCAATCGCCTTACTCAATCATTTGAATAAAGCGGGTATTCCATGGGCGATTGTGACTTCAGGTTCAATGCCAGTTGCACGAGCGCGCCACAAAGTAGCCGGACTTCCTGCACCGGAAGTATTTGTTACTGCGGAGCGGGTGAAACGTGGGAAACCAGAGCCCGACGCGTATCTGTTAGGCGCGCAACTGCTGGGTCTTGCACCACACGAATGCGTTGTAGTGGAAGACGCTCCCGCAGGTGTGCTTTCTGGCCTGGCAGCGGGATGCCATGTTATTGCGGTTAATGCACCGGCAGACACTCCACGTCTGAATGAGGTAGATTTGGTTCTCCATAGTCTGGAGCAAATTACTGTGACCAAACAGCCAAATGGCGATGTTATTATTTCGTGAAACACCTAATCATGATTTAGCCCCGTCTCGTCGGGGCTTTTTTGTGGCAGAATCAAGCCATCCCCCTCAATTAACAAGGATAAGTTGTGAACGGTGAATTGATCTGGGTTCTCTCATTACTGGCCGTTGCCATAGTCCTGTTTGCAACAGGCAGAGTGCGTATGGATGCGGTCGCTTTGTTTGTTATTGTCGCGTTTGCATTAAGCGGAACGCTGACGGTCCCCGAAGTTTTTTCCGGCTTTTCCGATCCTAACGTTGTGCTGATCGCCGCCCTGTTTATTATTGGCGATGGTTTAGTCCGTACTGGCGTTGCCACCGTTATGGGGACATGGCTGGTCAAAGTGGCCGGCAGCAGTGAAATCAAAATGCTGGTTTTACTGATGTTAACTGTTGCGGGTCTTGGCGCATTTATGAGTTCAACTGGCGTCGTCGCTATCTTTATTCCCGTGGTGTTAAGCGTTGCCATGCGTATGCAAACGTCGCCATCGCGCCTGATGATGCCGCTAAGTTTTGCCGGGCTGATTAGCGGCATGATGACGCTGGTGGCGACGCCGCCTAACCTGGTGGTGAACAGCGAACTGCTACGCGAGGGTTATCACGGGTTTAGTTTCTTTAGCGTAACGCCTATCGGCCTGGTCGTATTGGTACTCGGCATCTTATACATGCTGGTGATGCGTTTTATGCTGAAAGGGGATTCCCAGACCCCGCAGCGCGAAGGCTGGACGCGTCGCACCTTCCGCGATCTTATTCGTGAATACCGTCTTACCGGGCGTGCGCGCCGTCTGGCTATTCGCCCCGGTTCGCCGATGATCGGTCAACGGCTGGACGACCTTAAATTGCGTGAACGCTATGGCGCAAACGTCATTGGTGTTGAACGCTGGCGTCGTTTTCGTCGTGTTATTGTGAATGTGAACGGGGTTTCTGAATTTCGCGCGCGTGACGTTTTGCTTATTGATATGTCAGCGGCTGACGTCGATCTCCGGCAATTTTGCAGTGAACAATTACTGGAGCCGATGGTTTTGCGCGGCGAGTATTTTTCCGATCAGGCTCTTGATGTCGGTATGGCAGAGATTTCATTAATTCCTGAGTCAGAGCTTATTGGTAAATCGGTTCGCGAAATCGGCTTTCGTACCCGCTACGGGCTGAATGTCGTGGGGCTGAAACGCAATGGCGTGGCGCTGGAAGGTTCGTTGGCGGATGAACCTCTGCTGCTGGGCGATATTATTCTGGTGGTTGGTAACTGGAAACTGATCGGTATGCTGGCAAAACAGGGCCGCGATTTTGTGGCGCTGAATTTACCGGAAGAAGTGAGTGAAGCATCACCCGCACACAGCCAGGCGCCACATGCCATTTTCTGTCTGGTGCTGATGGTGGCGTTAATGCTGACCGATGAAATTCCTAACCCTGTTGCCGCTATCATTGCCTGCCTGCTGATGGGGAAATTCCGCTGTATCGATGCCGAAAGTGCCTATAAATCCATTCACTGGCCGAGCATTATTTTGATCGTTGGGATGATGCCGTTTGCTGTGGCATTACAGAAAACCGGTGGTGTCGCGCTGGCGGTGAAAGGGCTGATGGACATCGGCGGCGGTTACGGGCCGCATATGATGCTGGTCTGTTTGTTTGTCTTGTCGGCAGTTATTGGGTTATTTATCTCTAATACCGCGACGGCGGTGTTGATGGCTCCGATTGCGCTGGCTGCCGCAAAAACAATGGGCGTATCACCTTATCCGTTCGCAATGGTCGTGGCGATGGCTGCATCCGCCGCTTTTATGACGCCAGTTTCTTCCCCCGTTAACACACTGGTTTTAGGCCCGGGGAATTACAGTTTCAGTGACTTTGTGAAGCTGGGAGTACCGTTCACCATTATCGTGATGGTGGTTTGTGTGGTCATGATCCCGATGTTGTTTCCATTTTGACGAGAGCCTGATGTCACATCCGTCGCTTATTGCCTGATGCGACGCTGGCGCGTCTTATCAGGCAGTGTCGGCTGGTATCTGGCTGCTTACAGCGGTGAATCCTGGCTAATCTCATCGAGCGAAAGATGAAAGCTGGGAACAAATACCTCCATGAAGTAGTCCATCTCCTGGCTGCGGCGCGCTTCAAGCGTCGCTTCCAGTCGCGTTTTTGCCAGCAAAAATTCATTATTTCCGGCTGCGAGTTCTTCCAGGCATTTCAGATACGCACACAGCGCATCCGCCTGTTTAACCAGTGACTTTTCTTCATCGCTATACGCATTTTCATCGATTAATGGCGCAAAAATATCCCGCAGCTCCTCTGGAACCATATCGACAAGTTTTTGCTGAGCGATTTTCTCAATGGCTTTATATTCCAGGGCGATTTGCGAGTTGAAGTATTTCACCGGAGTAGGGAGATCGCCAGTGAGCACTTCAGAGGCATCGTGGTACATCGCCAGCAGTGCGATGCGTTCTGCATTCACCTGTCCGCCAAATTTGCGATTCTTGATGGCTGCCAGCGCATGGGCGACCATCGCTACCTGCAAACTGTGTTCGGACACATTTTCCGTCCGCACGTTGCGCATTAGCGGCCAGCGGTTAATGAGTTTCAGGCGGGAGAGGTGGGCAAAAAAATGGCTCTGTTTCATAGTGACCTTACGAGTGATGACATCCTGAGGTCATTGTGGAGGGATAACACTGCCGGATGCAATCTCCGGCAGTGAATTTAAGATTACAACTGATGATAACCGGAAAGGAAACGAGCGAACTTGCTCAAGGACAGTTCGATATCATCAACACGCGGCAGCGTGACAATGCGGAAGTGATCCGGCCATGGCCAGTTAAATGCAGTTCCTTGTACCAGCAGAACTTTTTCCTGTAACAGGAAATCCAGTACCATCTTCTGATCGTCGTGAATATTAAAGCGTTTGGCGTCGATTTTTGGGAACATGTACAGTGCGCCGCGCGGCTTCACGCAGGAAACACCTGGAATGTCGTTAATCAATTCCCAGGCGCGATTACGCTGCTCGTAAAGACGTCCACCCGGCATGATAAACTCGCTGATGCTCTGATAGCCGCCGAGTGCGGTCTGTATTGCGTGTTGTGCGGGAACGTTAGCGCACAGTCGCATTGAGGCCAGCATTTCCAGACCTTCGATGTAGCCTTTGGCGTGTTTTTTCGGCCCGTTCAGCACCATCCAGCCCTGACGGAAGCCAGCAACACGATACGTTTTCGACAGTCCATTAAAGGTAATAGTCAGCAAGTCAGGAGCTAACGGCGCAATCGAGTGATGCTCAGCGTCGTCATAGAGGATTTTGTCGTAAATTTCATCGGCGAAGATAATGAGATTATGTTGACGCGCAATCTCCACAATCTCCATCAAAAGTTCTTTGGAATATACTGCGCCGGTTGGGTTGTTCGGGTTGATAATAACAATGCCGCGCGTGCGTGGCGTAATTTTGGCGCGAATGTCATCGAGATCCGGGAACCAGTCAGAGGATTCATCGCAAAGATAGTGCACTGCTTTACCGCCGGAGAGCGAAACTGCCGCTGTCCATAGAGGGTAATCAGGCGCAGGAACCAACATTTCGTCCCCACTGTTCAGCAATGCCTGCATTGCCTGAACGATAAGCTCTGATACACCATTGCCAATGTAAATATCTTCCACGGTAACATCACGCATACCGCGAGCCTGGTAGTGCTGCATGATGGCTTTACGCGCGGAGTAAAGACCTTTGGAATCGCAATAGCCCTGAGCTGTCGGGAGGTTGCGTATCACGTCAACCAGGATTTCATCGGGTGCGTCAAAACCGAACGGCGCTGGGTTGCCGATGTTCAGTTTCAGTACCTTGTTACCTTCTTCTTCCAGGCGTTTTGCTTCTTTCAGCACCGGACCACGGATGTCGTAACAGACATTCTCTAATTTGCTGGATTTTTCAATGGGGGACATGAATCTTGACCTTTTTGCTGTTATCGCCACTCCCTGCCGTGGAAGTCAGCTTAGAACAATGTACTCCCCCGAGGCGGCGTTTTGAAGTTCTGCAGAACAAGATTTTGCTGGCAGAGAAAGAGGAATTGTGCTGTTAATAACTTAATTATCGCAAAATAATAAGATGCATATACTTAATAAGTGATGTTTGGTAGTGATTTATTCTGAATATCAATTCAGAGTATGGTTTTTTTGTCTGATAGATAAATGTGTAAAATTTCTTCGGCTTAAGAAATCACGAACATAAAGCATTCATGATATTTTCGTTATAAGTGAAAAATTAACGAGTAGTGATTGCCGATGTGTCGTATAGGTGATGACGGGGGAAATTATTGTTAAGAGGAATTAATGAATGCGGGTGATGCTAATTAATTATTATTTAATATTCAAAAAGGCTTTGTTGTGCATATTAATAATAGAAGATTACTTTGCCTAACATAACATAACTTTGCATCAGATAATTCGCAATGACCCTTATAAATAAAAGGGTTTTAGGGTAAAATGCCTACTTTAATGACGGAGCACCTGCTTTTGATGCAGCCTCATCCTCGCTGTTTGTACGCGTACACGTATTAGCCGCGCTGCTGCGAGGGAGTGGAGCAGGGAGCAACATTTACATTTACATAAACTCTCGCATGTCATAAATAGAAAAGAGTGAGTAACTTAATAGATATGCGATCCCTGAAGATATATTCTGTGATCTACTTCAGGCATTATAACGGAACAATGTGAGCCACATTTTTAGTGCAACTCATATGCATTTTTACTTTCATCCGGGTTCCGGATGAAACTGCCAGGGAGGCACATTACAAATGGAATTGCTTGTTTGTGTGTGCACAGCATTAACCAGCTCAGTATGAGCCGCCAGTAAGTGATAATATATGATAAGTGCAAATCGTCCGATAATTAACCTCGACCTCGATCTGCTGAGAACATTTGTTGCTGTTGCCGATCTGAACACTTTTGCTGCTGCAGCTGCCGCTGTGTGTCGTACTCAGTCCGCTGTTAGCCAGCAAATGCAACGTCTGGAACAACTCGTTGGGAAAGAACTGTTCGCTCGGCATGGTCGCAACAAACTGTTAACTGAACATGGCATTCAGCTTCTTGGTTACGCCAGGAAAATCCTGCGTTTTAATGATGAGGCTTGCTCATCATTGATGTTCAGTAATCTTCAGGGCGTGTTAACTATCGGTGCTTCAGATGAATCTGCTGATACGATCTTACCTTTCCTGCTTAATCGCGTAAGTTCGGTTTATCCGAAACTTGCGCTGGATGTCCGCGTTAAACGCAATGCCTATATGGCAGAAATGCTGAAGTCCCAGGAAGTGGATTTAATGGTTACCACTCATCGTCCTGATACCTTTAAGGCGTTGAACCTGCGTACTTCGCCAACGCACTGGTATTGCGCTGCGGAATATGTGTTGCAAAAAGGCGAGCCAATCCCACTTGTGCTACTGGATGACCCTAGTCCGTTCCGTGACATGGTTCTGGCAACGCTCAATAAAGCGGAGATTCCATGGCGCCTGGCGTATGTTGCCTCCACATTACCGGCGGTTCGTGCTGCAGTAAAAGCGGGTCTTGGCGTGACAGCAAGACCGGTTGAGATGATGAGTCCGGATCTGCGCGTTTTGAGCGCGGTAGATGGTTTACCTCCACTCCCAGATACCGAATATTTGCTGTGCTATGATCCGTCCAGCGATAATGAGTTGGCGCAGGTGATATACCAGGCTATGGAGAGTTATCACAACCCATGGCAATACAGCCCGCTGACTACCCAGGAGGGGGACGATTCCCTGTTGATAGAAGGGGATTACGAATAATCGTCCGGCAATAACAATTTCTGATGACAAGTTTGTAAAAATAGGCCACTGGTGATTAATAAAACGCCAGTGGCTTTTTTTACAATAAATCCTTAAGAATTTTCCTCACGGCGAACAAAAGTGTTCATTTTTCAATCATCAGCCATTCTCCTGGCTTACGAACAAAAAATCGCCTGAAAAAAATCTCCTGCTACAATGATGTTAAAAAAATACGTAAAATTATTGCTGTGTTTTTGTTATGGATTAACAAAAGCGTGTCACAGATCAAGAAAATACTCTCTTTTGGGGGGAGGAATCGACACAAATTCCTGTCAAAATAGACCCGTATTTTTTCCATTGCTTCACAACGGACACGATTCAACAACATCTAATTTTCCTGGAGTTGTCAACAATCTGGGGCTATAGGGCATTAAATGCAAAAGTTGTTGATATCATGTAAATTAATGTGAAGAAACCTTTGTTAAAGTTGACAAAAGGTTATAGAAAGGAGTAAAAGACCACATCAATTAGCTGTATAAAATAGTTTCTACAGTGATTGTAAGGTTTTTTTTATTCCTCCCCATGAATCGATGTGGCGTCCATCTGCCGTGAAGAGCAGTGAGTCTGGCGCTACTTTTGATGAGTAAGCAATGAGTATGTCAACATCCACTGAAGTCATCGCTCATCACTGGGCATTCGCTATCTTTCTTATCGTTGCCATTGGCCTGTGTTGCCTGATGCTGGTAGGCGGTTGGTTTTTAGGCGGTCGCGCACGCGCGAGGTCGAAAAACGTGCCGTTTGAATCAGGTATCGACTCGGTCGGCTCCGCCCGCTTACGCCTGTCTGCCAAGTTTTATCTGGTGGCCATGTTCTTCGTTATCTTCGACGTTGAGGCGCTGTATCTGTTCGCATGGTCAACTTCCATTCGCGAAAGCGGCTGGATTGGCTTTGTAGAAGCGGCAATTTTTATTTTTGTGTTACTGGCTGGTCTGGTTTATCTGGTGCGTATTGGCGCGCTGGACTGGACGCCCGCGCGTTCTCGCCGCGAGCGTATGAACCCGGAAACGAACAGTATCGCTAATCGTCAACGCTAACCGCGAGGCATTAAGATGGATTATACGCTCACCCGCATAGATCCCAACGGTGAGAACGACCGTTACCCCCTGCAAAAGCAGGAGATCGTAACCGACCCTCTGGAGCAAGAAGTTAACAAAAACGTGTTTATGGGCAAGCTCAATGACATGGTTAACTGGGGTCGTAAAAACTCAATTTGGCCGTATAACTTCGGTCTTTCCTGCTGTTACGTTGAGATGGTGACCTCATTTACTGCGGTGCATGACGTGGCGCGTTTTGGCGCAGAAGTATTACGTGCTTCGCCGCGTCAGGCTGACCTGATGGTGGTGGCAGGAACCTGCTTTACCAAAATGGCACCGGTTATTCAGCGTCTGTATGACCAGATGCTGGAGCCGAAATGGGTTATCTCCATGGGAGCCTGTGCCAACTCTGGCGGTATGTACGACATTTATTCCGTTGTACAGGGCGTTGATAAATTCATTCCGGTTGATGTGTATATCCCGGGGTGTCCGCCGCGTCCGGAAGCGTATATGCAGGCACTGATGCTGTTGCAGGAATCTATTGGTAAAGAACGTCGCCCGCTCTCCTGGGTCGTTGGCGATCAGGGCGTTTATCGCGCCAATATGCAATCAGAGCGCGAACGCAAGCGCGGTGAACGCATTGCCGTTACCAACCTGCGCACCCCTGACGAGATTTAATTTGCGCCTGTCGGCAAAGGTATTTTTCTTCGCTTATTCCTAAATCTATTGCGCGAAGCCACGCCGACAGTCACCACGGACCATATGCAATGGTGAACAATATGACCGACTTAACCGCGCAAGAACCCGCCTGGCAGACCCGCGATCATCTTGATGATCCGGTGATAGGCGAACTGCGCAACCGTTTTGGGCCGGATGCCTTTACTGTTCAGGCGACTCGCACCGGGGTTCCCGTTGTGTGGATCAAGCGTGAACAATTACTGGAAGTTGGCGATTTCTTAAAGAAACTGCCGAAACCTTACGTCATGCTGTTTGATTTACACGGCATGGACGAACGTCTGCGCACCCACCGCGAAGGGCTGCCTGCTGCGGATTTTTCTGTTTTCTACCATCTGATTTCCATCGATCGTAACCGCGACATCATGCTGAAGGTGGCGCTGGCTGAAAACGACCTGCACGTACCGACCTTTACCAAATTGTTCCCGAACGCCAACTGGTATGAGCGTGAAACCTGGGATCTGTTTGGCATTACTTTCGACGGTCACCCGAACCTGCGCCGCATCATGATGCCGCAAACCTGGAAAGGTCACCCGCTGCGTAAAGATTACCCGGCGCGCGCAACCGAATTCTCGCCGTTTGAGCTGACCAAAGCCAAACAGGATCTGGAGATGGAAGCCCTGACCTTCAAACCGGAAGAGTGGGGGATGAAGCGTGGCACCGAAAACGAGGACTTCATGTTCCTCAACCTCGGTCCGAACCACCCGTCGGCGCACGGGGCTTTCCGTATCGTTTTGCAACTCGACGGCGAAGAGATTGTCGACTGCGTACCAGACATCGGCTACCACCACCGTGGCGCGGAGAAAATGGGCGAACGCCAGTCATGGCACAGCTACATTCCGTATACCGACCGTATCGAATACCTCGGCGGCTGCGTTAACGAAATGCCTTATGTGCTGGCGGTAGAGAAACTGGCCGGAATTACCGTGCCGGATCGCGTTAACGTGATTCGCGTAATGCTTTCCGAACTGTTCCGTATCAATAGCCACCTGCTGTACATCTCGACCTTTATTCAGGACGTCGGCGCAATGACGCCAGTATTCTTCGCCTTTACCGATCGTCAGAAAATTTACGATCTGGTGGAAGCAATCACTGGTTTCCGTATGCACCCGGCGTGGTTCCGTATTGGCGGCGTAGCGCACGACCTGCCACGTGGCTGGGATCGTCTGCTGCGTGAGTTCCTCGACTGGATGCCGAAACGTCTGGCGTCTTACGAGAAAGCGGCGCTGCAAAACACCATTCTGAAAGGCCGTTCCCAGGGCGTTGCCGCCTACGGTGCGAAAGAGGCGCTGGAGTGGGGCACCACCGGTGCTGGCCTGCGAGCCACCGGGATCGACTTCGACGTGCGTAAGGCGCGTCCTTATTCTGGCTATGAAAACTTCGACTTTGAAATCCCGGTTGGTGGTGGCGTTTCTGACTGCTACACCCGCGTAATGCTGAAAGTGGAAGAGCTGCGCCAGAGCCTGCGCATTCTTGAGCAGTGCCTCAACAACATGCCGGAAGGCCCGTTCAAAGCGGATCACCCGCTGACTACGCCGCCGCCGAAAGAGCGCACGCTGCAACATATCGAAACCCTGATCACCCACTTCCTGCAAGTGTCGTGGGGGCCAGTGATGCCTGCCAATGAATCCTTTCAGATGATTGAGGCGACCAAAGGGATCAACAGTTACTACCTGACCAGCGACGGCAGCACCATGAGTTATCGCACCCGTATCCGCACGCCGAGTTATGCGCACTTGCAGCAAATTCCGGCGGCGATCCGTGGCAGCCTGGTGTCTGACCTGATTGTTTATCTGGGCAGTATCGATTTTGTTATGTCAGATGTGGACCGCTAATTATGCACGAGAATCAACAACCACAAACCGAGGCTTTTGAGCTGAGTGCGGCAGAGCGTGAAGCGATTGAGCACGAGATGCACCACTACGAAGACCCGCGTGCGGCGTCCATTGAAGCCCTGAAGATCGTTCAGAAGCAGCGTGGCTGGGTGCCGGACGGTGCGATCCACGCGATCGCTGACGTTCTGGGTATTCCGGCGAGCGATGTCGAAGGCGTGGCAACATTCTACAGCCAGATCTTCCGCCAGCCAGTTGGTCGCCATGTGATCCGTTATTGCGACAGCGTGGTCTGTCACATCAACGGTTACCAGGGCATTCAGGCGGCGCTGGAGAAAAAACTGAACATCAAACCAGGGCAAACGACGTTTGACGGTCGCTTTACGCTGCTGCCAACCTGCTGCCTGGGGAACTGTGATAAAGGGCCGAACATGATGATCGATGAGGACACTCACGCGCATCTGACCCCGGAAGCGATCCCTGAACTGCTGGAGCGGTATAAATGAAAAACATTATCCGTACTCCCGAAACGCATCCGCTGACCTGGCGTCTGCGCGATGACAAACAGCCAGTGTGGCTGGATGAATACCGCAGCAAAAACGGTTACGAAGGGGCGCGTAAGGCGCTGACCGGACTTTCTCCGGACGAAATCGTTACTCAGGTAAAAGACTCCGGCCTGAAAGGGCGCGGCGGTGCAGGCTTTTCTACTGGCCTGAAGTGGAGCCTGATGCCGAAAGACGAATCCATGAACATCCGTTACCTGCTGTGTAACGCCGATGAAATGGAGCCGGGCACCTATAAAGACCGCCTGCTGATGGAACAACTGCCGCACCTGCTGGTGGAAGGTATGCTCATCTCCGCGTTTGCGCTGAAAGCTTACCGTGGCTATATCTTCCTGCGCGGCGAATATATCGAAGCGGCAGTGAATCTACGCCGTGCCATTGCCGAAGCCACCGAAGCGGGTCTGCTTGGCAAAAACATTATGGGAACAGGTTTTGATTTTGAACTGTTTGTCCATACCGGGGCAGGGCGCTACATCTGCGGTGAAGAAACAGCGTTAATCAACTCCCTGGAAGGGCGTCGCGCTAACCCGCGTTCAAAACCGCCATTCCCGGCAACCTCCGGCGCATGGGGTAAACCGACCTGCGTCAACAACGTCGAAACCCTGTGTAACGTTCCGGCAATCCTTGCTAACGGCGTGGAGTGGTATCAGAACATCTCGAAAAGCAAAGATGCTGGCACCAAGCTGATGGGCTTCTCCGGTCGGGTGAAAAATCCGGGTCTGTGGGAACTGCCGTTCGGCACTACCGCACGCGAGATCCTCGAAGATTACGCCGGTGGTATGCGTGACGGCCTGAAATTCAAAGCCTGGCAGCCAGGCGGCGCGGGCACCGACTTCCTGACCGAAGCGCACCTTGACCTGCCGATGGAATTCGAAAGTATCGGTAAAGCGGGCAGCCGTCTGGGGACGGCGCTGGCGATGGCGGTTGACCATGAGATCAACATGGTATCGCTGGTGCGTAACCTGGAAGAGTTTTTCGCCCGTGAATCCTGCGGCTGGTGTACACCGTGCCGTGACGGTCTACCGTGGAGCGTGAAAATTCTGCGTGCGCTGGAGCGGGGCGAAGGTCAGCCGGGCGATATCGAAACACTTGAGCAACTGTGTCGATTCTTAGGCCCGGGTAAAACCTTCTGTGCCCACGCACCTGGTGCGGTGGAGCCGTTACAGAGCGCCATCAAATATTTCCGCGAAGAATTTGAAGCGGGAATCAAACAGCCGTTCAGCAATACTCATTTGATTAATGGTATTCAGCCGAACCTGCTGAAAGAACGCTGGTAACCGAATTTCGATTAACGCTCAGTCTCTGACTGAGAAAACTGGAAGCATGCTAATGGCTACAATTCATGTAGACGGCAAAGAATACGAGGTCAACGGAGCGGACAACCTGCTGGAAGCTTGTCTGTCTCTGGGTCTCGATATTCCTTACTTTTGCTGGCATCCGGCGCTGGGAAGCGTCGGTGCTTGCCGCCAGTGTGCGGTGAAGCAATACCAAAACGCGGAAGACACGCGTGGTCGCCTGGTGATGTCCTGTATGACACCGGCTTCCGATGGCACCTTTATTTCCATTGACGACGAAGAAGCGAAACAGTTCCGTGAAAGTGTGGTCGAGTGGTTAATGACTAACCACCCGCACGACTGTCCGGTATGTGAAGAAGGCGGTAACTGCCACCTTCAGGATATGACCGTGATGACCGGGCATACCTTCCGTCGCTACCGTTTCACCAAACGTACCCACCGCAATCAGGATCTGGGGCCGTTCATCTCTCATGAAATGAACCGCTGCATCGCCTGTTACCGCTGTGTGCGTTACTACAAAGATTACGCTGACGGTACGGATCTGGGCGTTTATGGTGCGCATGACAACGTCTACTTCGGTCGCCCGGAAGATGGCACCCTGGAAAGCGAATTTTCCGGTAACCTGGTCGAAATTTGCCCGACCGGCGTATTTACCGACAAAACGCACTCCGAGCGTTACAACCGTAAATGGGATATGCAGTTTGCGCCGAGCATCTGCCAGCAATGTTCCATCGGCTGTAACATCAGCCCCGGCGAACGTTACGGCGAACTGCGTCGTATCGAAAACCGTTACAACGGTACGGTAAACCACTACTTCCTCTGCGACCGTGGTCGTTTCGGTTACGGCTACGTCAACCTGAAAGATCGTCCGCGTCAGCCGGTACAGCGTCGTGGCGATGATTTCATTACCCTCAACGCCGAACAGGCAATGCAGGGCGCAGCAGATATTCTGCGTCAGTCGAAGAAAGTCATCGGCATCGGCTCTCCGCGTGCCAGCGTGGAAAGCAACTTTGCGCTGCGTGAGCTGGTGGGCGAAGAAAACTTCTATACCGGTATTGCTCACGGTGAGCAGGAACGTCTGCAACTGGCGCTGAAAGTACTGCGTGAAGGCGGCATTTATACGCCGGCACTGCGCGAAATCGAATCTTACGATGCGGTACTGGTACTGGGTGAAGACGTTACCCAGACCGGCGCACGCGTCGCGCTGGCGGTGCGTCAGGCGGTGAAAGGTAAAGCACGCGAAATGGCGGCAGCACAGAAAGTGGCTGACTGGCAGATTGCGGCAATCCTCAACATCGGTCAACGTGCGAAGCATCCGCTGTTTGTCACTAACGTTGATGACACCCGTCTGGATGATATTGCGGCGTGGACTTATCGCGCACCGGTTGAAGATCAGGCACGTTTAGGTTTTGCCATCGCCCATGCGCTGGATAACTCCGCACCGGCAGTTGACGGTATCGAGCCTGAGCTGCAAAGCAAAATCGACGTCATCGTGCAGGCACTGGCAGGTGCGAAGAAACCGTTGATTATCTCCGGGACGAACGCCGGTAGCACAGAAGTGATTCAGGCGGCGGCTAACGTGGCGAAAGCCCTGAAAGGTCGCGGCGCTGACGTAGGTATCACCATGATTGCCCGTTCCGTCAACAGCATGGGGCTGGGCATTATGGGCGGCGGTTCGCTTGAAGAAGCGTTAACCGAACTGGAAACCGGACGCGCCGACGCGGTGGTGGTGCTGGAAAACGATCTGCATCGTCACGCTTCCGCAACCCGCGTGAATGCTGCGCTGGCTAAAGCGCCGCTGGTGATGGTGGTTGACCATCAACGCACAGCGATCATGGAAAACGCCCATCTGGTGCTTTCCGCCGCCAGCTTTGCTGAAAGCGACGGTACGGTTATCAACAACGAAGGCCGCGCTCAACGTTTCTTCCAGGTTTACGACCCGTCCTATTACGACAGCAAAACGGTCATGCTGGAAAGCTGGCGCTGGCTGCACTCGCTGCACAGCACCCTGCTGAGCCGTGAAGTGGACTGGACGCAGCTCGACCATGTGATTGATGCCGTTGTGGCGAAAATCCCGGAGCTGGCGGGTATCAAAGATGCCGCGCCGGATGCGACATTCCGCATTCGTGGTCAGAAACTGGCTCGTGAGCCGCACCGTTACAGTGGTCGTACCGCCATGCGCGCCAACATCAGCGTTCATGAACCGCGCCAGCCGCAGGATATTGACACCATGTTCACCTTCTCGATGGAAGGTAACAACCAGCCGACCGCGCACCGTTCACAAGTGCCGTTTGCCTGGGCACCGGGCTGGAACTCCCCGCAGGCGTGGAACAAATTCCAGGACGAAGTGGGCGGCAAACTGCGCTTTGGCGATCCGGGCGTGCGTCTGTTTGAAACCAGCGAGAATGGTCTGGATTACTTCACCAGCGTACCGGCACGCTTCCAGCCGCAGGACGGGAAATGGCGTATCGCGCCGTACTACCACCTTTTTGGCAGCGATGAACTGTCACAGCGTGCTCCGGTCTTCCAGAGCCGTATGCCGCAGCCGTACATCAAACTCAACCCAGCGGATGCCGCGAAGTTGGGCGTGAATGCGGGGACACGCGTCTCCTTTAGTTACGATGGCAACACGGTCACGCTGCCGGTTGAAATCGCCGAAGGGCTGACGGCAGGGCAGGTGGGCTTGCCGATGGGTATGTCCGGCATTGCTCCGGTGCTGGCTGGCGCGCATCTTGAGGATCTCAAGGAGGCACAACAATGAGTTGGATATCACCGGAACTGATTGAGATCCTGCTGACCATCCTCAAAGCGGTGGTGATCCTGCTGGTGGTTGTCACCTGTGGGGCATTCATGAGCTTTGGCGAACGTCGCCTGCTGGGTCTGTTCCAGAACCGTTACGGACCTAACCGTGTTGGCTGGGGCGGTTCGCTCCAGCTGGTCGCGGACATGATCAAAATGTTCTTTAAAGAAGACTGGATCCCGAAATTCTCGGATCGCGTCATCTTTACCCTGGCGCCGATGATTGCCTTTACCTCGCTGCTGCTGGCCTTTGCGATTGTGCCAGTCAGTCCGGGTTGGGTGGTTGCCGACCTGAACATCGGGATTTTGTTCTTCCTGATGATGGCAGGTCTGGCGGTCTACGCGGTGCTGTTTGCGGGCTGGTCAAGTAACAACAAATACTCGCTGTTGGGTGCGATGCGTGCTTCTGCGCAGACCCTGAGCTACGAAGTGTTCCTCGGGCTTTCCCTGATGGGCGTGGTGGCGCAGGCCGGTTCATTCAACATGACCGACATCGTCAACAGCCAGGCGCATGTGTGGAACGTCATCCCGCAATTCTTTGGTTTTATTACCTTTGCCATCGCGGGTGTGGCGGTGTGTCACCGCCATCCGTTTGACCAGCCGGAAGCCGAGCAGGAACTGGCGGATGGTTACCACATTGAATACTCCGGCATGAAGTTCGGTCTGTTCTTCGTGGGTGAGTACATCGGGATTGTGACCATCTCTGCACTGATGGTGACGCTGTTCTTCGGTGGCTGGCAAGGCCCGTTGTTACCGCCATTCATCTGGTTCGCGCTGAAAACCGCGTTCTTTATGATGATGTTCATTTTGATTCGTGCGTCGTTACCACGTCCGCGTTATGACCAGGTAATGTCCTTCGGCTGGAAAATCTGCCTGCCGCTGACGCTGATCAACTTGCTGGTAACGGCGGCTGTCATTCTCTGGCAGGCGCAATAAGGGGCACTAAGACCATGACCTTAAAAGAATTGTTAGTAGGTTTCGGCACCCAGGTTCGTAGTATCTGGATGATCGGCCTGCACGCGTTCGCCAAACGCGAAACGCGAATGTACCCGGAAGAGCCGGTCTATCTGCCGCCCCGTTATCGTGGTCGTATTGTTCTGACCCGCGACCCGGACGGTGAAGAGCGTTGCGTAGCCTGTAACCTCTGCGCGGTAGCCTGCCCGGTCGGCTGTATCTCGCTGCAAAAAGCAGAAACCAAAGACGGTCGCTGGTATCCGGAATTTTTCCGCATCAACTTCTCACGCTGCATTTTCTGTGGTCTGTGCGAAGAAGCCTGTCCGACCACGGCGATCCAGTTAACCCCGGATTTCGAAATGGGGGAATACAAGCGCCAGGATCTGGTTTACGAGAAAGAGGATCTGCTGATCTCCGGTCCGGGCAAATACCCGGAATATAACTTCTACCGGATGGCAGGTATGGCAATCGACGGCAAAGATAAGGGCGAAGCAGAGAACGAAGCCAAGCCTATCGACGTCAAGAGCCTGTTACCGTAAGGAGAGGGGCAATGGAGTTCGCTTTTTATATCTGTGGCCTGATAGCCATACTTGCGACCTTGCGAGTGATCACCCATACCAATCCGGTACACGCACTGCTGTACCTGATTATTTCGCTGCTGGCGATTTCCGGGGTGTTCTTCTCACTAGGCGCTTACTTCGCCGGTGCGCTGGAAATTATCGTCTACGCGGGTGCCATTATGGTGCTGTTCGTGTTCGTGGTGATGATGCTCAACCTGGGCGGTTCGGAAATCGAACAGGAACGCCAGTGGCTGAAACCGCAGGTGTGGATTGGTCCGGCAATTTTGTCGGCCATCATGCTGGTGGTGATTGTTTACGCCATTCTCGGTGTTAACGATCAGGGTATCGACGGTACGCCAATCAGTGCTAAAGCAGTGGGTATTACGCTGTTCGGGCCTTACGTACTGGCGGTTGAACTGGCTTCTATGCTGCTGCTGGCTGGTCTGGTTGTCGCCTTCCACGTCGGTCGTGAAGAGCGTGCGGGTGAAGTGCTGAGCAATCGTAAAGACGACAGCGCGAAAAGAAAAACGGAGGAGCGCGCATGATCCCCTTACAACATGGACTGATCCTCGCGGCAATCTTATTCGTTCTTGGCTTAACCGGTCTGGTTATCCGTCGCAATCTGCTGTTTATGCTGATTGGTCTGGAAATCATGATTAACGCCTCCGCGCTGGCCTTTGTGGTCGCCGGTAGCTACTGGGGCCAGACCGACGGTCAGGTGATGTACATTCTCGCCATCAGCCTCGCGGCGGCGGAAGCGAGTATCGGCCTTGCGCTGCTGCTGCAACTTCACCGTCGTCGCCAGAACCTGAACATCGATTCAGTAAGTGAGATGCGCGGATGAACATGCTTGCCTTAACCATTATTTTGCCATTGATTGGCTTCGTCCTGCTGGCGTTCTCCCGTGGGCGCTGGTCTGAAAACGTCTCGGCGATCGTGGGCGTTGGCTCTGTAGGCCTGGCGGCGCTGGTAACTGCCTTTATTGGCGTCGATTTCTTCGCTAATGGCGAGCAGGCTTACAGCCAGCCGCTGTGGACGTGGATGTCGGTAGGCGACTTTAATATCGGTTTCAACCTGGTGCTGGACGGCCTGTCGCTGACCATGCTCTCGGTGGTCACCGGTGTGGGTTTCCTGATCCACATGTACGCTTCCTGGTATATGCGCGGTGAAGAGGGATACTCTCGCTTCTTCGCCTACACCAACCTGTTCATCGCCAGCATGGTGGTTCTGGTTCTCGCCGACAACCTGCTGCTGATGTACCTCGGCTGGGAAGGCGTGGGCCTGTGCTCCTATCTGCTGATCGGGTTCTATTACACCGATCCGAAGAATGGCGCAGCGGCAATGAAAGCGTTCGTCGTGACCCGTGTGGGTGACGTGTTCCTCGCTTTCGCGCTGTTCATTCTCTACAACGAACTGGGCACCCTGAACTTCCGCGAAATGGTGGAACTGGCACCAGCGCACTTTGCTGAAGGCAATAACATGCTGATGTGGGCGACGCTGATGCTGCTGGGCGGTGCGGTCGGTAAATCTGCGCAGCTGCCGTTGCAGACATGGCTTGCCGACGCGATGGCTGGCCCGACGCCTGTCTCTGCGCTGATCCACGCTGCAACGATGGTAACCGCTGGTGTCTACCTGATCGCCCGTACCCACGGTCTGTTCCTGATGACTCCGGAAATTCTGCATCTGGTCGGTATCGTGGGTGCGGTGACGCTGGTGCTGGCAGGCTTTGCCGCGCTGGTACAAACCGACATCAAACGTGTTCTCGCTTACTCCACCATGAGCCAGATTGGCTACATGTTCCTGGCGCTTGGCGTACAGGCATGGGATGCGGCGATTTTCCACTTGATGACCCACGCGTTCTTTAAAGCGTTGCTGTTCCTGGCATCCGGTTCCGTCATTCTGGCTTGTCATCACGAACAGAACATCTTCAAGATGGGCGGTCTGCGTAAATCTATTCCGCTGGTTTATCTCTGCTTCCTGGTGGGCGGCGCGGCACTGTCGGCACTGCCGCTGGTCACTGCGGGCTTCTTCAGTAAGGATGAGATCCTCGCGGGTGCGATGGCGAATGGTCATATCAATCTGATGGTGGCAGGTCTGGTCGGTGCGTTTATGACCTCGCTCTACACCTTCCGTATGATTTTCATCGTCTTCCACGGAAAAGAACAAATTCACGCTCACGCCGTGAAAGGGATCACCCACAGCCTGCCGCTGATTGTGCTGCTGATCCTTTCCACTTTCGTTGGCGCACTGATTGTACCGCCGCTGCAGGGCGTGCTTCCGCAAACTACGGAACTGGCACACGGCAGCATGTTGACCCTGGAAATTACCTCTGGCGTGGTTGCGGTCGTCGGCATTCTGCTGGCAGCCTGGCTGTGGCTGGGTAAACGTACTCTGGTGACCTCCATTGCCAACAGTGCGCCGGGTCGCCTGCTGGGAACCTGGTGGTACAACGCCTGGGGCTTTGACTGGTTGTACGACAAAGTGTTCGTCAAGCCGTTCCTGGGTATTGCCTGGTTGCTGAAACGCGATCCGCTGAACTCAATGATGAACATTCCGGCGGTTCTCTCGCGCCTTGCGGGTAAAGGTCTGCTGTTCAGTGAGAACGGCTACCTGCGCTGGTATGTGGCATCCATGAGCATCGGTGCGGTCGTGGTGCTGGCACTGTTGATGGTACTGCGTTGAGTTAAGGATTGTGGGGTCGCCCCTGGGCATATAAGTACGTAGGTCGGATAAGCCGCCTTCGCGGCGCATCCGACACTACAACCGCAATCCGAAGAGAATTTTCTGTCGTGAGAATTCGTTGAAAATCCGGTCCTGACGGGACTTTTACAAGGAATAAAGATCGCCATGTTACTACCCTGGCTAATATTAATTCCCTTTATCGGCGGCTTCCTGTGCTGGCAGACCGAACGCTTTGGCGTCAAGGTGCCGCGCTGGATCGCGCTGATCACCATGGGATTGACGCTGGCGCTGTCGCTGCAACTCTGGTTGCAGGGCGGTTATTCACTGACGCAATCCGCCGGAATTCCGCAGTGGCAGTCTGAATTCGACATGCCGTGGATCCCGCGTTTTGGAATCTCTATCCATCTCGCCATTGATGGTCTGTCGCTGCTGATGGTCGTCCTGACCGGTCTGCTCGGCGTGCTGGCGGTACTTTGCTCGTGGAATGAGATCGAAAAATATCAGGGCTTCTTCCACCTCAACCTGATGTGGATCCTGGGCGGCGTTATCGGCGTGTTCCTTGCCATCGACATGTTCCTGTTCTTCTTCTTCTGGGAAATGATGCTGGTGCCGATGTACTTCCTGATCGCACTGTGGGGGCATAAAGCCTCTGACGGTAAAACGCGTATCACGGCGGCAACCAAGTTCTTCATTTATACCCAGGCGAGTGGTCTGGTGATGTTGATCGCCATCCTGGCGCTGGTTTTCGTTCACTACAATGCGACCGGCGTCTGGACCTTCAACTATGAAGAGTTGCTGAATACGCCAATGTCCAGCGGTGTGGAATATCTGCTGATGCTGGGCTTCTTCATCGCCTTTGCGGTGAAAATGCCGGTGGTTCCACTGCACGGCTGGCTGCCGGATGCGCACTCCCAGGCACCGACTGCCGGTTCCGTTGACCTCGCGGGGATCTTGCTGAAAACCGCCGCTTACGGTCTGCTGCGTTTCTCCCTGCCGCTGTTCCCGAACGCGTCGGCAGAGTTCGCGCCAATCGCTATGTGGCTGGGTGTTATCGGCATCTTCTACGGTGCGTGGATGGCCTTTGCCCAGACCGATATCAAACGTCTGATCGCCTACACCTCGGTTTCCCACATGGGCTTCGTGCTGATTGCTATCTACACCGGCAGCCAGTTGGCCTACCAGGGCGCGGTAATCCAGATGATTGCGCACGGCTTGTCGGCGGCGGGTCTGTTTATTCTTTGTGGTCAGCTTTATGAACGTATCCATACCCGCGACATGCGCATGATGGGCGGTCTGTGGAGCAAGATGAAATGGCTGCCAGCACTGTCGCTATTCTTTGCGGTGGCAACGCTTGGGATGCCAGGCACCGGTAACTTCGTCGGCGAATTTATGATTCTGTTCGGCAGCTTCCAGGTTGTCCCGGTGATTACCGTTATCTCTACCTTTGGGCTGGTCTTTGCATCTGTTTATTCGCTGGCGATGTTGCATCGCGCTTACTTCGGTAAAGCGAAAAGCCAGATTGCCAGCCAGGAACTGCCAGGGATGTCGCTGCGTGAGCTGTTTATGATCCTGTTGCTGGTGGTGCTGCTGGTACTGCTGGGCTTCTATCCGCAGCCGATTCTGGATACCTCGCACTCCGCGATTGGCAATATCCAGCAGTGGTTTGTTAATTCCGTTACTACTACAAGGCCGTAAATCGCCATGACAATAACTCCACAAAACCTGATCGCACTGCTACCGTTGCTGATCGTCGGCTTGACGGTGGTGGTTGTGATGCTCTCCATTGCGTGGCGACGCAATCATTTCCTCAACGCTACGCTCTCGGTTATTGGGCTTAACGCGGCGCTGGTTTCGCTCTGGTTTGTCGGCCAGGCGGGCGCTATGGACGTTACGCCGCTGATGCGCGTTGATGGTTTCGCCATGCTTTACACCGGGCTGGTACTGTTGGCGAGCCTCGCCACCTGTACTTTCGCTTACCCGTGGCTTGAAGGCTATAACGACAACAAGGACGAGTTCTACCTGTTGGTGTTAATTGCCGCGCTGGGCGGGATCCTGCTGGCGAATGCCAACCATCTGGCGTCTCTGTTCCTCGGTATCGAACTGATCTCTCTGCCGCTGTTTGGCCTGGTCGGTTACGCTTTCCGCCAGAAACGTTCGCTGGAAGCCAGTATCAAATACACCATTCTCTCTGCCGCCGCGTCTTCTTTTCTGCTGTTCGGTATGGCGCTGGTGTACGCGCAGTCTGGTGACCTGTCGTTTGTTGCACTGGGTAAAAACCTCGGCGATGGTATGCTCAACGAGCCGCTGTTGCTGGCAGGTTTCGGCCTGATGATTGTTGGCCTCGGCTTCAAACTCTCTCTGGTGCCGTTCCACCTGTGGACGCCAGACGTATACCAGGGCGCGCCAGCTCCGGTTTCCACCTTCCTGGCGACGGCGAGCAAAATCGCTATCTTCGGTGTGGTGATGCGTTTGTTCCTTTACGCACCGGTGGGTGACAGCGAAGCGATTCGCGTGGTGCTGGCGATTATCGCCTTTGCCTCCATCATCTTCGGTAACCTGATGGCGCTGAGCCAGACCAACATCAAACGTCTGCTCGGTTACTCATCTATCTCTCACCTCGGCTATCTGCTGGTGGCGCTGATTGCGCTGCAAACTGGCGAGATGTCGATGGAAGCGGTAGGGGTTTACCTGGCCGGTTATCTGTTCAGCAGCCTCGGTGCGTTCGGTGTGGTCAGCCTGATGTCCAGCCCGTACCGTGGCCCGGATGCTGATTCCCTGTTCTCTTACCGTGGTCTGTTCTGGCATCGCCCGATCCTCGCGGCAGTGATGACCGTGATGATGCTGTCTCTGGCCGGTATTCCGATGACGCTGGGCTTTATCGGTAAGTTCTACGTGCTGGCAGTTGGTGTTCAGGCGCACTTATGGTGGCTGGTGGGCGCTGTGGTTGTCGGTTCGGCAATTGGTCTCTACTACTACCTGCGTGTGGCGGTGAGCCTGTACCTTCATGGTTCAGAACAGCCAAACCGTGATGCGCCGTCAGACTGGCAGTACACAGCAGGTGGTATCGTGGTGCTGATATCCGCACTGTTGGTACTGGTGCTGGGTGTATGGCCGCAACCGCTGATTAGCATTGTGCGTTTGGCAATGCCGATGATGTAAGTCGTCAGTCTGTAAGCTGAGAAAGCCGCCGACATGTTCGGCGGTTTTTTTATGGTGCCCTGACACCATCACCCAACAATAACCGTCAGCGCATGATTCCCTTGCCGTAGCATACGTCTGTACGCACTAATCAGCTTTTCCATATCAAGCATGATCGAAGCAAAGAGCTGCCCCTCTAACTCTTCTGAAAAGGTCACTCCCGGATATATCTCCATTTCATTGAGCCGCTGAATGGAAAACTGTTTACGCAGCTCATTTCGGTCGAGTGCCTCCAGGCGGTCGATAGTAGCGGCTAATTCCTGATTCCATGTCAATCCCAGGAAACCATCGATACCCTCTTCGAGACTATGTTCACCGAGCACAGCACGACTCAGCGGATCATTCTTCGCTGGATCAAAGGCAGAGGTGCCCGTCAGGCCAAAATGTAAAAAATCCCAGCGTTTATCAATATCCAGTCGCCTTGAGCCTGAAAGCGTTTCATGAATATCGTCCATTAAAGATTTTTCATTAGACTCAATCAGCTTGTTGGCCTTTTCTGAGTTTATTTCCGCAAAATACGCAATCATTCCCATCTTATTTCTCCCGTCAGATTTCCTTTTGCGCATCTTAAAACAGACGGAGAAAAATAAAATATACAAGCTGCTTTTTCTGGAGCCGCCTCGAGGAAATTTTATTATTTACTGTTGTACAACAAGGTTATAACACCATCCACCACCTGCGCCATTTTCTGATAGTTCAGTCTGTCTGCTGTATCGCCGGGCTGGTGATATTGTTTATTACGATAAAAAGCTGTGTCTGTAATCATGACGGCGGGAATATCCTGCTGCCAGTAATTAAGGTGGTCGGAGAAATCAATACCGGGAATAAAATCAGGGGCATTAATAGAATAAACAGATAATTCTTTTGACGATAACAACGCGGCTTTTACCTGACGCACGGCGCTGATATCCTGCATTCTGCCGACCACAGCAATAAAGTCACCTCGATCGGGATAAAGCCAGGACATCGCAGAGTAAGGATAGTCTTGACTCCCAGGCGCGGAATCATAAAACCCAATCATTTCAAGGGATATCATCAGTTTAACCGGGCGCATCAGGGTAACGGCATGTACCGCGCTTCCCATTTCGTCACTGCGAAAGAAGGGCGGCTCTTCCGAAGCATAGGCAACCAGTTGTACGCCAATAGCTGGTGCTTTCTGTTGTAGCAGACGCGCCAGTTCCAGTAATCCTGCGACGCCGCTGGCGTTATCATCCGCACCAGGCGTATAGATTAATTGGTCGTTTTCATAACTGGTTGCGGAATCATAGTGCGCACCAATAATAATCAGCGGTCCATCCTGTGGACCATAGTCAGCAATAATGTTTTTGTAAGGCCCATCAATAATAGGAACCCTCTGTTCGGTAACTTTTGCCCCGCTTTGTGTGAAAATATTTTTAATATAGCTGGCAGATATATTCAATTTATCAATATGATCAGCACTGCGTGGATACTGTGTTTGTGAAAGATAACGTACCGTTTATTCTAACTGCTCAGGGCTGGCATGTTGCGGTGTGGGGGGTAAGGCGCTGACGTAAGGTTGATATAAAACAAGTAAAGGGAGAGAAAATATTAGCAATATGATATAGAGAGGAATTATTCTTTTCATATATTTATTGTTGATGAAATGTGTTGTTTTATCATTATTCATGATGAGTGCCAGTAATGTATTTAATTAATACTGACAGGAATATACAAAAGATATATTTTACGCCAGGTTCATGAGTTTTTTAAAAGGAATTTGTATGAGAAATAAAAATATAATTATGTTGCTTATTGGTGGTTTGATTTTGACAGGATGCGGACAGGAGCCTGATGATAAGGAAAACCCGCAGCACCAATCTACTACATCGACAGACCAGCAAGCGCGAGCCGCGCAACAAGCGGCAACAAAAGTGGCTGAGCAAAGAGCCGCCGCTGCTAAAGCCGCTGCAGACGCGAAAGCAAAAGCCTTAGTCCAGCAAGAAGCGCAACAATACTCAGACAAACAAGCTTTACAGGGGCGATTGCAGGAAGCGCCAACATATGAAAGAGCGGCTAAAGCAAAAGCTACACATATCTCAAATCCTGGAACCGCTCGCTACCAGCAGTTCGATGACAATCCGGTTAAGCAGGTAGCGCAAAACCCGTTGGCGACGTTTAGCCTTGATGTTGACACCGGCAGCTATGCAAATGTACGCCGTTTTCTCAATCATGGGCAGTTGCCTCCGCCAGATGCAGTGCGGGTGGAGGAGATGGTGAATTACTTTCCGTCAGACTGGGTTATTAATGATAAAAGCAATAATAAAGAGCTTGTTCCCGCCAGTAAGCCTGTACCTTTTGTTATGCGCCACGAACTGGCACCGGCGCCATGGAATGAGCAGCGAACCTTACTGAAAGTGGATATTCTGGCGAAAGACCTCAAAAGTGAAGCGTTGCCTGCTTCTAATCTGGTCTTTCTTATCGACACGTCCGGGTCAATGTATTCTGATGAACGCTTACCTCTAATTCAGTCTTCTTTGAAATTGCTGGTCAAAAAACTCCGTGATCAGGACAACATTTCTATCGTGACCTATGCCGGTGACTCCCGTATTGCGTTGCCTTCTACCTCCGGGAATCATAAAGATGAAATCAATGCTGCTATTGATTCGCTGAATGCCAGAGGTAGCACTAATGGCGGTGCCGGGCTGGAGATGGCTTATCAGCAGGCAGCTAAGGGGTTTATTAAAGGTGGCGTCAATCGCATTTTATTAGCAACTGACGGTGATTTTAACGTTGGCATTGACGATCCAAAATCGATTGAATTAATGGTGAAAAAACAGCGGGAGTCTGGTGTTACGCTATCGACGCTGGGCGTAGGAGGGGATAATTACAATGAGGCAATGATGGTGAGAATTGCCGATGTCGGCAACGGTAATTACAGCTACATTGATACCCTATCTGAAGCGCAGAAAGTGTTAAACAGCGAAATGCATCAGACGTTGGTTACCGTGGCGAAAGATGTTAAAGCGCAGATTGAGTTTAACCCGGCGTGGGTGACGGAATATCGTCAGATTGGTTATGAAAAGCGCCAACTGCAGGCAGAAGATTTTAATAACGACAATGTTGATGCTGGCGATATTGGCGCAGGTAAACATATAACTTTGTTATTTGAATTAACGCTGAACGGACAAAAAGCGTCAATTGATAAATTACGCTATGCACCGGATCAGAAATCAGCGAAATCGGACAAAGCGAAAGAGCTGGCATGGTTAAAGATACGCTGGAAATACCCTCAGGGAAAAGAAAGTCAGTTAGTTGAATTTCCACTGCTACCGACAACTAATGCTCCTTCTGAAGATATGTATTTTCGCGCAGCAGTAGCTGCATATGGGCAAAAGTTACGCGGTTCTGAATACCTGAACAATACATCCTGGCAGCAGATCAAACAGTGGGCGCGGCAGGCAAAAGGGCAAGATTCTCAAGGTTACAGAGCTGAATTTATTCGTCTGACTGAACTGGCGGAAGGTCTGGACAATTTACAAAACTAAAAATGATAAATCTGTTTGCCTGATATCGACATCAAGCATATTCGGCAAACAGATGAAAGATATGTCGAATAAGTACGTTGGCATCATGAAATTAATCCGCCAACTAACTACCGCATTTCGATTTAAATGCTAAACACCGCGAAATCGCTCGCCAGTTCTGTTGCCGGGAAAATTGCCCGGCACTCGCGTAATAAATGCTGACAGCCTTTATCATCATAGCGTGAGCTGACGTGGGTAATGATCAATTTGCCGACACCCGCCTCACGAGCCAGAGTCGCCGCCTGACGGCTTGAACTGTGCCCACGGCTGTTAGCTTTGGCTTCCATCTCCATATCCAGCGTCGTTTCGTGAACCATTATGTCGACACCTTTAGCAAGATCGATTGCGGCATCGCAAGGGCCGGTATCACCGAAAATGGCGATTGATTTACCCGGCGTAGGCGCGGCTAAGTAATCAGCGCCGTTAATCTGCCGACCGTCTTCCAGCGTGACTGTTTTGCCTTTTTTCAAATCCTGGAACAGCGGACCGGGTTGTACGCCGGCATCTTTTAACGCCTGGGCATTCAGCGCGCCTGGTTTATCATGTTCTTCAATACGATAGCCGTAACACTCCAGTGGATGTTCCATTGGATATGCCGTTACCTTGCGCAGGCCATCATCAACTATTTCTCCTGCCGTAATTTCAACAATTTCCAGCGGATAATCGGTCCATGAGCCGCTAATGCGTAACGCTGTCTCAACAAATTCACGGATACCTTTCGGACCATAAATCGTTAATGGTTGCATAATGCCTGACATGGAACGACTGCATAGCAATCCGGGCAAGCCAAAAAGGTGATCGCCATGAAGATGGCTTATAAAAATCTTGTCCAGTTTTCCTGGGTTAAATGCCGTGTGCAACATCTGGTGTTGTGTACCTTCACCACAGTCAAATAACCAAAGCCCGGCTTGCGTCGGATGTTGCAGATTAAGCAATATGGCTGTGACATTACGTGTCCGGGTCGGAACACCTGCCGAAGTACCTAAAAAAATTAATTCCATGAGTTCATCACGCTGCTGAAAATATTCCGGCTAGTATAAAGCAAACAGCACAAAGGAGCCTTCCATGATCGACTGGCAAGATCTGCATCATTCTGATTTATCCGTTTCTCAGCTTTATGCCTTATTACAACTGCGTTGTGCGGTATTTGTAGTGGAACAAAACTGTCCTTACCAGGATATCGATGGTGACGATCTGGAGGGAGAAAATCGCCACATTCTCGGTTGGCATAACGGGACACTGGTGGCGTATGCGAGGATTCTGAAAAGTGACGACGAACTGCAACCCGTCGTGATTGGTCGGGTGATTGTCAGCGAAGACTTACGCGGCGAAAAAATCGGTCAACAATTGATGAGTAAGGCGCTGGAATCGTGTACTCGCCACTGGCCGGAGAAGCCGATCTATCTGGGGGCGCAGGCGCATTTACAAAACTTTTATGGGCAATTTGGTTTCATCCCTGTGACAGATATTTATGAGGAGGATGGTATTCCGCATATCGGGATGGCGCGCGAGGTTATTCAGGCGTAATCGATAACCGTTGTCTATAGTTAGTGGCAGGTTTTACGCAAATGGAGAACGATAATGTCTAATCAGTTTGGTGATACACGTATCGATGACGACCTGACGTTGCTGAGTGAAACACTTGAAGAGGTACTACGTTCCTCTGGCGATCCCGCCGATCAAAAATATGTTGAGTTAAAGGCGCGTGCAGAAAAGGCGCTGGATGATGTGAAAAAAAGGGTAAGCCAGGCTTCTGACAGTTATTACTATCGGGCGAAGCAGGCGGTTTATCGCGCCGATGACTACGTCCACGAAAAACCCTGGCAGGGAATTGGCGTTGGCGCGGCTGTTGGACTGGTATTAGGACTGTTGCTGGCACGCCGTTAAAACCTCCCTACACTGGGGTACTGCATTTTTTCTGTAGTACCCCGTATAATGTGAGGCTTTTAACAGGGAGAGGTCCGCGTGCAATCACTTACTACGGCGCTGGAAAATCTACTGCGCCATTTGTCGCAAGAGATTCCGGCGACACCCGGCATTCGGGTTTTCGACATTCCTTTCCCTCTCAATGACGCTTTTGATGCCTTAAGCTGGCTGGCCAGTCAGCAAACGTATCCGCAATTTTACTGGCAACAACGTAATGGCGATGAAGAAGCTGCCGTGCTGGGCGCAATCACCCGCTTTACGTCGTTGGATCTGGCGCAACGTTTTCTTCGTCAGTATCCGGAACACACCGACTTACGTATCTGGGGACTGAATGCGTTTGACCCGTCGCAGGGCAATCTACTTTTACCACGCCTGGAATGGCGACGCTGTGGCGGTAAAGCCACGCTACGGCTGACGCTATTCAGTGAAAATTCCCTTCAGCACGATGCTGTTAAGGCAAAAGAATTTATCGCCACACTGGCGAATATTAAACTTTTTCCCGCGTTACGTTTAACCACCACGAAAGAACAACACTGGCCGGACAAAACTGGCTGGACGCGATTAATCGAACTGGCAACGAAAACCATCGCCGAAGGTGAGCTCGACAAAGTGGTTCTTGCTCGGGCGACTGACCTGCATTTCGCAAGTCCGGTCAATGCGGCGGCGATGATGGCTGCCAGCCGGCGGCTCAATCTGAACTGCTATCATTTTTACATGGCCTTTGATGGCGAAAATGCTTTTCTTGGCTCAACGCCTGAGCGGCTATGGCGGCGGCGAGACAAAGCTCTGCGTACCGAAGCTCTGGCGGGAACGGTAGCAAATCATTCTGATGATAAGCAGGCGCAGCAGTTGGGTGAGTGGCTGATGGCGGATGATAAAAACCAGCGCGAGAACATGCTGGTGGTGGAAGATATCTGCCAACGATTGCAGGCCGATACCCAGACGCTGGATGTGTTACCGCCGCAGATACTGCGTCTGCGTAAAGTGCAGCATCTGCGCCGCTGTATCTGGACTTCACTCAACAAAGCGGATGATGTGATTTGTTTACATCAGTTGCAGCCAACGGCAGCAGTTGCTGGTTTACCGCGCGATCTGGCGCGGCAGTTCATCGCCCGGCACGAACCGTTCACCCGTGAATGGTATGCCGGTTCTGCGGGGTATCTCTCATTACAACAAAGCGAATTCTGCGTTTCCCTGCGCTCGGCGAAAATCAGTGACAATGTGGTGCGATTATATGCCGGAGCAGGCATTGTCCGAGGCTCAGACCCCGAGCAGGAGTGGCAGGAAATCGACAACAAAGCGGCAGGGTTGCGAACATTATTACAAATGGAATAGTAATGAGTCGCATCATTACCGATTCATATCAATAATCTATTTTTGTAGCTCCTTATACTTAGCCGCAATATTGATACCGGACAAACTCATGTCAGTAAGCGCATTTAACCGACGCTGGGCGGCGGTCATTCTGGAAGCATTAACGCGTCATGGCGTCAGACACGTCTGCATTGCCCCTGGCTCCCGTTCTACGCCGTTAACGTTAGCGGCGGCGGAAAATTCTGCATTCATCCACCACACCCATTTTGATGAGCGTGGGCTGGGGCATCTGGCGCTGGGGCTGGCGAAAGTCAGCAAACAGCCGGTGGCGGTGATAGTGACTTCCGGCACGGCGGTGGCAAATCTCTATCCGGCACTGATTGAAGCGGGGTTAACTGGAGAGAAACTGATCCTCTTAACCGCCGATCGTCCGCCGGAACTGATCGACTGCGGTGCGAATCAGGCGATTCGCCAGCCGGGAATGTTCGCCTCTCACCCCATGCATAGCATTTCACTACCGCGTCCGACGCAGGATATTCCCGCTCGCTGGCTGGTTTCTACCATCGACCATGCTCTCGGTACGCTTCATGCTGGCGGAGTCCATATCAACTGCCCGTTTGCTGAACCGTTGTATGGCGAGATGGACGACACAGGACTTGCGTGGCAACAACGTCTGGGCGACTGGTGGCAGGACAATAAACCGTGGCTGCGTGAAGCGCCTCGTCTGGAAAGTGAAAAACAGCGCGACTGGTTCTTCTGGCGGCAAAAACGCGGCGTAGTCGTTGCGGGTCGCATGAGTGCGGAAGAGGGCAAAAAAGTGGCCCAGTGGGCGCAAACTCTTGGCTGGCCGCTGATTGGCGACGTATTGTCGCAAACCGGACAGCCGCTGCCGTGCGCTGACCTGTGGTTAGGCAATGCCAAAGCAACCAGCGAGTTACAGCAGGCGCAGATTGTTGTGCAACTGGGGAGCAGTCTGACCGGCAAACGGTTACTGCAATGGCAGGCGAGTTGTGAGCCGGAAGAGTACTGGATTGTTGATAATATCGAAGGGCGACTCGACCCGGCGCACCATCGTGGACGTCGGCTGATTGCCAATATCGCCGACTGGCTGGAGCTGCATCCGGCAGAAAAACGCCAGCCCTGGTGCGTTGACATCCCGCGCCTGGCTGAACAGGCAATGCAGGCGGTTGTTGCGCGCCGTGATGCATTTGGTGAAGCGCAACTGGCACACCGCATCAGCGAGTATCTACCGGAACAGGGGCAACTGTTTGTCGGTAACAGCCTGGTGGTGCGTCTGATCGATGCGCTCTCGCAACTTCCGGCAGGTTATCCGGTTTACAGCAACCGTGGAGCCAGCGGTATTGACGGACTGCTCTCTACCGCCGCAGGCGTTCAGCGGGCGAGTGGTAAACCCACGCTGGCGATTGTTGGCGATCTCTCCGCACTTTACGACCTGAACGCACTGGCGTTACTGCGCCAGGTTTCCGCGCCGCTGGTATTAATAGTGGTGAACAACAACGGCGGGCAAATTTTCTCGCTGCTACCAACGCCGACAAGCGAGCGTGAGCGTTTCTATCTGATGCCGCAAAACGTCCATTTTGAGCACGCCGCTGCGATGTTTGAGTTGAAATATCATCGCCCGCAAAACTGGCATGAACTTGAAACGGCGCTTGCCGACGCCTGGCGCACCCCGACCACCACCGTGATTGAGATGGTGGTTAACGACACCGATGGTGCGCAGACCCTCCAGCAGTTGCTGGCGCAGGTAAGCCATTTATGATCCTGCACGCGCAGGCAAAACACGGCAAGCCAGGTTTACCCTGGCTGGTTTTTCTGCACGGTTTTTCCGGCGATTGCCAGGAGTGGCAGCAAGTCGGCGAAGCGTTTGCCGACTACTCGCGGTTGTATGTTGATCTCCCTGGTCACGGCGGTTCGGCGGAAATTAGCGTCGATGGATTTGATGATGTCATCGACTTACTGCGTAAAACCCTTGTTAGTTACAACATACTTAATCACTGGCTGGTGGGGTACTCGCTCGGTGGACGCGTGGCGATGATGGCGGCCTGTCAGGGGATGCCGGGGCTTTGTGGCGTTATTGTCGAAGGTGGTCATCCTGGGCTGCAAAGTGCTGAACAACGCGCGGAACGCCAGCGTTCCGATCACCGTTGGGCGCAGCGTTTTCGCACAGAACCATTAACGGCGGTCTTTGCCGACTGGTATCAACAACCGGTTTTTGCCTCGCTCAATGACGAGCAGCGCCAGGAACTGGTGACGCTGCGTAGCAACAATAATGGCGCAACGCTTGCCGCCATGCTGGAAGCAACCTCATTGTCCGTCCAGCCTGATTTACGTGCTAACCTTAGCGCCCGCACATTTGCGTTTTATTATTTATGTGGTGAACGTGACAGCAAATTCCGCGCTCTGGCGGCGGAACTGGCTGCTGACTGCCATGTCATTCCTCGCGCCGGACATAACGCGCATCGGGAAAATCCCGCTGGCGTAATCGCAAGTCTGGCGCAGATCTTGCGTTTCTGACTAAAGGACACAATATGATTTATCCTGATGAAGCAATGCTTTACGCACCGGTTGAATGGCACGACTGTTCCGAAGGTTTCGAGGACATTCGTTATGAAAAATCTGCCGACGGTATCGCAAAAATCACCATTAATCGTCCGCAGGTGCGCAATGCCTTCCGTCCTCTGACGGTAAAAGAGATGATCCAGGCACTGGCGGATGCGCGTTATGACGACAACATCGGCGTGATCATTCTGACTGGCGCAGGCGATAAAGCGTTCTGCTCCGGCGGCGATCAGAAAGTGCGTGGCGATTACGGCGGCTATAAAGATGACTCCGGCGTACATCACCTGAACGTGCTGGACTTCCAGCGTCAGATCCGCACCTGCCCGAAACCGGTTGTTGCGATGGTGGCTGGCTACTCTATCGGCGGCGGTCACGTTCTGCACATGATGTGCGATCTGACCATTGCGGCAGAAAACGCCATCTTCGGTCAGACTGGCCCGAAAGTCGGCTCCTTCGACGGCGGCTGGGGCGCTTCCTATATGGCGCGTATTGTCGGGCAGAAAAAAGCGCGTGAAATCTGGTTCCTGTGCCGTCAGTACGACGCAAAACAGGCGCTGGACATGGGCCTTGTGAACACCGTGGTGCCGCTGGCGGATCTGGAAAAAGAGACCGTCCGCTGGTGCCGCGAAATGCTGCAAAACAGCCCGATGGCGCTGCGTTGCCTGAAAGCTGCGCTGAACGCCGACTGTGACGGTCAGGCGGGGCTGCAAGAGCTGGCGGGTAACGCCACCATGCTGTTCTACATGACGGAAGAAGGTCAGGAAGGTCGTAATGCTTTCAACCAGAAACGTCAGCCTGATTTCAGCAAATTCAAACGGAATCCGTAATGCGTAGCGCGCAGGTATACCGCTGGCAGATCCCCATGGACGCGGGGGTGGTTCTGCGCGACAGGCGGTTAAAAACCCGCGATGGGCTGTACGTTTGCCTGCGCGACGGCGAGCGCGAAGGGTGGGGAGAGATCTCCCCACTGCCGGGCTTCAGTCAGGAAACCTGGGAGGAGGCGCAAAGTGTGCTGCTTGCCTGGGTAAATGACTGGCTGGCAGGTGATTGCGAATTACCGCAAATGCCTTCCGTTGCCTTTGGCGTGAGCTGCGCGCTGACAGAGCTTACCGATACGTTACCGCAGGCAGCCAATTACCGTGCGGCACCGCTGTGTAACGGCGATCCTGACGATCTGATCCTCAAACTTGCCGATATGCCAGGTGAGAAAGTGGCGAAGGTCAAAGTGGGATTATACGAAGCCGTGCGCGACGGCATGGTGGTGAATCTGTTGCTGGAAGCGGTTCCGGATCTGCATTTGCGTCTTGACGCGAATCGCGCCTGGACGCCGCTGAAGAGCCAGCAGTTTGCCAAATACGTTAACCCGGATTATCGCGACCGCATCGCTTTTCTCGAAGAACCGTGCAAAACCCGCGATGATTCGCGAGCCTTTGCCCGTGAAACCGGCATTGCCATTGCCTGGGATGAAAGCCTGCGCGAGCCGGATTTTGCCTTTGTGGCGGAAGAGGGTGTGCGCGCGGTGGTTATCAAACCCACACTCACTGGCAGCCTGGAAAAAGTACGCGAGCAGGTGCAGTCGGCGCACGCGCTGGGGATGACGGCGGTGATCAGTTCTTCCATCGAGTCTAGCTTAGGCTTAACGCAACTGGCGCGGATTGCTGCCTGGTTAACGCCAGACACCATTCCGGGGCTGGACACGCTGGATCTGATGCAGGCGCAGCAGGTTCGTCGCTGGCCGGGTAGCCCGCTACCGTTAGTGGAATCAGATGCACTGGAGCGGCTGCTATGATCTTCTCTGACTGGCCGTGGCGTCACTGGCGGCAGGTGCGGGGAGATGCCATCGCCTTACGGCTCAATGATGAGCAACTCAACTGGCGGGAGCTTTGTGCTCGCGTCGATGAATTAGCGTCGGGCTTTGCGGCGCAGGGCGTGGTTGAGGGCAGCGGCGTGATGCTGCGGGCGTGGAATACACCGCAAACGCTGCTCGCCTGGCTGGCGTTGCTGCAATGCGGTGCGCGGGTGCTTCCCGTCAACCCACAGCTTCCGCAGCCGTTGCTTGAGGAGTTGCTGCCCAATCTTACTCTGCAATTTGCGCTGGTGCCGGAAGGGGAGAACACCTTTTCGGCGTTAACTTCGCTGCAAATTCAGGCTGGAGAGGGCGCATATGCAGCAATGTGGCAGCCGACACGTCTGTGCTCAATGACGTTGACCTCTGGTTCTACCGGGTTGCCAAAAGCCGCTGTTCATACTTATCAGGCTCATCTTGCCAGCGCCGAAGGTGTGTTATCGCTGATTCCGTTTGGCGAGCACGATGACTGGCTGCTCTCTTTGCCGCTATTTCACGTTTCCGGTCAGGGAATTATGTGGCGCTGGTTCTACGCTGGCGCGCGGATGACGGTACGCGATAAACAGCCACTGGAGCAAATGCTGGCAGGTTGTACTCACGCTTCGCTGGTGCCGACGCAGCTCTGGCGTTTGCTGGTTAACCGTAGTTCAGTTTCTCTGAAAGCGGTATTGCTTGGCGGCGCGGCGATCCCGGTCGAGTTGACGGAACAGGCGCGCGAGCAGGGCATCCGTTGCTTTTGCGGTTATGGTCTGACGGAGTTCGCCTCCACGGTATGCGCAAAGGAAGCGGACGGTCTGGCGGACGTCGGTTCGCCGCTGCCCGGTCGGGAAGTAAAAATCGTTAACGATGAAGTGTGGTTGCGCGCTGCCAGTATGGCCGAAGGTTACTGGCGTAACGGGCAACTGGTGCCGCTGGTGAACGACGAAGGCTGGTACGCTACGCGCGATCGCGGCGAGATGCATAACGGTAAACTGACTATTGTCGGGCGCTTAGATAATCTGTTCTTTAGCGGTGGCGAAGGTATTCAGCCGGAAGAAGTGGAGCGGGTTATTGCTGCGCATCCTGCGGTTTTGCAGGTGTTTATCGTCCCCGTTGCAGACAAGGAGTTTGGTCATCGCCCGGTGGCTGTCGTGGAGTATGACAGCGAAGTCGTTGATCTCAGCGAATGGGTGAAAGATAAACTGGCACGTTTTCAGCAACCGGTGCGTTGGCTGACGCTTCCTCCTGAACTGAAAAACGGCGGCATTAAGATCTCACGCCAGGCGTTGAAAGAGTGGGTTCAACGCCAGCAGTAATGGATCATCCGTTTCACATCTCATTTTTGCCATTCCATTGCCGTTGATAAAGAGTTTATCTGTTAATCTGTAACTTAATGTGAAAACTCTTAGCAAACAGGATAATGCAATGGAATGGCTGGTCAAAAAATCATGTTGCGATAAACAAGATAACAGACATGTTCTTATGCTCTGCGGTGCTGCCGGTGCAATAAAAATGATCGCTGAAGTGAAGAGTGACTTCGCCGTGAAAGTGGGGGATTTACTCTCGCCTTTGCAGAATGCGCTTTACTGTATTAATCGTGAAAAGTTGCACACGGTGAAAGTCCTCTCGGCAAGCAATTACAGCCCCGATGAGTGGGAACGGCAGTGTAAATCGGCTGGGAAAACTCAGTAACGTTGTTTTGTCGTGGGCAGGAAAATCAGCATTAATCCGCTCACAATACAGGTTACGCCCAGCAGTGCCTTCAGTGAAAACGTCCCTTCCCAGCCAGGAAGTACCATTGAAGCAATCCATACCAGTACATAACTCATACTCAGTAAGGCATAGGCTTTGCTGAGTGCCAGTTGATGTAACGCTTTATACCAGCAAAAAACGGAGATCAGATAACCAGACAATCCGACCAGCAGCATCTGAGCACCGGTATCAAAAGCAAAAAACGCTGCGATAAAATCCCGCCAATGCGTCATCGGCGGCAGATGACTTGCCGCATAACCCAGACTTAATTGTGCTGCAGAAGCAATAATGACGCTGAATAATCCCCACATCAGACCCATTATACGGTACTCCCCAGGATCACAATGCCGCCAATAATGAATGCCACCCCGCACCAGTGACGCATCGATACCGGCTCGTGCCACAGTTTTACCGCAGCCAGCGTCACCCAGACAAAATTCAGACTCAACATCGGGTAGGCAATGCCCACCGGTACATTCTGTAAGACCAGTAGCCAAAGCACCATCGCAAGGCCAAGACAAGCCAGCGTCAGTCCCAGCCACAGTACGATATGTTTGCGCCGTTTGTTTATTGCCACAAAGCCGGTTGCCTGTTTCTGACACAACTGCCCGGCTACACTAAGCAGGCTGGCAAAGACTAAAATCATCCAGATCATTTTGGGCGGTACTGAATGAGCACCAGACGTCCCTGATGATCGATAGCATCAGCGGGTGGAATGGCGAGGCTGTTGATGTCTTCATCGTGGTCAACCGAAAGCACTAGTGTAATAATCCCCTCCTGGCGATGCTGATTTAACCATTTGGAAAAATTATCACCGCTGACAAATCTCCCTTGCGCATCCGTATAATTAAGGCCGTATTTCAACTCACCCGTCTGACGATACATGATGATGTCATCGCGTTGCAGGCTCCATGCCAGACCTGCGGCAACACCGACGCTATCAGTAAGAATATAGCGGCTCGGCTGAAGTGATTCTTGCGTCATCTCGACAAAAAATTGCGGATGTTTTCCTTCCATAACTCTGTCAGGAATTGAAAATCCTACCAGCAACGCCATCCCCAGCGGGCAAAGTGCGGCAAAAGGCCAGGTTTTATCCACGTTTGTTAAGGTGTACCAGCCGAAAAATGCCCACAGCGAAAAAATAGACCATGAGCAAAAGACTTTATAGATCTCGAAAGTCTGCCAGACAGGTGTATTCATCGGCCCCCAGGGGGAGACAACAAACGTGGCAATAATACCCGTGACGCCAAATGCAATGTTAACCCAGCCATTAATTCGCAGCGCCAGAGGATTATTTTTTGCCGACTGCAAAGCGTAATGCGCCATCAACATCGCTAAAGGCGCAAAGCAGGAGAGAATATAAGTGGGCAATTTGCCTTTGGCGACGGAGAAAAACAGCAGCGGCATCACCATCCAGCTTAACAAATAGACGGTTGCGGAATGATTGCGATTTTTCCAGCCTGCGTAAAGTGCGCCGGGGAGTAATCCCAGCCACGGCAGGCTACCGGCAATGATGACAGGTAAGTAGTACCAGATCGGGGCTTTATGCTGGGCATCATCCATCGCAAAGCGTTGTATATGCTCAACCCAGAAAAAATAGTGCCAGAAATCAGGCTCCCGCTGCGCTATCGCCAGCCCCCAGGGGAGAACCGTTAGTACGCAACTGATAACCGCCAGCCAGCCGTAAATAAAGAAATCTTTCCAGCGTTTTTGTGTCGCTACCCACGGCAGCACGCTTAATACCGGCACGGCGAGGGCGAGGAAACCTTTGGTCATCACCCCCATGCCACAGGTTAACCCCAGCAGCAAAAATCCCGCGCTTTTGCCTCTCCTCGTTTGTGCCTGCATTGCCAGCCAGAAGCTGCACATCCCTGCCACCAGCCAGAATGCAATAAATGGATCGAGCACGGCATAAGTGCCGATGGCATAGACAATAAACAGCGAGAGATAAACCACAGCGGCGAGTAGTGCCAGACGCTTATCGCGCCATAAGCGCAGAGTAAACCAGGCCACCAGCGCGGCGGTTAACAGGGTTGCAAAGATAACACCAGCCCGCACACCAACGTTATTCGCGCCAAATAACCATTGCCCAATACTGTTAATCCAGTATCCGGCAATGGTTTTTTCGAAATAACGTAGCCCTAACAGATGAGGCACAATCCAGTCGCCGGAAGCCAGCATTTCCCGACTAATTTCCGCATAACGCGTTTCATCAGGTTGCCAGAGCAGACGTGTGCTGATCGGTAACACGTAATAACAGACAATAAACGCGAAGAGGCCGATAAGGTAACGTACCGATTTCATCACCGACTACCCGCAGCTTGTTGGCAACCCAGCCAGCCTTCACGTCCGGCAATACTTCCGCGAACGACGTGACCGAGCGGTAAATTCTCTGATAACAAGTCGCTTAAAGGACAAAACATAATACCTGCACGAGCTGCGCGTTTCAGGAGATCCACAAAATTATGCTGATAAGCACAGCCTTCAACTTCTGCATGAATGGTATAAACCGGCGTGCCTTTATCTCGCAGGATGCGGTTGAGCAGCCAGCCGTTGAAATCTTCTGCTTTCACATTCCGACCAATCACTTCATCCCAGGTGGGTAAGGTCACCGGGATTTGCGCAATGCCGGGCTTTCCTGATTCGAGCAATGGACGAAACGGCATCGCCCCACGACAATCGCTGTTGTAGCGCAAATGGAACGCTTCTTTTGCTTCGATCACCTGCTGGTCGGCACGCCAGCCAGCGGCAGCGGAGCAGGTTACCGGTTGGCCGATAATCTCTTCCAGAGTGCGAAGGCCGTGTGCGATATCGTCGACCATTGTTTGCCGATCCCAGTGACCGCTATGGGCTTGCCAGGCATAGTGATCCCAGGCGTGCAGGCCGACTTCGTGGTGTTTAGCCGCTTCACGAATGATATCGGCGTTAGCATGACCAATCTCTTTACCTGGCCATGCCGTACCTGCCAGTAAAATATCCCAGCCATAAAGCGATGCCGCGTTTGAGCGCAGCATCTTCCACAAAAACTGTGGCCTCACCAGCCGCCAGAGATGGCGGCCCATATTGTCCGGGCCAACGCTGAAAAAAATGCTGGCCTGAATATTATGCTTACTCAAGATTTCCAGCAGACGCGGCACGCCTTCACGGGTGCCACGAAAGGTGTCGACATCAATGCGTAAGCCCACTTTGGTCATGATGATTTTTCCGCAAGATCGACAGTGCGCAGGAAGAAATCTAGTGTTTCGTCGATGGTTTCCTGCATATCAATTTTCGGTTCCCAGCCCAGGCAGCGGCGAGCATTGCGGATGCTCGGTTTGCGATGTGCCACGTCCTGATATCCTTTGCCGTAGTAACTGCTACTTTCTACCACGCGAAAGCCTGCAAACGGTGGGAAGTGATGGCGCAGTGGATGTTTTTCGAAGCTCGCCAGCAGCATCTCGCCCAGTTCCTCAATGCTCGCTTCGTTATCAGGATTGCCAATGTTGATAATTTCGCCGTCGCAGCGATTTCCCGCATTTTCGATAATGCGGTATAACGCCTCGATACCATCGCGAATATCAGTAAAGCAGCGTTTTTGTTTTCCGCCATCAATCAGCTTAATTGGTGAGCCTTCCACCAGATTAAGAATGAGTTGGGTAATTGCGCGCGAGCTGCCGATTCGTGCCGCATTAAGGTTATCCAGCCGTGGCCCCATCCAGTTAAACGGGCGGAAGAGGGTGAACTGTAAACCCTCTTTTTCGCCATACGCCCAGATAACCCGATCAAGTAATTGTTTTGAAACCGAATAAATCCAGCGCGGTTTATTCACCGGGCCGACGATCAAATTAGAATGGTCTTCATCGAAGTATTTATCACTACACATCCCATAAACTTCTGAAGTCGATGGGAAGATGATTCGCTTACGGTACTTCACGCAATAACGGATAATGCGCAGATTCTCTTCAAAATCGAGTTCAAATACGCGCAGTGGGTTGCGGGTATATTCAATCGGTGTGGCTATCGCCACCAGCGGCAAGACGACATCACATTTTTTGACGTGATACTCAAGCCATTCGGAATGAATACTGATATCGCCTTCGACAAAGTGAAAATGCGGATGATTAAGGAAACGACTAATGGCGTCGCTGCCGATATCCAGACCGTAAACTTCATAATGATCTTCGCGCAGCAGGCGTTCTGTCAGATGGTTGCCAATAAAGCCATTAACGCCAAGGATGAGTACCCGGGTACGGCGTCGGGCAGCGCAGGTTGATTGGCTATTTAATCGAGAACCTTGCACCAGCCCCAGCGTTTGCGCTAATTGTGAGCCTTGCATGGTAATGCCGTCGCCTGCCTGTCCGGTGACGATTTCCAGCGTGCCATAACCACAGGCAATCAACAGCGGTGCAACAGAAATCACGCTGCCCGGTTGTGCGGCAGTAGTAAGAGAATGTACGCGGGACGACCAGACTGTAAATTTCTGATTGCCAACATAACTAAAGGCGCCAGGCCAGGGATCGGCAACGGCACGCACCATGTTGTGGAGTACACAAGCCGGTTTATGCCATTCCAGGCGGCTGTCCTCCGGTGTTCTGCGACCAAAACAGGTGGCTTCGTTCTCACGTTGGGCGATTTCCAGAATATTACCGTGTTTAATCGCGGGTAATGTCTGCTCCAGCAACTGACGCGCGGCGTGGCACAATTTATGATGTAGCGTAATGGCAATATCGTCTGGCGCAATGGTAACGCGCAGTTGCGCCACAATGGCCCCGGCATCGGCACGTTTCACCATTCGGTGCAATGTAACGCCCGTTTCCGTTTCACCGTTCACCAGCACCCAGTTCAGCGGCGCGCGACCACGATATTTTGGTAACAGCGAACCATGCAGATTAAATGCACCTGCGGGAGCGAGCTGCAAAATTTCGTCGCAAATAAGATGGCGATAATAAAAAGAGAAAATCACATCTGGTGATAGTTTGGCAATGCGTTCCACCCACAGCGGATGATTAACGTTATCCGGCGCATAAACCGGAATGCCTCTTTCCGCCGCCAGACGAGCCACCGAACCATAAAAGGCTTTTTCACCGGGATTATCAGTATGGGTAAAAATGGCGCTAATTTCGTAACCGGCAGCCAGCAGAGCTTCAATACCGAGGCATCCCATATCGTGGTAGGCAAAAACGACGGTTTTCATTATTCATTTTCCTTGCTGGATGGACGGATAACTTGCTGAACAAAATAGCGGGGGCGGGCGCGGACATCGGTGTAGATCCTGCCGATATATTCACCGAGTAATCCCATGCCGATAAACTGAGCGCCAATAAAAGTAAACAGCACGGCAAATAGCATAAAGACGCCTTCTGCCGCCCATTGTGGTCCGAAGGTCAGGCGTAAAATCACCAGCAGCACCGCAATGCTAAAACCTCCAATCGCAATAATGCTGCCGAGCAGGCTCAGCATACGTAGCGGCGTAGTGGTAAGGCAGGTCACCAGGTCGTACATCAAATTAATCAGGCGCATAAAGCTGTATTTGGATTCACCAAATTCACGCTCGGCATGATGCACTGGAATTTCAATGGCGCGGCGGGCAAAGATATTCGCCAGAATCGGGATAAAGGTGCTGCGTTCATGGCAGTGCAGCATGGCATCGATAATATGGCGGCGATAGGCGCGTAACATACAGCCGTAGTCGCCCATCGCTTTGCCGGTGGTGCGCTGGATCAACCGGTTAATCATCTTCGAGGCGGATTTACGAAACCAGCTATCCTGGCGGTTCTGGCGCACAGTCCCTACCACGTCGTAACCTTCATCGGCTTTTTCCACCAGATGGGGGATTTCTTCTGGTGGATTCTGGAGATCGGCATCAAGAGTAATGATTAAGTCGCCGGTAACGTGACTGAATCCCGCCATAATTGCCGAATGTTGTCCGTAATTGCGATTAAGCAAAATAGACACAATATGGCTGCCCTCCGCTTGTGAGGCATCGACCAGCATTTGTGCGGAGTTGTCGTTGCTGCCGTCATCAATCAGCAGGATCTCATACTCTTTGCCCAGCGATTCACAGGCTGTGGTGGTGCGCCTGATTAATTCCGGTAAGCTTTCCTGCTCGTTATAAACGGGAATAACCACCGAGACTTTCTTAACAGGGTGGATTTCAAACATGGCTTATTGTCCTGCGAGTTGCTGAAGGGCAGTGATGACGCGGTCGGCATCGGCGGTGGTCATATCCGGGAAAAGCGGCAACGAACAGATGCGTTCGCTATTCCATTCCGTATTCGGCAACGACAGCGTGGGAAAACGCTTGCGATAATATTTTTGCGTGTGGGCGGCGCGGAAATGTAACCCGGTTCCAATGCCTCTTTCTTTTAACGCTTCCATCAGAGCATCGCGGCTGATACCACAACGTTGTTCATCAACACGTATGATAAACAGATGCCAGGCGTGAACGTGCGGCCAGGCGGGAAGGCTTAATGGCTGAAAGGGGAGAGCTGCCAGTGCTTGCTGATATTGCAGGGCAATGTCGCGACGGCGAGTATTTAGTTGCTCTAATTTATTCAACTGCGTCAGAGCTATCGCAGCGTTAATATCGGTCAGATTGTACTTATAGCCCGGCGTTAATACTTCAGCCTGCGGCGCGCGTCCCCAGGTTTGCCTGTCATATGCATCGACACCCAGACCATGAAATTTCAACATGCGTAACTGGCGGGCGAGGTTTTCATTATCGGTAACAATCAGGCCGCCTTCCGCGCAGGTAATATTTTTGATGGCGTGGAACGAAAAAATAGCGGTGCCCTTTGCACCAGTATGCTGACCTTTGTAATACGTACCGACGGCGTGGGCGGCATCTTCAATGACCGCGATACCGTGGCGTTCAGCAATGGCGCGAATGGCGTCAATATCTGCTGGCGCTCCGGCATAATGCACCGGGATAATCGCTTTGGTGTAGGGCGTAATGGCCGCTTCGATCGCTTCAGGCGTGATCATCAGCGTATCGCGATCAACGTCCACCATCACCGGCTTTGCGCCCAACAGGGAGATCATATTGAGGGTTGAAACCCAGGTCATGGAGGGCGTGATGACTTCATCATCAGCGCCAATCCCCAGCGCCATCAGTGTGATATGCATTCCTGCAGTGGCCGAGCTGACTGCGATGGCATGTTGATTTCCTGTCAACTGGCAAAAGGCCGCTTCCAGTGCCTGATTCTTCGGACCAGTGGTTATCCAACCGGATTCGAAAACCTCTTGAACTGCAGCGAGTTCTTCCGCGCTTATTGCCGGACGCGAAAAAGGTAAAAAGTCTGACATCGTTTTTCCTTCGGCCATTGAATACCTTTCCCCGCTATTTGCTAATATTTTTCATAGGGAATGTTATTTGTATTTTGCCATTTGGAATGAAATTCTAAGGTCAGAACATTAATTTAACCTTAAGGAATGAATATAAGGCTTAAATATTATTTTTTTTGTTTTTGTATCTTATTCAGGCTTTTAATTTGACAAGATTTAAGGCATTTTGCGTGCATCGTAATGTTTTAATACTATCCCAGCCACTATTTACCAGTGAAAATGTCGTTTGTTTTCGCGGTCATTTAGCTGGCTACGCTTGTCTATAGGTGGAGCTTAAGTGTTAGCTTTTTGTCGGACTTCGTTGAAGTCTAAAAAATATATCTACATTTTACTGGTGCTTGGGGCGATTGCGGGGCTGGGTACACATGCTGCCTGGAGCAGTAATGGTTTGCCGCGTATCGACAATAAAACGCTGGCCAGATTAGCGCAGCAGCACCCGGTTGTGGTTCTGTTTCGCCATGCGGAACGCTGCGATCGCTCCTCTAATCAATGCTTGTCAGACAAAACGGGCATTACGGTGAAAGGTGCTCAGAATGCCCGTGAACTGGGCAAAGCTTTTAGCGCGGACATCCCTGATTTCGATCTTTATTCCAGTAATACCGTTCGGACTATTCAATCAGCGACCTGGTTTTCTGCTGGAAAAAAACTGACGGTAGATAAACGTTTTCTACAATGTAGAAATGAGATTTATAACACAATTAAGGAGTTGCAAAGTAAAGCGCCAGATAAAAATATCGTTATTTTCACCCATAACCATTGTCTGACCTATATCGCTAAAGATAAACGAAACGTGACATTTAAACCAGATTATCTGGATGGGCTGGTAATGCATGTTGAAAATGGCAACGTTTTACTGGATGGTGGGTTTGTTAATCGGTGATTTGTTAATATGACAGCCAATAATGGCTGTCATTACTGTTACATCAGACCTTTCAAACGTAACGTTTTCTGAGTGGCGACATTCAAATCATAGTGAGCAAGATCTTCAGGTTTTACCCATGCGTATTCCTGAAACTCTTCGTTAATTTTCACTTCACGGTTGGCAGAGACGCAGTCAAAGATCAGGTAAATCATATAAATCTCTTCCTTGCGACCATCTGCATACGTCTTGATGCGGATGTCATCACTGAAAGTCCATGGCGTGATGTCAGTAAGAATCAGTTGCTCGCCCAGCTCTTCTCTGATTTCACGACGTAATGCTTCTTCAATGCGCTCACCGGGTTCTACGCCGCCGCCAGACAGCGCCCATTGTCCGGGGAAAACGCCGCGATCGTCGGCCATTTTACACAGCAGATAAGCACCATCATTTTGAATTAAGGGACAAACTATAGTCCGTTGCCGCATGGGAATATTCCTTATCACTGAAAATAAAACAAAAGAATACGGCAATGGATCAACTCGTGAAAGCGGCATTGGCCTTTTTTGCGACGATAACCGCGATGATTATTTTTCTGGCAATCAATTTTTGGTGGCTACTTTTTCTGCACTTAATTATTAAAGAAGTATTTAGTTACAATAAGTTAGCAGATCGCTTTTTTCACGCATTGAATCCTCTGTGTCAGGCAGTACAATCCCGCAGCTTTGGGGACTTTTAATTATCTTCTTGCGGGAAAAGGTAAAAATGAAAAAATTTGCACTGCCAGTTCTGGCTGGAATGCTATTGGTTTCTGCATCGGCAAATGCGATAAGCATTAGCGGTCAGGCGGGAAAAGAATATACCAATATTGGCGTCGGTTTCGGTACTGAATCGACCGGTCTGGCATTAAGCGGTAACTGGACACATAACGATGACGACGGTGATGTCGCGGGCGTTGGCCTGGGATTGAATCTGCCGCTGGGACCGTTAATGGCAACTGTGGGCGGTAAAGGCGTTTACACCAACCCGAACGACGGCGATGAAGGCTATGCCGCAGCGGTAGGCGGTGGCTTGCAGTGGCAAATTGGCGATAGCTTCCGTCTGTTTGGCGAGTATTACTACTCTCCGGATTCGCTCTCCAGCGGTATTAAAAGTTATGAAGAAGCGAATGCTGGCGCGCGTTACACCATCATGCGCCCGATCAGCATTGAGGCGGGCTACCGCTACCTGAGCCTGTCGGCTAAAGACGGCAATCGCGACAACGCGGTGGCTGACGGCCCGTATGTTGGGGTTAGCGCCAGCTTCTGATGCCTTCCGGCGCGGCGTTCTGCCGCGCCATTCAGTTTCTTACTACGCCTTATCTCCCTTTGCGTTATAGTGATTCGATAACAAAAGCAGGAGATAACCATGTTAAAAGTGGAAATGTTATCCACCGGGGATGAAGTGTTACACGGGCAAATCGTTGACACTAACGCTGCCTGGCTGGCGGATTTTTTCTTTCATCAGGGGTTGCCATTATCTCGCCGCAATACAGTGGGCGATAACCTTGAGGATTTAGTGACCATTCTTCGCGAACGTAGCCAGCACGCCGATGTGCTGATCGTCAATGGCGGACTGGGGCCGACCAGTGATGATTTAAGCGCACTCGCCGCAGCGACCGCCAAAGGTGAAAGCCTGGTTCTTCATGAAGCCTGGCTCGAAGAGATGGAACGCTATTTCCGCGAACGTGGTCGCGTAATGGCGCCGAGCAACCGCAAACAGGCGGAGCTGCCTGCCAGTGCAGAATTTATCAATAATCCGGTTGGTACGGCCTGTGGTTTTGCTGTGCAACTTAACCGTTGCCTGATGTTCTTTACCCCAGGCGTGCCGTCGGAATTTAAAGTGATGGTCGAGCACGAAATCCTGCCGCGCCTGCGTGAGCGTTTTTCTTTGCCGCAACCGCCGGTTTGTCTGCGGCTGACCACTTTTGGTCGTTCAGAAAGCGATCTGGCGCAAAGCCTGGATGCGTTGCAACTACCGCCAGGTGTGACGATGGGCTATCGCTCCTCCATGCCGATTATTGAACTGAAACTCACCGGACCGGCAAGCGAGCAACAGGCGATGGAAAAACTGTGGCTGGATGTTAAACGTGTTGCCGGGCAGAGCATGATTTTCGAAGGCACCGAAGGGCTGCCAGCGCAAATCAGCCGCGAACTGCAAAGCCGCCAGTTCAGTCTGACGTTGAGCGAGCAATTCACCGGTGGCTTGCTGGCTTTGCAACTTTCTCGCGCGGGGGCGCCATTACTGGCGTGTGAAGTGGTTCCTTCACAGGAAGAAACCCTGGCGCAAACTGCGCACTGGATAACGGAACGCCGAGCTAACCATTTCGCCGGGCTGGCGCTGGCGGTTTCTGGTCTGGAAGATGAGCATCTCAACTTTGCGCTGGCTACGCCAGACGGCACTTTCGCCCTGCGAGTACATTTCAGCACCACGCGCTACAGCCAGGCTATCCGTCAGGAGGTGTGCGCAATGATGGCGCTTAATATGCTGCGCCGCTGGCTAAACGGCCTGGATATTGCCAGCGAGCATGGCTGGATTGAGGTTGTGGAGTCGTTGACACTGTCGCCACAGGGGGCGTGAAAGAGGGCGTGCCGGGGAGAAGTCTTTTACCCGGCACGTTGTCGCGTTCATTGCAGGCTTAATGGGGCGAGATTGGCATCGGTTAGCTGGGTTGTTGCCAGCACAATCTCACGTTCAAAACCTTGTTCCAGCATTCGTAAGGCGATTTTAATGGCTTGTTCGTGCAAACCTTCCAATTTATCTTCCTGCCAGCCAATTTGGTGTCCTTCCTGCCGTAGCCGTTCAGCAATGGTCATTAATCTCTCCTTTTAATGACAGTTCGGTGGAATATCAGCATCAGTGAGTTGGGTTGTCGCCAGCACAATCTCACGTTCAAAGCCTTGTTCCAGCATTCGTAAGGCGATTTTAATGGCTTGTTCATGCATGCCTTCCTGCAAACCTTTTAATTTACCTTCCTGCAAACCTTCTAATTTACCTTCTTGCAAGCCTTCTAATTTACCTTCTTGCCAGCCTTCAATCTTACCCTCCTGCCAGCCAATTTGATGTCCTTCCTGCCGTAGCCGTTCAGCAATAGTCATCAATCTCTCCTTTTGTAGTGGTGAACGTTCGGCAATCTCCTGAATAAAGCGGGTGAAACGGGAGGTATCGCCACATTGCAGGAGATAATTAAACAGTGTTTGCAATTGGCTGTCATTAGTGAAGCCTCTAACCAAAAGCGTGGTGATCCTGTCGACCATGCCGATTAAATCGCGGTCGCGAATATGTTTTTGAATAAGTTCCAGCAGGGCTATACGCCGATGTTGCATGATCTCATCGTCAGGTACGATGGTGATATCCACCAACGGAAAAGCTTCGGTGTACAACTGCCGGGCAAGTTGCGGATCGTTAAATTCATCCAGCCAGTTGAGAGAATACGGGTAGGGCGAGGTTTCGCCATGATAAAACAGCAATGGCACTACCAGCGGGACTTTGTCATAACCTTTATCCAGGTGACGCTGCATGGCGGCGGTGGCATAGCGCATCAGCCGAAAGGCCATATTCTTTTCCGCAGAACTTTGATGTTCAATTACGCAGTAGATATAGCCGTCACCTTCGCTGGTTTCTACCGACCACAAAACATCCGAGTAGTAAGCGCGTAAGCTTTTTTCAATAAAACTTGTGGGTTCCAGCCTTAACGTATGCAGATTACACAGCTTACGTAACGGTTCCGGTAGATGTATTTCCAGAAAATCCCGTGCGGTATCGGGTGAGAACATAAAGGTTTTAAATACCGCATCATGCGGGGAGGAGGTTGTTGATTCAGTCATGGTTGTCCGTCACCTGATATTTATGATGACGCGACATTACGGTTATCCCAGGCCTTTGACATCTGCCAGTTTCAGTCTTTGCGAGACGTTTTCAGAGGAATTTTCATTGTGATGAAACGCATACATTGGGTACGGAATCGCGCACGCAAAAATGCCCGATAAGCAATGCGCTTACCGGGCATCAGAAGGGAGTTTAAACCAGCGCCTGAGCCAGCAGCGTAATCGGATGTTCGCAGCGAAGACTTGTGGACATCTCAATCTGCCATTTGCAGGTTTCGCAGTCGGTAACCACCAGATCCGCGCCGCTCTCTTCTATCTGGCGGAACAGCGGTGCACCGATGGCTTGTGAGGTGGGGTAGTTCTCTTTTTTGAAACCGTAAGTACCCGCAATACCGCAGCACTGGGAATCCAGCACTGTTAGCTCAAGCCCTGGGATCTTACGTAAAAGTTCCAGGGTGTAGAGCGTCCAGCCCATTTTTTCCATATGGCACGGGGTGTGATAGACCACTTTTAGCGGCAGTGATTTCAGCGGCAAGGTTTTGCCTTCGTCCAGCTTGCGCCACAGCCAGCGGGTTGCCAGTTCGATATGATCGCGCAAGCCTTTGTTGTCGACATTCAGCACTTCCGGGTACTCGTCGCGCAAGGCAAACGTACAGGTAGAGGAGGTGGCAATCACCGGAATACCTTTTCCCCCCACAGCTTCGCGGATCGTTTCCACGTTAGTGATTGCCTGTTTACGCGCTTTATCGGTAAAACCGTTGGCGATGAGTGGCACACCGCAGCATTTCTCTTTGCTGAGCAGTTGTACGCCGGTGCCCATCGCGTTGAGCACTTTAATTAAATCCTTGCCTAACTGCGGATGGTTGTAGTTAACGAAGCAGCCGTGGAAAAAGGCCACCTGGTCTTTATATTGCGCCTGCTGCGCAGCCACACTGCGATACCAGCGACGGAAAGTGCCGAAGGAGTATTTCGGCAGCGTGCGGCGATGGTCAATTTTTAACGCCGCATCAAGCAGTTGTCGCACTGGTTTCAGCGAGGTAGCGGTGTTGACGATAGGCGCGAACGGCGTGGAAACGCTACCCATCAGGTCAGTATGACTCAAAACGAAATTGCGCAGCGACGGGCGTGAGGTGTCATATTTCGCCCGCGCGCGCTGGATGATATCGCCAATCTTCACATCGGACGGGCAGGCGACTTCGCAACGTTTGCAGTTAATGCAATATTTCAGCGCCTCGTCATACAGGGCGCCATCTTTCAGACGCAGACGCTCGCCATCCGGCCCGGCCTGTTTTGGCCCCGGATAGCCCGGATTCACCCGGCTTACCGGGCAGGCGGTGGTACAGACGGTGCACTTAATGCAATTTTCGAAGCTGGTATCGTTCATTGTTGGCCTCCTGCGCGTTGGGCAATCTGTTGAGCAGCATGTAATGCACTGACAGCACAAACGCCGCCGCCGCATCCCTGAGCGATAGGATCATATCCGCCCAGCACCGATCCGATGGCAAACAAGTTTTCTACCGTCTGGCCTGCCTGCGATGGGCGTAGCGCCTCATCAGTGGTTACACCGAACTGCTGCCATGGTTGCGCCGCAAAAAAATCACTTCGATACCACTCACCCCGCGTGGCGGTTTGCAGCACATCAAGGCCGAGAATCGGCTCGCGAATGCCGTTGCGTTCCGCAACCAGTCCGCCGCTAAAGAAGCTGCCGCTGGCGAGAACCGCGAAACGTGGACGCAGCGGGATGTCGGCGTGATTACGGGTCCAGATTTCATTCACCACGCCATTTTTACAGGTCACTTTTTTCACTTCATCGCCCGGCATCCATACACCGCCCTGGCGCACGAACTGACGTTGAAGCTGATTTTGCAGACGAATGCCCAGCACGGAAGGTGGCAGTGTCGGCAGTAACATTAATGAACAGGGCAATTGTTCGTTCAGCCAGCGCCAGAGTTTGTCATCAGCCAGGCCGAAGCAGGCTGGCATCAGGATCATTTCACAAGTGTTGGCGACAGGGATAAGCGCATCAAGCAACAGTGGCCAGTTTTCTTCGTTATCAAGGAAACGGGCAATATTTACCGCGCGGAACTCGGTGGCGTTATTACGTAGCACATCCAGTTCCGGCAGTTCAATTTCTGCGGTTTCAACCGAAAGATCCAATTCACGTAACGAAGCTGCCGCAAGATGCGCCTGAAAATCCATCAGCCCGCTGATACCCACCACACATATTTTCTTCGCTGGCAACGGCCAGACGGGGACTTCTGGCGAGCTTAGCCAGGTTGAGCGCAGAGTGCCGAGCGGTGTAACTCGCTGGTGAGCCAGTTCAACGCTACCCTGCAATTGCGCACCGCTTTCAGCGATCAATGCCTGCGCCCTGCAAGCGAGATCGAGTACGCGCTGTGAGCCGAGAACACTGTAAGGATGGGCAGGAGCTTGATGGCACAAAGATTCCAGGCCGTCGTGAATGTCTGTCACCGTTTGACCGTCAGGCAGATGGCTCAGTAAATCCAGCGATCCGGACGAAAAATGCAGCGCGCTTTGACCACGAGTGACAATCGCACAGCGCAGGCCGTGTTTTTGCAGTTGCAGACCGCAGAGTAATCCGGCAAGACCGCCGCCCATAATGACAGTATCAAATCGCATCTTTCTGCTCCTTCTCCAGACCACACAGTCCCTGATAAACCCAGCGGGTAAATTCGCTTTCGCGCAGCGCATCGCCCCAGGCAACAGGTTGCACGCCTTTCCAGCGTTCGTTCAGGAAGGTGGAAAGTTGCTCAATAGATTGCGCAGAGGTGGTGACATTAAAGCGTTGCAGCAGCCCGGCAGCGCGGCAGGCGCAGAGTTCGCCCTGGCAGGTGCCCATTCCCACACGGGTACGACGGCGCAAATCTAACAGACTGTTAACGTTTAAATTTTCTACTGCGTACTGTATTTCTCCCGCCGTGACGGCTTCACATTCGCACACCAGGCTTCGATGCAGGCGACCTTCACTCAGCCAGGCAGGCGTGCGATCGCCGTGACGGTAAACTGCGGAACCGCGCAGCGGGGCGGGCAGGGAGATCACTTTGCGTAAGGTAACTTCAGCGGGTTCCTGTGAACCAGGCAGTGGCGTGTTGGCAGTGGTACAGGGGCGCGAGTTGCCAAGCTTGCGGCATACCGCGTCGGTGGCCCATTCCGCCATCAGACGATAGGTCATCAGTTTGCCGCCGGTGATGGTGATAAATCCGTCAAGACCATCGCGTTCGGCGTGGTCGAGCAGCACGATGCCGCGACTGACGTTACGTCCACTCGGGTCATCATCGCTGGCAACCAACGGGCGCACGCCAGAGTAGGCTCGCAGAATACGCGTTTTCGCCATCACCGGAGCCAGTTTTTCCCCTTCACGCAGCAGAATATCCACTTCTTCTGCCGTCACTCTGTTGTCGTCGATCTCATTGTAATCAATACGTAAAGAGGTGGTTCCAATCAGCGAAATGGTATCGCCGGGAACCAGAATATCGGCATCAGAAGGTTTACGGCAGCGGTTGATCACATGCTGATTAATGCGGTGATCCATGATCAGCAGCGATCCTTTCGCCGGGAACATGAGAATGCGTAGATCGGCATACTCGGCAATATGTTGTCCCCAGATCCCGGCGGCATTAACCACCACAGGTGCATGAAGTGCCTGGGTTTCGCCGGTGAGATGGTTACGCACACGAACGCCACATACCGTCGCGCCTTCACGAATCAGGCCAGTGACTTCGTGGGCGGTGAGGATAACTGCACCGTGTTCTTTCGCATCGAGCATATTTGCTGCGGTCAAACGAAATGGATCAACGGTGCCATCCGGGACTTTCACTGCACCTATCAATGCCGGGTTAACGGAAGGTTCGATAATGCGCGCTTGCTGCGGATCGATGGCTTCTGCGCTTATTCCTGCTTCTTCGCAAGCGCGAATAAAAGTGGTTTGAAAGGAGAGGTCATCTTCTGGCAGGGTGATAAACAGGCCGTTGGTCGGCTCAACACAATGACGCGCAATGCGTTTTAATATCTTGTTTTCACTAATACATTCGCGGGCCGATTCCGCATCGGTTACCGCATAGCGCGCGCCGCTGTGCAGCAGACCGTGGTTACGCCCGGTCGCGCCTGTGGCGATGTCATGGCGCTCAACCAAAATCACGCGCAGCCCGCGTAGGGCACAGTCGCGGGCAATCCCGGCTCCCGTTGCGCCGCCGCCAATGATAATCACGTCACTTGATTGCGAGTCGCGAGTTTTCATTGTTATCCCTCTGAAGTTCGTTTTTTACCATTTAGCCATAGTAAAAACATGAATTGTTTGATTTCGCGCATATTCGCTCATAATTCGAAAGTGAAACGTGATTTCATGCGTCTTTCAGAACATTTCAATCATTGTGTTTAATAATGTGTGCGGTAATTCACATTTAATTTATGAATGTTTTCTTAACATCGCGGCAACTCAAAAAACGGCAGGTTCTTCTACTGAATCAGGCTGTTAATCATAAATAAGACCATGGGCCACGGAGGCTATAAATGTTGAGTATTTTTAAACCGGCGCCACACAAAGCGCGCTTACCTGCTGCGGAGATCGACCCGACCTATCGTCGATTACGCTGGCAAATTTTCCTGGGGATATTCTTTGGTTATGCTGCTTACTATCTGGTTCGTAAGAACTTTGCTCTTGCTATGCCTTACCTGGTGGAGCAGGGATTCTCGCGTGGTGATTTAGGTTTTGCGCTTTCAGGGATCTCAATCGCCTATGGATTTTCGAAATTCATCATGGGCTCGGTATCGGATCGCTCGAATCCGCGCGTTTTCCTGCCAGCTGGTTTGATTCTTGCTGCGGCAGTGATGCTGTTTATGGGATTTGTGCCGTGGGCGACTTCCAGTATTGCGGTGATGTTCGTGCTGTTGTTCCTCTGCGGCTGGTTCCAGGGGATGGGATGGCCGCCGTGTGGTCGTACCATGGTGCACTGGTGGTCACAGAAAGAACGTGGCGGCATTGTGTCGGTGTGGAACTGTGCGCATAACGTTGGTGGTGGTATTCCGCCGCTGTTGTTCTTGCTGGGGATGGCCTGGTTCAATGACTGGCACGCGGCGCTTTATATGCCGGCTTTCTGTGCCATTCTGGTGGCGCTTTTCGCTTTTGCCATGATGCGCGATACCCCGCAATCCTGTGGTCTGCCGCCGATCGAAGAGTACAAAAATGACTATCCGGACGACTATAACGAAAAAGCGGAACAGGAGCTGACCGCGAAGCAGATTTTCATGCAGTACGTGCTGCCGAACAAACTGCTGTGGTATATCGCTATCGCTAACGTGTTCGTTTACCTGCTGCGCTACGGCATCCTCGACTGGTCGCCAACCTACCTGAAAGAGGTGAAACACTTCGCGCTGGATAAATCTTCCTGGGCCTACTTCCTTTATGAGTACGCGGGCATTCCGGGCACCCTTTTGTGCGGCTGGATGTCGGATAAAGTCTTCCGTGGTAACCGTGGCGCAACCGGCGTCTTCTTTATGACTCTGGTGACCATTGCCACTATCGTTTACTGGATGAACCCGGCGGGCAACCCGACCGTAGATATGATTTGTATGATTGTCATCGGCTTCCTGATTTATGGCCCTGTCATGCTGATCGGTCTGCACGCGCTGGAACTGGCACCGAAAAAAGCGGCAGGTACGGCGGCAGGCTTTACCGGACTGTTTGGTTATCTTGGCGGTTCTGTAGCGGCGAGTGCGATTGTTGGCTACACCGTGGATTTCTTCGGCTGGGATGGCGGCTTTATGGTAATGATTGGCGGCAGCATTCTGGCAGTTATCTTGTTAATTGTCGTGATGATTGGCGAAAAACGTCGCCATCAGGAATTACAGCAAAAACGCAACGGAGGCTAATGGCATGAAATTGACGCTGAAAAACCTTAGCATTGCGATCATGATGAGTGGAATGATCATGGGAAGCAGTGCAATGGCGGCAGACAACAGCGAGAAAATTGTAATAGCCCATCGCGGCGCCAGTGGTTATTTGCCGGAGCATACGCTGCCAGCAAAAGCGATGGCATATGCGCAGGGAGCGGATTATCTGGAACAGGATTTGGTAATGACCAAAGACGACCATCTGGTCGTCCTGCATGACCACTATCTTGATCGCGTTACTGATGTCGCCGATCGTTTCCCGGACAGGGCACGCAAAGACGGTCGTTACTACGCGATAGATTTCACGCTGGATGAAATTAAATCACTGAAATTTACCGAAGGCTTCGATATTGAAAACGGTAAGAAAGTGCAGACTTATCCGGGGCGTTTCCCAATGGGTAAATCTGACTTCCGGGTGCATACTTTCGAAGAAGAGATTGAATTTGTTCAGGGGTTAAACCATTCGACCGGGAAAAACATCGGCATCTACCCGGAGATTAAAGCGCCGTGGTTCCATCACCAGGAAGGGAAAGATATAGCGGCAAAAACGCTGGAAGTGCTGAAAAAATATGGTTACACCAGCAAAGGGGACAAAGTTTATTTGCAATGCTTTGATGCTGATGAGCTGAAACGCATTAAAAATGAGCTGGAACCGAAAATGGGCATGGATCTCAATCTGGTTCAGTTGATTGCTTATACTGACTGGAATGAAACTCAGCAGAAACAGCCGGACGGAACCTGGGTAAATTACAGCTATGACTGGATGTTTAAGCCGGGCGCCATGAAGCAGGTGGCAGAATATGCTGACGGCATTGGCCCCGATTACCATATGGTCATTGATGAGACATCGCAGCCGGGCAATATTAAACTTACTGGAATGGTGAAAGATGCACAGCAGAATAAGCTGGTAGTGCATCCTTATACCGTGCGGTCGGATAAACTGCCGGCATATACGACCGATGTGAATCAACTGTATGACGCCCTGTATAACAAAGCAGGTGTTAATGGGCTGTTTACGGACTTCCCGGATAAGGCAGTAAAATTCCTCAATAAAGAGTAAGTTCAGTGTCGGATGGCACGTAAGTGCCATCCGGTATATCTCTTCATTCAAAGCCTCATCTACGTCATAGTAAAATAGCGGACATATTTAATTCTTCATAAAGTCTGTTGGTTATCCTTACTTGCTGTTCTTTAGAGCGGGATGACTTGTTCCCGGCAAAAGAAATCCATTAAGAAACACTTTTTATTAAGTTTTTCTTAAGGTAAACACCTATAGTCATTGTCGTTAATAATAAAGACAGGCGACAGGGTATGGCAGTTTCAGCAAAACACGATGAGTTCAATCATTGGTGGGCTACAGAAGGTGACTGGGTTGAGGAGCCGAATTACCGCCGCAACGGTATGAGCGGGGTGCAATGCGTCGAGCACAACGGCAAAAAGTTGTATGTGAAGCGCATGACTCACCACTTGTTTTATTCTATCCGCTATCCGTTTGGGCGTCCGACGATTGTTCGGGAGATAGCTGTAATAAAAGATCTGAAGCGCGCCGGTGTAATTGTGCCGAACATCGTTTTTGGTGAAGCGGTGAAAATTGAGGGTGAATGGCGCGCGTTGCTGGTGACTGAAGATATGGCGGGGTTTGTCAGCATTGCTGACTGGTATTCACAACACGCAGTAACGCCTTATTCCGACGATGTACGGCAAGCAATGTTGAAAGCGGTGGCGCTGGCATTTAAAAAGATGCATAGCGTTAATCGTCAGCATGGTTGCTGTTATGTTCGCCATATCTATGTGAAAACAGAAGGTAAGGCAGAAGCAGGTTTTCTTGATCTGGAGAAAAGTCGCCGTCGTCTGCGTCGCCATAAGGCTATTCATCATGACTTCCGCCAGTTGGAGAAATATCTGGAGCCGATCCCCAAAGCGGACTGGGAGCAGGTGAAAGCATATTATTCTGCCATGTAATTGTTGTAGGCCAGATAAGACGCGTAAGCGTCGCATCTGGCGCTAGTACCCGATCACATCTCGATTTCAATATCACCTTTTGCCCGGCAACAACAGGGCAAAATTTCCCCAGGTTGAATAAAGGCTAACGGTTCGGCAATCCAGTCCACCTGGCCTGCGACAAGGCGCGTGCGACAGGAGCCGCAGTAGCCTTCGCGGCACTGATACTCAACCGCCACATTGTGGGATTCCAGCGCCGCCAGAAGAGAAGGGTGTTCATCCTGGCACAGCAGTTGTGTGCCAGTGATGCGCAGGGTAACGCGAGCCATCAGAGTTGGAAGTTACTCAAATCGTCGGTGTCTACTTCCGAGTCAATCTGTCCGACCAGATAAGAACTGACTTCCACTTCCTGCGGAGCAACTTGTACGTTATCAGACACCAGCCAGGTGTTGATCCACGGGATTGGGTTGGAGCGCGTCTGGAACGGCAGATCTAAACCAACCGCTTGCATACGGATATTGGTGATGTACTCGACGTACTGGCAGAGAATGTCTTTATTCAGACCAATCATCGAACCGTCACGGAACAGATAATCCGCCCAGTCTTTCTCCTGCTGTGCCGCCTGGACAAACAGGTCATAGCACTCCTGCTTACACTCTTCGGCAATTTCCGCCATCTCAGGATCGTCCGCGCCGCTGCGCAACAGATTCAGCATATGCTGAGTACCAGTCAGGTGCAGGGCTTCGTCACGGGCAATCAGGCGAATAATTTTGGCGTTGCCCTCCATCAGCTCACGTTCCGCGAATGCGAAAGAGCAGGCGAAGCTGACGTAGAAGCGGATCGCTTCCAGCGCGTTAACGCTCATCAGGCAGAGATAAAGTTTTTTCTTCAGCTCGCGCAGGCTAACGGTCACGGTTTTGCCGTTGACGGTATGGGTGCCTTCGCCCAGCAGATGCCAGTAACTGGTCATTTCGATCAGTTCGTCGTAGTAAGCTGAAATCCCTTCCGCGCGTTTCTGGATCTGCTCGTTGGTGACGATATCATCAAACACAACAGACGGATCGTTAACGATATTACGAATGATGTGCGTGTAGGAGCGGGAGTGAATAGTTTCCGAAAACGCCCAGGTTTCTACCCAGGTTTCCAGTTCGGGAATGGAAATCAGCGGCAGCAGCGCCACGTTCGGGCTACGACCCTGAATGGAGTCCAGTAGCGTCTGATATTTCAGGTTGCTGATAAAAATGTGTTTTTCGTGCTCCGGCAGCGCCTGGTAATCGATACGGTCGCGGGAGACGTCAACTTCTTCCGGACGCCAGAAGAAAGAGAGCTGCTTTTCGATCAATTTTTCGAAGATTTCATATTTTTGCTGATCGTAGCGAGCCACGTTGACCGGCTGACCAAAGAACATGGGTTCTTTGAGCTGATCATTCTTCGTCTGTGAAAAGGTGGTATATGCCATGAATGTGTCCTGTGGTTTTATTACCCCTCACCCTAACCCTCTCCCGCAAGGGGAGAGGGGACGGTTTGGTGCAAAGGCTGGGGGATTATCAGATCTTACATGCGCCGCTTTCGCAGCCATCGTCCTGGATTGACGGCACCAGATCGTCCTGCGCGTCTTCAGCGCCATCACGGGTGTTCTGATAATACAGCGTTTTGACCCCGAATTTGTAGGCGGTGAGCAGGTCTTTCAGCAACTGCTGCATCGGCACTTTTCCTGACGGGAAGCGTGACGGATCATAGTTGGTGTTAGCAGAGATCGACTGATCGATAAATTTCTGCATGATACCCACCAGTTGCAGGTAGCCATCGTTACCCGGCATTTCCCACAGCAGCTCATAGGCGTCGTGCAGGTGCTCGTAGTCCGGCACCACCTGGCGCAGAATACCGTCTTTCGACGCTTTGATGCTGACGTAACCGCGCGGCGGTTCAATACCGTTAGTGGCGTTAGAGATCTGCGAAGAGGTCTCGGACGGCATCAGAGCAGAAAGCGTGGAGTTACGCAGGCCGTGCGTTTTGATTGACTCACGCAACGCTTCCCAGTCGTAATGCAGCGGTTCATTGGTGATAGCATCCAGATCTTTCTTGTAGGTATCGATCGGCAGGATACCTTTCGCGTAAGTGGTTTCGTTAAACCACGGGCACGCGCCTTGCTCTTTCGCCAGCTCGTTAGACGCTTTCAGCAGGTAATATTGAATTGCTTCGAAGGTTTTATGCGTCAGGTTGTTGGCACTGCCGTCGGAGTAGCGTTTACCGTGCTTCGCCAGATAGTAAGCGAAGTTGATCACACCAATACCCAGCGTGCGACGACCCATCGCTCCGCGTTTGGCTGCCGGGATCGGGTAATCCTGATAATCCAGCAGCGCGTCGAGTGCGCGCACCGCCAGAATCGCCAGCTCTTCCAGTTCATCCAGGCTATTAATTGCGCCCAGGTTGAAAGCAGACAGCGTACACAACGCGATTTCACCGTTTTCGTCGTTGACGTCATTCAGCGGTTTGGTCGGCAGGGCGATTTCCAGGCACAGGTTAGACTGGCGCACTGGCGCAATAGCCGGATCAAACGGGCTGTGGTTGTTGCAGTGGTCAACGTTCTGAATATAGATACGACCGGTAGACGCACGTTCCTGCATCATCAGCGAGAACAGCTCAACGGCTTTCACACGCTGTTTGCGGATGCTGTCGTCTTTTTCATATTTGGTGTACAGGCGCTCAAATTCTTCCTGATCGGCGAAGAACGCGTCGTATAACCCTGGCACATCGGACGGGCTGAACAGGGTGATATCTTCACCTTTCAGCAGGCGGGTATACATCAGTTTGTTGATTTGTACCCCGTAGTCCATATGACGCACGCGGTTGCCTTCAACCCCACGGTTGTTTTTCAGCACCAGCAGGCTTTCTACTTCCAGATGCCAAATTGGGTAGAACAGCGTTGCTGCACCACCGCGCACACCGCCTTGGGAGCAGGATTTCACAGCGGTCTGGAAATGCTTATAGAACGGAATACAACCGGTGTGGAACGCTTCGCCACCGCGAATCGGGCTACCCAGCGCACGAATACGCCCGGCGTTGATACCGATACCGGCACGCTGGGAGACGTATTTTACAATCGCGCTGGATGTCGCATTGATGGAATCCAGGCTGTCGCCGCACTCAATCAGTACGCAGGAGCTGAACTGACGAGTCGGGGTACGCACGCCGGACATGATTGGCGTCGGCAGTGAAATTTTAAATGTGGAAACCGCGTCGTAAAAACGCTTCACGTATTGCAGACGGGTTTCACGCGGATAGTTTGAGAACAGGCAGGCAGCAACCAGAATATACAGGAACTGGGCGCTTTCGTAGATTTCGCCGGTGACGCGGTTTTGTACCAGATATTTCCCTTCCAGTTGCTTAACGGCAGCGTAAGAGAAGGTCATATCACGGTCGTGATCGATAAACGTGTCCATCTGCTTGAACTCTTCTTCCGTGTAGTCTTCCAGCAGATGATTATCGTATTTGCCCATATCGACCATTTTCTTCACATGGTCATACAGCGCAGGCGGTTCAAACTGACCGTAGGCTTTTTTACGCAGGTGGAAAATTGCCAGGCGCGCGGCGAGGTACTGATAATCCGGTGCTTCACGGGAGATCAGGTCTGCGGCAGCCTTGATAATGGTTTCGTGGATGTCAGAAGTCTTGATACCGTCATAAAACTGAATGTGGGAGCGCAGTTCGACCTGGGAAATCGAAACGTTATGCAGTCCTTCTGCCGCCCAATCCAGAACGCGATGGATTTTGTCGAGATTGATGCGCTCTGTGCTACCGTTGCGCTTTGTCACCAGCAGATTCTGATTCATGTATGTAGTACCTGTTTTGGGAATACTTTCCGCAATAGTGTCGCTTTGACTACCTGTAGTGAGGAAAGTCGCAATGAACACTATATATAGGGGGTATGTTTGGGATTCACTGCAAGATAGTGTGAAAATGGCCCTCTTGCAAGTGCATAACTTTGTGGATAACTCGCAACGGAAAAGGTGACTTCCACGCACCTTAGGTCAGACAAGGTGTTCGGGAAAGTCAATGGGAAGAGAAAAAATTGTTAAAAATAACCGTTCGGCGATTTCTTGAACGTTCAATTTAAGATAATTATTGATCCAGGTTATTTATTGCGCTTATGTCAGATGTGGCGAAAATTGATACCATCACAAACTCATATCATGTCGACACTTATTGTTATGTTTATGATGTGAGCAAATGTAAAGGGGGGGCGTTCACGAAACAGATATTTTTTAATCAGTAGATGTAAAATTAAAGTTTGCGATATTGATTATTCCAGGTAAACAAGAAATGAATTAATCAGTTTAATATGTTTTAATTATCATTGTTTAATAATCAAGTAAACTTTGAAAGAAATAATTAATACCTTTCTGTAAATATTATTGCTGGTTCGATTATTTTAAAAATTTCTTGTTTACAATTGGTTATTATCTACAATCGTAATATGCCTTTTAATGATAGCGTGTTATTTCTCACAGGCTGTCAGATCATGAATAAAAAATGGATTATTTTTATCAGGAAAGGGTATCTGTTAATTTTCCCGGCTGTCGTTGCTTGCGTGTTTACGCGTGCAAACGCGGCGTCGCAGATTCTGGCTTCATGTCAGGGGGTTAATGTTTCTACCAGTTGCCTGGCCAGTCGCCAGAGCCTCTCAGGTAGTATGCAGACCTGGAGTGTTGCTGACGGGCAATGGCTTATTTTTTCCTCTATGGCAAATGATGCCAGTGGCGGGGCGGTATTTTTACAACAAGGAGCTGATTTCATATTGTCAGCACAAGGTGGAACAGGTATGACTCTGTTCGAAAATAATACCGTGAGTGGTGAATATAATAATGGAGGTGCTATTTTTACGAAAGAAAACTCAACGCTGAATCTTACTCAGGTTATCTTCGACAGTAATGTGGCAGGAGGATATGGCGGGGCTATCTATTCTGCGGGTACAAATGACGCTGGTGATATTGATCTTAGCGTTACCAATGCTGTATTTACAGGTAATATTGCTAGCGATGGCAAAGGTGGCGCAATTTATTCGATTAATAATAATATTTACTTAAATAACACGATTTTTAATAATAATCGGGCATATACATCAACAAGTTACAGTGATGGCGATGGTGGCGCTATCGATATCACCGATAATAATACGGAAAACATTCACCCATCAGAGTTCACAATAATTAATAACACCACGTTTACAGATAATATTGCTGAAGGCTACGGTGGTGCAATTTATAGCAGTAGTGCGAACTCTCCCTATCTTATTGATATTTCGGTTGATGCCGGCTACAGCTATAACGGTGGCGTTTTGGTGGATGAGAACAACAGTGCCACAGGATATGGCGATGTGCCATCTGCGTCGGCGGGCGGCTTTATGTACATCGATTCAAGTCAGGTCAGGTTTGATATCGCTGGTAATAAAACGTTGATTATTGGTGACCTGAGCAACGATGGTGCGCTCGATTCCATTGCCGGAACCGGAAGTATCAGCAAAACCGGCGCAGGCGAACTGGTGCTTAATGCGGATAATAATAATTTTACCGGCGAGATGCGGGTTGAAAACGGTGAAGTGACGCTGGGGCGTAGCAATTCGCTGATGAATGTTGGCGATGATCGTTGCCAGAGTAATCCACAAAATTGCTATGGCCTGATGGTCGGCAGTATCAGTCATCGGGATGATCAGGCAGAACTTAACGTTGGCGCAACACAGCAGACTTTTGTTCACTCACTGACGGGTTTTCAGAATGGCACTTTAAATATTGATGCTGGCGGTAACGTGACTGTAAATGCCGGCGGGTTTAGCGGAACTATTGAAGGTGAAGGGCAACTGACCATTGCTGAAAATGGTAGCTATGCGCTGGCGGGGGCGTCGTCGATGGCGCTGACCGGCGATATTGTGGTGGAAGATGGCGCAATCCTCTCGCTGGCGGGAAACGCGGCGGATCTGGCGGCGATGCAGGACGATCCGCAGTCAATTGTGTTAAACGGTGGCATATTAGATCTCTCAGATTTCATCACCTGGCAGAGCGGTACGTCAGAGAACGATGGGCTGGAAATCAGTGGCAGTGGCGGTACGGTAATTGGTCAGCAGGACGTTGTCGATCTTTATGGTGGTGAGGATTTGCATATTGGCGATGACGGGAAAAAAGGCGTCTATGTAGTGGTAGATGCAGGCGATGGACAGGTAAGCCTGGCGAATGACAATCAATACCTCGGCACAACACAAATCGCTTCCGGCACGCTGGTGGTGAGCAACAATTCTCAACTTGGTGATACTCACTATAACCGCCAGGTTATCTTCACTGATAATCAACAAGATAGCGCGATGGAGATTACGGCTGATGTCGATACTCGCTCTGCGATGGCTGGTCATGGGCGTGATATCGAAATGCGCGCTGATGGCGAAATTGTGGTTGATGATGGTGCTGTGACGCAGTGGGGCGCATTGATCGCCGACAGCAGTGGACATCAGCAGGATGTGGGAACCACACTGACGAAAACCGGTGCAGGAACGTTGGAACTGACTGCCAGCGGCACGGCGCAGTCGGCGGTGCGAGTGGAAGAAGGTACGCTGAAAGGTGATGTTGCGGATATCTTTCCTTACGCTTCGTCGCTGTGGGTTGGTGACGGGGCAACGTTCGAGACTGGCGCGGATCAGGATATTCAGTCTATTGATGCCAGTTCCAGCGGCACTATCGACATCAGCGATAGCACGGTTTTGCGTTTAACTGGGCAGGATACGTCTGTGGCGCTTGACGCCTCATTGTTTAACGGTGGCGGTACGCTGGTGAATGCCACCGATGGCGTGACGTTGACAGGTGAGCTTAATACCAACCTTGAAACTGACAGCCTGACTTATCTTTCAGGTGTGACGGTCAATGGTGATCTGAGCAATACTTTCGGCGCGATCAGCCTGCAAAATGGCGTCGCTGGCGATACCCTGACCGTAAACGATGATTACACCGGTGGCGGTACGCTGTTTCTCGACAGCGAATTAAACGGCGATGACTCGGTAAGCGACCAGTTGGTGTTGAACGGCAATACCGCTGGCAGCACGACTGTGGTGGTTAACCCCATTACTGGCATTGGCGAGTCGACATCTACAGGTATAAAAGTGGTTGATTTCGCTGGCGATCCCACGCAATTTCAAAATAATGCGCAGTTCAGTCTGGCGGGCAGCGGCTACGTCAATATGGGCGCTTACGACTATACGTTGGTGGAAGATAACAACGACTGGTATTTGCGATCACAAAAAGTCACGCCGCCATCGCCACCTGATCCGACTCCCGATCCCACGCCGGCTCCTGACCCAACGCCCGCTTATCAGCCGGTGCTGAATGCAAAAATTGGTGGATATCTTAATAACCTGCGGGCGGCAAATCAGGCGTTTGTGATGGAGCGACGCGATCACGCAGGTGGTGACGGTCAGACGCTGCATTTGCGTATTATCGGTGGACGTTATCATTACACGGCGGCGGGGCAGCTGGCTCAGCATGAAGACACCTCTACGGTGCAGCTTAGCGGCGACCTGTTTAGCGGGCGATGGGGCGATGATGGCGAATGGACGCTGGGAGCCATTGGTGGTTACAGCGATAACCAGGGGGACAGCCGCTCGAATATGACCGGAACCCGCGCCGATAACCAGAACCACGGCTATGCTATTGGGCTGACTTCGAGCTGGTTTCAGCATGGTAGCCAGCAGCAGGGGGCGTGGCTGGATAGCTGGCTGCAATATGCATGGTTTAGCAATGATGTTTCCGAACAAGGTGACGGCACGGATTATTACCACTCGTCGGGGATTATCGCCTCGCTGGAAGCAGGGTATCAGTGGTTACCGGGGCATAGTGTGGTAATCGAACCGCAGGCGCAGGTGGTTTATCAGGGCGTGCAGCAGGATGATTTTACCGCCGCTAACCGTGCGCGGGTGTCGCAATCGCAGGGCGATGATATTCTGACGCGTGTCGGGATACATAGCGAATGGCGTAATACTTTCTATATCACGCCAACTCTGGATTTGAATTATTATCACGATCCCAATTCGGCGGAAATTGAAGAAGATGACAGCAATATCAGCGACGATACGGCGAAGCAGCGTGGTGAAATAAAAGTGGGAATAACTGGCAATATTAGTCAGCGAGTTTCCCTGCGCGGCAGTGTCGCATGGCAGAAGGGAAGTGATGATTTTGCCCAGACGGCAGGATTTTTGTCGATGACGGTGAAATGGTAATTGTTGTCCGCCCGGCATAGTTGCCGGATGCGGCGTAAACGCCTTATCCGACCTACGGGGGAGTCATTTGTAAGCCTGATAAGACGCGGCAAGCGTCGCATCAGGCATTGGTACGGTTGCCGGATGAATCCGGTCAACAATCTCACTTATTCTGCGTGTGCAGCATATAGTTCACATCCACGCCGGGGCCGAGTTTAAAGGAATTAGTGATCGGGTTGTAATGCAGCCCGGTCATATGACGCTCTTTTAAACTGGTCTGATCCACCCAGCCCAGCAGCTCTGCCGGTTTAATAAACTTCTTCACATCATGCGTGCCTTTAGGCACCATGCGCAAAATATATTCCGCGCCAACCACCGCCATCAGCCATGACTTGCCATTGCGGTTAAGCGTCGAGAAAAAGACATCGCCGCCCGGTTTCACCAGTTGCGCACAGGCTCTGACCACTGACTGCGGATCGGGGACGTGCTCCAGCATCTCCATGCAGGTCACCACATCATATTGCCCGGCATGTTTTACCGCGTGCTCTTCCACGGTTTCCTGCACGTAATCTACCTGAATGCCGCTTTCCAGTGCGTGCAGCTTTGCCACCTGCAATGGCTCAAAGCCCATATCCAGACCGGTCACCGTCGCGCCTTCGCGCGCCATACTCTCGGCCAGAATGCCGCCGCCACAACCGACATCGAGCACCTTTTTGCCAAATAAACCGCCAGCACGCTCGGCAATATAGCCCAGACGCAGCGGGTTAATGCGGTGCAGCGGTTTGAACTCACCTTCAAGATCCCACCAGCGGGAGGCGACGGCTTCAAATTTAGCGATCTCTTCGTGGTCTACGTTATGGTTTACCGGCGATTTTTCGGCATTCATTGGCACTTCTACTCCGTAATTGGCAAGACAATCGAGTATATCAGGCATTGCAGGTGAATAAAGCGTATAGGTTTACCTCAATCTGCGCGGCTGTGTTATAATTTGCGACCTTTGAATCCGGGATACAGTAGAGGGATAGCGGTTAGATGAGCGACCTTGCGAGAGAAATTACACCGGTCAACATTGAGGAAGAGCTGAAAAGCTCCTATCTGGATTATGCGATGTCGGTCATTGTTGGCCGTGCACTGCCAGATGTCCGAGATGGCCTGAAGCCGGTACACCGTCGCGTACTTTACGCCATGAACGTACTAGGCAATGACTGGAACAAAGCCTATAAAAAATCTGCCCGTGTCGTTGGTGACGTAATCGGTAAATACCATCCCCATGGTGACTCGGCGGTCTATGACACGATCGTCCGTATGGCGCAGCCATTTTCGCTGCGTTACATGCTGGTAGACGGTCAGGGTAACTTCGGTTCTATCGACGGCGACTCTGCGGCGGCAATGCGTTATACGGAAATCCGTCTGGCGAAAATTGCCCATGAACTGATGGCCGATCTCGAAAAAGAGACGGTCGATTTTGTTGATAACTATGACGGCACGGAAAAAATTCCGGACGTCATGCCGACCAAAATTCCTAACCTGCTGGTGAACGGTTCTTCCGGTATCGCCGTAGGTATGGCAACCAACATCCCGCCACACAACCTGACGGAAGTCATCAATGGTTGTCTGGCGTATATCGATGATGAAGACATCAGCATTGAAGGGCTGATGGAACACATCCCGGGGCCGGACTTCCCGACGGCGGCAATCATCAACGGTCGTCGTGGTATCGAAGAAGCTTACCGTACCGGTCGTGGCAAGGTGTATATCCGCGCCCGTGCAGAAGTGGAAGTTGACGCCAAAACCGGGCGTGAAACCATTATCGTCCACGAAATTCCGTATCAGGTGAACAAAGCGCGCCTGATCGAGAAGATTGCGGAACTGGTAAAAGAAAAACGCGTGGAAGGCATCAGCGCGCTGCGTGACGAGTCTGACAAAGACGGTATGCGCATCGTGATTGAAGTGAAACGCGATGCGGTCGGTGAAGTGGTGCTCAACAACCTCTACTCCCAGACCCAGCTGCAGGTTTCTTTCGGTATCAACATGGTTGCATTGCACCATGGTCAGCCGAAGATCATGAACCTGAAAGACATTATCGCTGCGTTTGTCCGTCATCGCCGCGAAGTGGTGACTCGTCGTACCATTTTCGAACTGCGTAAAGCCCGCGACCGTGCTCATATCCTTGAAGCATTAGCCGTAGCACTGGCGAACATCGACCCGATCATCGAACTGATCCGTCATGCGCCGACGCCTGCAGAAGCGAAAACCGCGCTGGTTGCTAATCCGTGGCAGCTGGGCAACGTTGCCGCCATGCTCGAACGTGCTGGCGACGATGCTGCGCGTCCGGAATGGCTGGAGCCAGAGTTCGGCGTGCGTGACGGTCTGTACTACCTGACCGAACAGCAAGCTCAGGCGATTCTGGATCTGCGTTTACAGAAACTGACCGGCCTTGAGCATGAAAAACTGCTCGACGAATACAAAGAGCTGCTGGATCAGATCGCGGAACTGCTACGTATTCTTGGCAGCGCCGATCGTCTGATGGAAGTGATCCGCGAAGAGCTGGAGCTGGTTCGTGAACAGTTCGGTGACAAACGTCGTACTGAAATCACCGCCAACAGCGCAGACATCAACCTGGAAGATCTGATCACCCAGGAAGATGTGGTCGTGACGCTCTCTCACCAGGGCTACGTTAAATATCAGCCGCTTTCTGAATACGAAGCGCAGCGTCGTGGCGGGAAAGGTAAATCTGCTGCACGTATTAAAGAAGAAGACTTTATCGACCGACTGCTGGTGGCGAACACTCACGACCATATCCTGTGCTTCTCCAGCCGTGGCCGTGTCTATTCGATGAAAGTCTATCAGTTGCCGGAAGCCTCTCGTGGTGCACGTGGTCGTCCGATCGTCAACCTGCTGCCGCTGGAACAGGACGAGCGTATCACCGCGATCCTGCCAGTGACCGAGTTTGAAGAAGGCGTGAAAGTCTTCATGGCCACCGCTAACGGTACTGTGAAGAAAACCGTCCTCACCGAATTCAACCGTCTGCGTACCGCCGGTAAAGTGGCGATCAAACTGGTTGAAGGCGATGAGCTGATCGGCGTTGACCTGACCAGTGGTGAAGACGAAGTGATGTTGTTCTCCGCCGAAGGTAAAGTGGTGCGCTTTAAAGAGTCTTCTGTCCGTGCGATGGGCTGCAACACTACAGGTGTTCGCGGTATTCGTTTAGGTGAAGGCGATAAAGTCGTGTCTCTGATCGTACCGCGTGGCGATGGCGCAATCCTTACTGCAACACAAAACGGTTACGGTAAACGTACCGCAGTGGCGGAATACCCAACCAAGTCGCGTGCGACGAAAGGGGTTATCTCCATCAAAGTGACTGAACGTAACGGTTTAGTGGTTGGTGCGGTACAGGTTGATGACTGCGACCAGATCATGATGATCACCGATGCCGGTACGCTGGTACGTACCCGCGTTTCGGAAATCAGCATCGTGGGTCGTAATACCCAGGGCGTGATCCTCATCCGTACTGCGGAAGATGAAAACGTAGTGGGTCTGCAACGTGTTGCTGAACCGGTTGACGAGGAAGATCTGGATACCATCGACGGCAGTGCTGCGGAAGGGGACGATGAAATCGCTCCGGAAGTGGACGTTGACGATGAGCCAGAAGAAGAATAATTTCATTTCTTCATGCCAAAAGGGAGCCATCTCCCTTTTTTGAATTGAAAAGTCCAGGCTGTAAAGTCTGGGCTTTTGTCGTATTAGGGCGCGATAAAGTTGTGCATCGCCCATAAAAAATGGCTGGCTTTACACAAGGAATGTGGCAATGAGTGGTGAAAAAAAGGCGAAAGGCTGGCGGTTTTATGGCCTTGTAGGTTTTGGTGCAATAGCACTGCTTTCCGCTGGCGTCTGGGCATTGCAATATGCTGGCAATGAGCCAGAAAAAACGTTGTCGCCGCTGGTGGTGCACAACAATCTGCAAATCGATCTCAATGAGCCGGACCTCTTTCTCGACAGCGACTCTCTAAGCCAGCTTCCCAAAGATCTCCTTACCATTCCTTTTCTTCATGATGTCCTGAGCGAAGATTTCGTTTTTTATTATCAGAACCATGCCGACCGTCTGGGCATTGAAGGCAGCATTCGCCGCATTGTCTATGAGCACGATCTCACGCTGAAAGATAAGTTATTTTCCTCGTTATTAGACCAGCCTGCGCAGGCGGCGTTATGGCACGATAAACAAGGCCATCTTTCACATTATATGGTGCTGATCCAGCGCAGCGGCTTAAGCAAATTGCTGGAGCCATTACTGTTTGCTGCCACCAGCGATAGCCAGTTAAGCAAGACGGAAATCAGTAGCATCAAGCTAAATAACGAAACCATTCCTGTTTATCAGTTGCGCTATAACGGCAATAACGCCCTGATGTTTGCGACTTATCAGGACAAGATGTTGGTGTTTTCCAGCACGGATATGCTGTTTAAAGATGACCAGCAGGATACCGAAGCCACAGCGATCGCAAGTGATTTGTTGAGCGGTAAAAAACGCTGGCAAGCCAGCTTTGGCCTGAAAGAGCGTACTGCCGAAAAAACGCCAGTACGCCAGCGCATCGTGGTTAGCGCAAATTTGCTGGGTTTTGGCTACCAGCGATTAATGCCTTCTTTTGCTGGCGTGCGCTTCGAAATGAACAACGACGGCTGGCATAGCTTTCTGGCGTTAAATGATGAATCTGCAAGCGTAGATGCCAGTTTCGATTTCACTCCCGTGTGGAACAGTATGCCTGCCGGAGCCAGCTTCTGTGTGGCGGTGCCGTATTCGCACGGTATTGCCGAAGAGATGCTTGCGCACATCAGCCAGGAAAACATCAAGCTGAATGGAGCGTTAGACGGTGCTGCCGGGATGTGCTGGTACGAAGACTCAAAATTGCAAACCCCGCTATTTGTTGGTCAGTTTGATGGCTCAGCCGAACAGGCGCAACTGCCAGGGAAACTGTTTACGCAAAATATTGGTGCGCACGAAAGCAAAGCGCCAGAAGGTATATTGCCGGTAACCCAGACACAGCAGGGCGAAGCGCAAATCTGGCGTCGCGAAGTGAGTTCCCGATATGGTCAGTATCCGAAAGCGCAGGCGGTGCAACCAGATCAATTAATGTCGGATTATTTTTTCCGCGTGTCGCTGGCGATGCAAAACAAAACGCTGCTTTTCTCCCTCGATGACACGCTGGTTAATAACGCGCTGCAAACACTGAATAAAACCCGCCCGGCAATGGTGGATGTGATACCCAATGACGGCATCGTTCCGGTCTATATCAATCCACAAGGTGTGGCGAAACTGCTGCGTAACGAAACGCTGACCAGTCTGCCGAAGAATCTCGAACCGGTTTTTTATAACGCCGCGCAAACTTTATTAATGCCGAAACTGGACGCTCTATCTCAACAACCGCGTTATGTGATGAAACTGGATCAGATGAAACCGGGCGTCGCCTGGCAGTGGCTACCTGTCAACTGGCAGCCGTTATGAGGCGCGGACTTCTGGCGCTGATCTGCTGGCTGTGTTGTTTTTGCGCTCAGGGTGAAATGCTGAATGTCGAACAGTCGGGGCTGTTTCGTGCCTGGTTTGTGCGTGTTGCTCAGGAACAACTCCGTCAGGGGCCAAGTCCACGCTGGTATCAGCAGGATTGTGCGGGCCTGGTGCGCTTTGCGGCGAACGAGGCGCTGAAAGTTCACGACAGCAAATGGCTAAAAAGTAACGGTTTATCGAATCAGTATTTGCCGCCTGAAATGACGCTAACACCTGAACAGCGTCAACTGGCGCAAAACTGGAACCAGGGGAACGGGAAAACAGGCCCCTATGTGACCGCAATTAATTTGATTCAGTACAACAGCCGTTTTATTGGCCAGGACATAAACCAGGCGCTGCCTGGCGATATGGTTTTTTTCGATCAGGGCGATGCTCAGCACTTAATGGTCTGGATGGGGCGTTACATCATTTACCACACCGGAAGCGCCACGAAAACTGACAACGGAATGCGCGCAGTCAGTCTGCAACAACTTATGACATGGAAGGACACCCGATGGATACCCAACGATTCCAATCCCAATTTCATTGGCATTTATCGTTTAAATTTTCTGGCGCGATAGCGGCCTGTCTGTGCCTGTCTCTTGTGGGGACGGGAATTGCTAATGCTGATGATTCGCTTCCTTCCAGTAACTATGCGCCGCCCGCCGGGGGAACGTTCTTTTTGCTCGCTGACAGCAGTTTTAGCAGCAATGAAGAGGCGAAAGTGCGGCTGGAAGCGCCAGGGCGTGATTATCGGCGTTATGAGATGGAAGAGTACGGCGGTGTGGACATTCGCCTGTATCGTATTCCTGACCCGATGGCATTTTTGCGCCAGCAGAAAAACCTGCATCGCATTGTGGTGCAACCGCAATATCTGGGCGACGGGCTGAACAATACGCTGACCTGGCTGTGGGATAACTGGTACGGCAAATCTCGTCGCGTGATGCAGCGTACTTTTTCTTATCAATCACGGCAGAATGTGACTCAGGCGTTACCCGAATTACAGCTCGGCAATGCCATCATTAAACCTTCCCGTTACGTGCAAAACACTCAGTTTTCACCGCTGAAAAAATACCCGCTGGTGGATCAATTCCGTTATCCGCTATGGCAGGCAAAACCGGTCGCGCCGCAGCAAGGGGTAAAACTGGAAGGCGCATCCAGCAATTTCATCTCGCCGCAGCCGGGCAACATCTATATTCCTCTCGGCAAACAAGAGCCGGGACTGTACCTCGTCGAGGCAATGGTAGGTGGGTATCGGGCGACAACGGTGGTGTTTGTTTCCGATACCGTGGCGCTTAGTAAAGTGTCAGGTAGCGAGCTTCTGGTGTGGACCGCTGGCAAAAAACGGGGTGAAGCTAAACCTGGTTCGGAAATTCTGTGGACTGACGGTCTTGGCGTGATGACACGTGGTGTGACTGATGATAGTGGCACCTTGCAGTTACAACATATATCGCCGGAACGTTCATACATTCTGGGTAAAGATGCTGAAGGCGGCGTTTTTGTCTCCGAGAACTTCTTCTACGAAAGCGAAATCTACAACACCCGCTTGTATATCTTTACCGACCGCCCGCTGTATCGGGCAGGCGGTCGTGTCGATGTTAAAGTGATGGGGCGCGAGTTCCACGACCCGATGCATTCATCGCCCATCGTCAGCGCCCCGGCAAAACTCTCGGTGCTGGACGCCAACGGCAGCCTGTTGCAAACCGTCAATGTCACGCTGGATGCGCGCAATGGCGGGCAGGGGAGTTTCCGCCTGCCAGAAAATGCCGTTGCCGGAGGTTATGAGTTACGCCTGGCTTACCGCAATCAGGTCTACAGCAGTAGTTTTCGCGTTGCCAACTATATCAAGCCACATTTCGAGATTGGTTTAGCTCTCGATAAAAAAGATTTCAAAACTGGCGAAGCGGTCAGCGGCAAACTGCAACTGCTCTATCCGGATGGCGAACCGGTAAAAGATGCCCGCGTGCAGTTAAGTTTGCGCGCTCAGCAACTTTCGATGGTTGGTAACGATTTGCGTTATGCCGGACGTTTCCCGGTGTCGCTGGAAGGTAGCGATGCTGTTTCGGACGATAAAGGCAATGTAGCATTAAACCTTCCCGCTGCCGATAAACCGAGCCGCTATTTGTTAACCGTTTCCGCCAGCGATGGCGCGGCATATCGTGTCACCACCACCAAAGAGATCCTCATTGAACGCGGTCTTGCGCATTACTCTCTAAGCACCGCCGCGCAATACAGTAATAGCGGCGAGCCGGTTGTTTTCCGTTATGCCGCGCTGGAAGCTTCAAAACAGGTTCCTGTTACGTATGAATGGTTGCGTCTCGAAGACCGCACGAGCCATAGCGGAGATCTACCGTCTGGCGGCAAATCCTTTACCGTCAATTTCGATAAACCTGGCAACTACAACCTGACGTTACGCGATAAAGACGGCTTAATTCTCGCCGGGTTAAGCCATGCCGTCAGCGGTAAGGGCAGCACGGCGCATACTGGTACGGTAGATATCGTGGCGGATAAAACGCTGTACCAGCCAGGCGAAACCGCGAAGATGCTGATTACCTTCCCGGAGCCAATCGATGAAGCGTTATTGACGCTGGAACGCGATCGCGTGGAACAGCAGTCGCTGCTATCGCATCCGGCAAACTGGCTAACGCTACAACGTTTAAACGATACCCAGTATGAAGCCCGCGTACCGGTGAGCAATTCCTTTGCGCCTAACATCACTTTTTCGGTGCTGTATACCCGTAACGGTCAGTTCAGTTTTCAGAACGCCGGGATCAAAGTTGCCGTTCCCCAGCTGGATATTCGGGTGAAAACGGACAAAACCCATTACCAGCCAGGTGAACTGGTCAATGTTGAATTAACCTCTTTGCTGAAGGGTAAACCGGTTTCCGCGCAGCTAACGGTTGGCGTGGTCGATGAAATGATCTACGCACTGCAACCGGAAATCGCGCCGAATATCGGCAAATTTTTCTATCCGCTGGGGCGTAACAATGTGCGCACCAGTTCCAGCTTGTCATTTATCAGCTACGACCAGGCGCTCTCCAGCGAGCCGGTTGCGCCAGGCGCGACTAACCGCAGCGAGCGGCGAGTAAAAATGCTGGAACGTCCACGACGCGAAGAAGTTGATACCGCTGCATGGTTGCCGTCGCTAACCACAGATAAACAAGGCAAAGCGTACTTCACGTTCCTGATGCCTGATTCGTTAACCCGCTGGCGTATTACCGCGCGAGGGATGAACGGCGACGGGCTGGTTGGGCAAGGGCGTGCTTATCTGCGTTCGGAAAAAAATCTCTACATGAAGTGGAGTATGCCAACGGTATATCGTCTGGGCGACAAACCGGCGGCAGGGCTGTTTATCTTCAGTCAGCAGGATAACGAACCTGTGGAACTGGTGAGTAAATTTGCGGGCGCTGAGATGCGTCAGACGCTGACGCTGCACAAAGGGGCGAACTATATTTCGCTGGGGCAGAACATTCTGCAATCTGGTTTGTTAAGCGCAGAGCTGCAACAAAATGGGCAAGTGCAGGACAGCATTAGCACAAAGCTGTCTTTTGTGGATAACACCTGGCCTGTTGAACAGCAGAAAAACGTCATGCTCGGCGGCGGTGATAACGCGCTGATGTTGCCCGAGCAGGCGAGCAATATCCGGATACAAAGCAGCGAAACGCCGCAGGAGATTTTCCGCAATAACCTTGATGCGTTAGTCGATGAACCCTGGGGCGGCGTGATTAACACCGGTAGCCGTCTGATCCCGCTAAGTCTCGCCTGGCGTTCGCTTGCCGATCATCAGAGTGTTGCCGCTAATGACATTCGTCAGATGATTCAGGATAACCGTCTGCGGCTGATGCAACTGGCGGGGCCAGGTGCGCGTTTTACTTGGTGGGGGGAAGATGGCAATGGCGATGCGTTCCTGACGGCATGGGCATGGTATGCCGACTGGCAGGCCAGTCAGGCGCTTGGCGTAACGCAACAACCGGAATACTGGCAGCATATGCTCGACAGCTACGCGGAGCAGGCGGATAACATGCCGTTACTGCATCGGGCGCTGGTGCTGGCGTGGGCGCAGGAGATGAATCTGCCGTGCAAAACGTTGTTGAAAGGACTGGATGAAGCTATCGCCCGGCGCGGAACTAAAACAGAAGATTTCTCTGAGGAAGACACCCGCGATATCAATGACAGCCTGATCCTCGATACACCGGAATCTCCACTGGCAGATGCGGTTGCTAACGTTTTAACCATGACGTTGCTGAAAAAAGCGCAGTTGAAGTCCACTGTGATGCCACAGGTTCAGCAATATGCGTGGGATAAGGCAGCAAATAGCAACCAGCCGCTGGCGCACACGGTTGTGCTGCTCAATAGCGGTGGCGACACCACCCAGGCGGCCGCCATTTTAAGTGGTTTGACCGCTGAGCAATCCACTATTGAGCGCGCACTGGCCATGAACTGGCTGGCGAAATATATGGCGACTATGCCTCCGGTTGTGTTACCTGCGCCTGCGGGCGCATGGGCCAAACATAAGTTAACCGGAGGGGGCGAATACTGGCGTTGGGTTGGTCAGGGCGTGCCGGACATTCTCTCTTTTGGTGACGAATTATCGCCGCAAAACGTACAGGTCCGCTGGCGTGAACCGGCAAAAACGGCTCAACAAAGTAACATTCCGGTGACCGTTGAACGCCAGTTGTATCGGCTTATCCCTGGTGAAGAAGAGATGAACTTTACTCTGCAGCCGGTGACCGGTAATGAGATCGACAGCGACGCCCTGTACCTTGATGAGGTAACGCTTACCAACGAGCAGGATGCATCTCTGCGCTACGGTCAGGTAGAAGTACCGCTGCCGCCGGGAGCCGATGTCGAACGCACAACGTGGGGCATTTCGGTCAATAAACCCAACGCCGCGAAACAGCAGGGGCAGTTGCTGGAAAAAGCGCGTAATGAAATGGGCGAGCTGGCCTATATGGTGTCGGTGAAAGAACTGACGGGAACGGTCACTTTCCGCCATTTGCTGCGCTTCTCGCAAAAAGGGCAATTCGTTCTGCCGCCTGCTCGTTATGTGCGTTCCTATGCACCTGCACAGCAAAGCGTTGCGGCAGGGAGCGAATGGACCGGGATGCAGGTGAAATAAGTGAACTGGCGCAGAATCGTCTGGCTATTGGCGTTGGTTACTCTGCCAACGCTTGCTGAGGAGACGCCGTTACAACTGGCGCTGCGGGGCGCGCAGCATGACCAACTGTATCAGCTTACTCCGTCAGGCGTGGCAAAAGTCACGACGTTACCTGACACGCTCACCACACCGTTAGGGAGTTTGTGGAAACTGTATGTTTACGCCTGGCTGGAGGATACCCATCAACCGGAGCAGCCCTACCAGTGTCGCGGCAACTCCCCGGAAGAGGTTTATTGTTGTCAGGCAGGGGAGAGCATAACGCGTGATACCGCACTGGTACGTTCCTGCGGACTCTATTTTGCGCCGCAACGGTTGCATATTGGCGCGGATGCATGGCGGCAATACTGGCAACAGCGTCAGGCACCAGCGTGGTTAGCGTCTCTATCTACGCTGAAGCCAGAAGCCTCGGTAACGGTTAAATCGCTACTTGATTCATTAGCGACGTTACCCGCGCAAAACAAAGCTCAGGAAATCTTACTGGATGTGGTGCTGGACGATGCGAAAATCGGTGTCGCGTCCATGCTCGGTAGTCGAGTACGAGTGAAAACCTGGAGCTGGTTTGCCGATGATAAGCAGGAAATCCGTCAGGGGGGGTTTGCCGGCTGGTTAACCGATGGTACACCGCTGTGGGTTACTGGCAGCGGCACCAGCAAAACGGTACTGACCCGTTATGCGACGGCGCTGAATCAGGTTTTACCTGTACCGACGCAAGTTGCCAGTGGGCAATGTGTGCAGGTTGATCTGTTTGCTCGCTATCCGCTGAAGAAAGTCACTGCGGAAAAGAGTGCGACAGCAGTAAAACCTGGCGTGCTCAATGGGCGCTATCGTGTGACGTTTGCCAATGGTAACCACATTACGTTTGTCAGCCACGGTGAGACGACCTTACTGAGCGAAAAGGGCAAACTGAAATTACAGTCGCATATCGATCGTGAAGAGTACGTTGCCAGAGTTCTGGATCGCGAGGCGAAAAGCACGCCTCCAGAGGCTGCGAAAGCCATGACCGTGGCGATTCGCACTTTTTTACAGCAAAACGCCAATCGGGAAGGTGATTGCCTGACCATCCCCGACAGCAGCGCCACGCAGCGTGTTTCTGCTTCGCCAGCCACCACGGGGGCGCGGACAATGACCGCCTGGACGCAGGATCTCATCTATGCGGGCGATCCAGTTCATTATCACGGCAGTCGCGCTACCGAAGGTACGCTCTCCTGGCGGCAAGCCACCGCCCAGGCGGGGCAGGGAGAGCGTTACGACCAGATACTCGCGTTTGCTTATCCCGACAACAGCCTTAGCCGCTGGGGAGCGCCACGCTCTTCCTGCCAGTTATTACCCAAAGCGAAAGCCTGGCTGGCGAAAAAAATGCCGCAGTGGCGGCGTATATTACAAGGCGAGACGGGGTACAACGAACCAGACGTGTTTGCGGTCTGCCGTTTAGTCTCAGGTTTCCCCTATACCGATCGGCAGCAGAAGCGGCTGTTTATTCGTAATTTCTTTACGCTTCAGGATCGGCTTGATTTAACCCACGAGTATCTGCATCTGGCCTTTGATGGCTATCCCACCGGGCTGGATGAGACGTATATCGAAACGCTGACCCGACAATTATTAATGGACTAATGCTATGCGAAAGATTTTTCTTCCGTTGTTACTGGTGGCGCTTTCGCCTGTTGCTCACGGCGAAGGTGTGCAGGAAGTCGAGATTGATGCGCCGCTCTCAGGCTGGCATCCGGCGGAGGGTGAAGATGCCAATTTTTCACAATCGATTAATTACCCCGCATCGTCCGTCAATATGGCCGATGATCAAAATATCTCAGCGCAGATCCGTGGCAAAATCAAAAATTATGCGGCGGCGGGCAAAGTCCAACAGGGGCGACTGGTGGTCAACGGCGCCAGTATGCCGCAGAGAATTGAATCCGATGGTTCATTTGCGCGCCCTTATATTTTCACCGAAGGCAGCAACAGCGTGCAGGTCATCAGCCCGGATGGGCAAAGCCGACAAAAAATGCAGTTTTACTCAACGCCGGGTACAGGAACGATTCGTGCGCGTTTACGGCTGGTTCTCTCGTGGGATACGGATAATACCGATCTCGATCTCCATGTCGTTACGCCTGATGGCGAACACGCCTGGTACGGTAACACGGTGCTGAAAAACAGTGGTGCACTGGATATGGATGTCACGACGGGGTACGGTCCAGAGATTTTCGCCATGCCAGCGCCGATTCACGGGCGCTATCAGGTGTATATCAACTACTATGGCGGACGCAGCGAAACGGAGTTGACGACTGCTCAACTGACGCTGATCACCGATGAAGGATCGGTCAATGAGAAACAGGAAACCTTTGTTGTCCCGATGCGTAATGCTGGCGAACTGACGCTGGTGAAAAGTTTTGACTGGTAATTAATGAGGTGACTTTCACTGTTGATGTTTAAGAAAACGCCCGATGACTTTCGCTATCGGGCGTTTTTGTTCGTTAATTCAACCGTTCAATCACCATCGCAATTCCCTGACCGCCACCAATGCACAGTGTTGCCAGACCCAGCGTTTTATCGCGTGCCTGCATTGCATGTAATAGTGTGACCAGAATACGTGCACCGCTGGCGCCGATAGGGTGCCCCAGCGCGGTGGCTCCGCCGTTGACATTCACTTTCTCAGGATCAAAGCCCAGGGTTTTCCCAACGGCAAGGAACTGCGCAGCAAATGCTTCATTGGCTTCGATGAGATCAATGTCTGCCAGTTGCAGCCCCGCCAGTTGTAATGCTTTTTGTGTGGCAGGCACTGGCCCCATACCCATCAATGCGGGAGGCACGCCGCCGCTGGCATAGCTTTTAATGCGTGCCAGTGGTTTTAGGCCTGCCGCCAGCGCCGCCGATTCTTCCATAATCACCAGTGCGGCAGCCCCGTCGTTAATGCCAGACGCGTTCCCGGCGGTGACCGTTCCGGCTTTGTCGAAGGCCGGACGCAATGCAGCCAGAGCTTCTGCAGTAGAATCTACCTTCGGGAACTCATCGCGATCGAAGACGATGTTTTTCTTCCGTGTGACAACATTTACCGGGACGATTTCGGCGGTAAAAGCACCGGACTCAATGGCTGCTGCCGCTTTACGCTGTGAATGTAGCGCCAGTTCATCCTGCATTTCACGGGTAATTCTGTACTCTTTGGCCACGTTCTCAGCGGTAATCCCCATATGATAACCGTGGGTAGCGCACATCAGGCCATCGCGCAGGATTACGTCATAAACCTGCCCGTCTCCAAGGCGATAACCAGAGCGTGCTTTTGCATCGAGTAAATAGGGCGCTAAACTCATGTTCTCCATTCCACCCGCTACGATGCTCTGTGCCTGACCGGCCTGAATTGCCTGGGCGGCAAGCGCCACGCTTTTCAGACCAGAACCACATACTTTGTTGACCGTAAATCCGCACACCGTTTCTGCCAGTCCGCTTTTTAGCAGTGCCTGACGAGCCGGATTTTGCCCCAGCCCGGCCTGCAATACGTTACCCATAATCACTTCATCGACATGTTGTGAATCGAGTTTTGCGCGTTCAATGGCGGCCTGAATTACTGTTGCGCCCAGGTCGATGGCGCTGGTGGAGGCGAGTGAACCGTTAAAACTACCGATGGCAGTACGTACCGCACTGACGATGACACAATTTTTCATTTTATCTTCCTTCTGTCTGTAGAGTTGCCGTCAGAACAGCGTTAAACCAATGACGAAAATGACGCCGGAGAAGAGCAGGGCAGTGATGCAATAGCCCATGATGTCGCGGACACCGAGCCCGGCGATTGCCAGTGCTGGCAGCGCCCAGAACGGTTGTGCCATGTTCATCCATTGCTCGCCGTAGGCGATCGCCATTACCGATTTACCGAGATCAGCGCCCAGCGCCTGAGCTGCGGGTATCACGAAAGGTCCCTGAATAACCCAGTGACCGCCGCCAGACGGAACGGCGAAGTTAATCAGTGCAGAACTAAAGAAGGCCATTACCGGGAAGGTGTCTTTGTTAGCGACATTGATAAAAAATTCGGTAATGAGTCCGCCCAGACCGGAGTGCTCCATCATCAGTTGGATCCCGGCGTAGAAGGGGAATTGCACCAGAATACCGGCGGTACTGCGTGCTGCCGCGCTGATAGCACGCATATAAGCCATTGGCGTTTTATGTAGCAGCAGACCTGCAATCATAAACATCAAGTTGACGGTATTGATGGTGATGTTGAAGCCATGTTCGATGAAGTACATCGCCAGGTAAGCGATACCCAGTGCGCCGATGATCAACGTCAGGATGCGACTTTCCTCCAGTCGCTCGGATGGTGGGGCATCTTTCGGTAGCTGCTTCTGAAAATCAGCCTCTTCCATGAGTAGTTTCGGATCGATACTCACCACGTCGGATGGTTTTGGCATCATCATGCGGGTGATAAATGGCATCACTACAATCAACGCCACAGTGATGAAAATGTTAAAACCACTGAACAGAGTATCGCCCACCGGGATAATCCCGGCGATATGCTCAACCGGGTTGCCCGGTGTTGCAGCCAACAGAGGCATTGAGCCAGAGAAGCCGCCACCCCAGGTGAGAAAACCAATGTAGGCGCAGGCAATGAGCAACGGATAATCAGAACCGGGTACTCGCCGGGCGACTTCACGGGCGAACATTGCGCCGACAACCAGACCAAATCCCCAGTTGATGACACAAGCGACGGAACCGAAGAAAGTGACCAGCATGACGCCCTGTACGGGCGTCTTTGCGGCGGAGGCGGCAGTGCGCAGCAAGCTTTTCACCGGAGCGGAGCTGGCAAGGGCATGACCGGTAACGATGATCAGCGCCATCTGCATACCGAACGCCAGCAAGTTCCAGAAACCGTCACCCCACATCTTCACCATGCTGATCGGCGTTTGTGGTGTTAACCAAAGCGCGATCACGAACGTTAGCAACGTCAGCAACATGGCAAAGATCAGAGGATCGGGAAGCCACCGGCTGACAAAGCGCGTCATAAAACGCGAGATGCGACCAATCATAAATCACCCCGTTGCGTATTCAGATCGGTGGCGACTTCAAACTGAGCTTCGGTTTTTGCACGCACGGTGGCTAAATCACACCCGTCGGCAATTTCGGTGAGCCACATTTTGCCGTCAATGAAACGAAAGACAGCCAGTTCAGTGACCAGCATATGCACCGCGTGTTGCGCAGTGAGCGGCATGGTGCAGCGGCGCAAAATTTTCGGTGAACCATCTTTGGCGCAATGTTCCATGGCAATGATCACTTTGCGCGCCCCGGTCACCAGATCCATTGCGCCACCCATACCGGGCACCATTTTCCCAGGCACTACCCAGTTCGCGAGGTTGGCTTCTTCGTCTACCTGCAAACCACCGAGCACACAGGCATCAATATGACCGCCACGGATCAGCGCAAATGACATGGCGCTGTCAAACATGGCTGCACCAGGCAAAACACCACAAGGCTGTCCGCCAGCGTTCACCAGATCGGGATGCGCTGTTGTGACCGGGCCTAAACCGAGGAAGCCGTTTTCCGATTGCAGAGTGATATGAATGCCTTCTGGTAAATAGTTGGCGACCATCGTCGGCAGACCAATGCCCAGATTCACGATGTCACCATCACGAAGCTCTTGTGCCACACGGCGTGCAATACGTTGTTTCGCATCCATTATTTACTCTCCTGTGAAACGATGATGTGGTCGATAACGGCACCAGGGGTGACAATATGGTCAGGTTGCAGCTCACCGACTTCGACCAGTTCATCTGGCTCTACCAGCGTGATATCAGCCGCAAGGGCTATCAGGGGGTTAAAGTTGCGGGCGCTAAGTTGATAGGTCAGGTTGCCAAGTGTGTCGCAACGATGAGCGCGAATTAGCGCCAGGTCGGCGCGCAGCGGGCGTTCAAGCAGCCAGGTTTTGCCGTCGAGTGTCAGTGTCTGTTTGCCTTCCTCTACGACGGTGCCGACACCGGTTGGAGTGAGAAAACCACCAAGTCCAGCACCACCACAGCGAATTTGCTCGATTAGCGTACCTTGTGGCACCAGGACGACGTCCATCTCACCAGATATCATGCGCCGACCTGTTTCCGGGTTGGTGCCGATATGTGAAGCAATTACTTTGCGGACTCGACCATTGACGATGAGCGGACCGATGCCGGTATCAACAAACGCGGTATCATTGGCTATCAATGTCAGGTCGCGAACGCCAGATTCCAGTAATGCTTCAACCAGGCGGGATGGAGTGCCAATCCCCATAAATCCGCCCACCATGATGGTCATGCCGTCACGAAAGAAGCCGGAGGCGTCTTGTAATGTCATCAATTTTGTTTTCATTATTTATCCCTCTTGCATACACCGTTGTGGGTACAGTCAGGGAATAGCAAGGGGAGTGCCAGAATGAGAATATTGGATGTTGTTTCTTAACTGATTGAATAGAAAAGAATAAATCAGATGTGGGTTAAGAAGGAGATTGAGCGGCTATGCAGAAATTTGCGCACTGTGCAAATTTCTGCATAGCAAGTTTTGGTGTTATACATCCGCCGGATCGATACCGTATTCCTGGAGTTTATACATCAATGCACGGCGACTGATACCCAGCATTAAAGCTGTGCGGGTTCGGTTTCCATCTTGTTGTTCCAGCACTTCCATAATGATGCGTTTTTCGACGCGTTTAATTTCCTCTTTTAAATTACGCTCACCGACAGGGGCTGTTTTTGCCTCTCCAGCATTACAGACTGGCTGACGAATCTGTGGCGGAAGATCCTCAGAAAAAATGATCGGGCCTGAGTTCATCACGACGGCGCGTTCAATGACGTTGGAAAGCTCTCGAATATTTCCCGGCCATGACCAGGTGGTAAGCAGTGACATTGCCATCGGATCGATGTCGATAATATCGCGCTGATTCTCACTACTGAATTTTTGCAAAAAGTGATTAGCTAACAGGGAAATATCTTCCCGACGATCGCGCAGAGGCGGCAGTACTAAATGAATAACGTTAAGGCGATAAAAGAGATCTTCACGGAAGGTGCCTTCTTTTACCATCGCCTGCAAGTCACGGTTGGTGGCGGCAATGATGCGGATATCAACTTTTATGGTCTGATGACCGCCAATCCGTTCAAATTCCCGTTCCTGCGGAATGCGTAGTAATTTGGCTTGCAGTACCAGCGGCATTTCGCCAATTTCGTCGAGGAGCAGAGTCCCCTCGTTGGCGCGTTCAAATAATCCCTGACGCAAGGTTTGTGCACCAGTAAATGCGCCTTTTTCATGACCAAACAGTTCACTTTCGAGCAACGATTCCGGCAGCGCCGCGCAGTTGACTTTAATAAACGGCCCCTTTGCCCGCCGCGAATTGTAGTGAATCGCTCTGGCAATCAATTCTTTCCCGGTGCCGCTTTCACCGCTAATCAAGACGCTGGCCTGAGAAAGGGCAATTTTGGCGGTGTCTTTGCAGATGTCCATCATTGCCGGGCTGTTGGTGAGAATATGCCCCCATTGCCAACTGGTGCTCAGTGCCTGGTGCAGATGGCGGATCTCTTTTTTCATTGACTGGAGTTGTAAAGCGCGCTGAACGATTAAATTCAACTCATCGAGATCAAACGGTTTAATAACATAGTCAAAGGCCCCGCAGCGTAGTGCTTCGACGGCGGTTTCCACTTCAGCATAGGCCGTCATCAGAATAACGGGTGTCCGAGTCTCATGGCTGCGCATCTCCTTTAGTGCCTTGATGCCGTCCATCTCTGGCATACGGATATCCATCAACACCACGTCAGGGTGAATATCGGCAAACAGGTTTAATGCTGTGCGTCCGTTGTTCGCACAATGTGTTTCGTATCCTTGTAGTGCAAAAGCGGTGCTCAGCATACGGCGAACATTATCTTCATCATCAACAATAAGGATGCGATTAATAGCGGTCATACGGTCTGATTTCCCTGTGGGTTGATCGGTAAAATAAGGGTGAAGGTTGCGCCGTAGCCCGGCAAACTGGTGACGCGAATATCACCCTGATGGGCGTTAATGATGCGTTGACTTAACGCCAGACCAAGCCCGGTTCCTGAGGCTTTGGTGGTGAAAAAGGGATCGAAGATCTTTTTTTGCAGCGAGAGATCAATGCCACAGCCGTTGTCTTCTATCGAAATGGCCTGTTGTGAGTCGCTGTACTGCCAGGTTCGAATGCGAATTTTCCCTCGTGCACTGATAGCCTGGACGGCATTGATCAGGATATTCAGTAGTACCTGTTTGAGCAGTTCACGATCGGCGATAATCGGACTTAATTCATTATCCAGTTCGCTTATGAAGTCGACCCGCGCTTGTACGCCGGCGGTTTGCACCAGTACCAGCGTTTCTTCAATCAATGCATTGAGGCTGACTTGTTGCCATTGACTGTGGCGTGGGCGTGAAAAATCGAGCAATTGCTGAATGACTTTGTTAATTGAGTCGATTTCTTTGAGTACTACGGACAGATATTCCTGATGTATTGGGTCAGTGGTTTGTTGGCGCAAGATCTGTACATAACCACGAATAGCCGTCAGCGGATTACGGACTTCATGCGCCACACCAGCCATCAGCTCACCCAGTGTGGCGAGGCGTTCAGCTTGCGCCATGCGGCGTTGGGTTTCTTTGCGGGCAGTTAAATCAGAGAAAATCACCAAAGCACCTATCATTTCACCATGCGTGTTATGAATACGGCTGGTAGTGACACTGATTTCAATGGTGCGGTCTCGGCCTGGAAAACTGATCTCCAGCGCCACGTGTTCGGTGCCATGTTCCAGCGTATCCAGAACGGGACTGTAGAACTGAGTATTGTCGAACAACATGGAGTAAGGCTGCCCTACCAGTTCATGACGTTGATAGCCAGTGATGACTTCTGCTGCTGGGTTCATGGTGGTTACATCACCCTGGCGGTCGATGGCAATGACGCCATCGGCAGCGTTTTCAATAATCAGATCGTTAAGTGTCCGCGTTTCACGCAGTGCCTGGGCGAGGTTGTTAACACTCTGACTGATTTGCCCCATTTCACCGGGCAATTGTGGTAATCGAGTGGGAATATTTTGCGCCAGATTCGAGAGGCCGTCGGTGATGATATCTATATTGGCGCTCAGGCGACGGGAGAAAAGCACAATCAACAGCAGGCTTATCAGCAAACCGGCGGTGAGTACAATGATAATCCTCACATCCATTTTCCAGGCCTGGCGGCGAATATCTTCGGTTAATTCATTGGCCCAGATATAACCGAGGACTTCACCATTACGTTCAATGGGGATCATTGAATTCAAAATATCGCCGCGCACCTGCCTGCCTGAATAAACCAAAGGGGTATTTGTACGCATAACTTCGCGACCAGGGTGATCCGCAGCAATCGTCACGCCCACATTATTCTGATATAGCGATGAAGGCGCGTAGGTGATTATCGCATCCAGCGTCTTGTTATAATAACCAGCACCTATGCCAGGAAAGGCGCGAGTAATATTTTCGGTAATGGGGGCAAGCTCTGCATTCAATGCGCGGATACGCTCCTCACGCGGTAAGTCGATATAGAGATCGTAGCGATCGCCTAACGCCTGATTAAGCAGGTTGAGCACGGCAGAAAGTTTTTTCTCTTTTTCAGATAAGACTGCTGAACGTCCTTCCGTTTCTACGATATAACCAATAGTAAGCGTTGGGACAATGACCATCAGGATTGCCATCAGGATCATTTGATTGCGTAAGCGGCGAGGATATATCCATTTCATATTACGCGTCCTTTTCTCCATCAGTATTGTTCCGGCATAGCACTATTATTGGGGGTTAAGGTGATGATTTCTCGGCGGTGTATCATATTACCGAGAAGAGAGAACATTGCGGTGGCACGCTTTTACCGCTACCTTAACCACACTCCATCGGTCACCTGAGGCGGAGCTTCGCCCCTTTGAAATACCTTGCTTCTTTTCGCACAACCCTGAAAGTCTCGCGCTATATGTTCAGAGCATTGGCGTTATTGCTCTGGCTGTTGATTGCTTTTTCATCAGTGTTTTACATCGTCAATGCCCTGCATCAGCGAGAATCAGAGATTCGTCAGGAATTTAACCTGAGTTCCGATCAGGCTCAGCGGTTTATTCAACGTACTTCTGACGTGATGAAAGAGCTGAAGTACATTGCTGAAAATCGCTTATCTGTAGAAAACGGCGTGCTTTCCCCGCGTGGGCGAGAAACGCAAGCGGATGTGCCCGTGTTCGAACCGTTGTTTGCCGATTCCGACTGTTCCGCGATGAGTAACACCTGGCGCGGCTCTCTGGAGTCGCTGGCGTGGTTTATGCGCTACTGGCGCGATAATTTCTCTGCAGCTTACGATCTCAACCGCGTATTTTTGATCGGCAGCGATAACCTCTGCATGGCAAACTTTGGCCTGCGTGATATGCCGGTTGAACGCGACACCGCCCTGAAAGCTCTGCATGAGCGCATCAATAAGTATCGTAATGCTCCGCAGGATGACAGCGGCAGCAACCTTTATTGGATCAGCGAAGGCCCGCGTCCTGGCGTTGGATATTTCTACGCGCTGACGCCGGTGTATCTGGCGAACCGTTTGCAGGCTTTGTTGGGCGTTGAGCAAACCATTCGGATGGAGAACTTCTTCTTACCAGGTACATTACCGATGGGGGTTACTATCCTTGATGAGAATGGTCATACCCTGATTTCGTTGACCGGACCAGAAAGCAAAATCGAGGCTGAACCGCGTTGGATGCAGGAACGTTCCTGGTTTGGTTATACACCTGGCTTCCATGAGCTGGTGCTGAAGAAAAATCTGCCGCCATCATCGTTAAGTATTGTTTACTCGGTGCCTGTAGATCAGGTGCTGGAACGCATTCGTATGCTGATACTTAACGCTATTTTGCTGAATGTTATTGCCGGTGCGGCGCTGTTTACCCTCGCGCGGATGTACGAGCGGCGTATTTTCATTCCGGCAGAAAGTGACGCCCAGCGGCTGGAAGAACACGAGCAGTTTAATCGCAAGATTGTCGCCTCCGCCCCGGTGGGGATCTGTATTTTGCGCACCGCTGATGGTGTCAATATTTTGAGTAACGAACTGGCACATACCTATCTCAATATGCTTACGCATGAGGATCGCCAGCGGCTGACGCAAATTATCTGTGGGCAGCAAGTCAATTTTGTCGATGTCCTGACCAGCAACAATACTAATCTGCAAATCAGCTTTGTTCATTCGCGCTATCGTAATGAAAACGTGGCGATGTGTGTACTTGTCGATGTTTCTTCACGTGTGAAGATGGAAGAGTCGTTGCAAGAGATGGCGCAGGCGGCAGAACAGGCGAGTCAGTCGAAATCGATGTTCCTTGCCACCGTCAGCCACGAGTTGCGAACGCCGCTGTATGGCATTATCGGTAACCTGGATCTGTTGCAAACCAAAGAGTTACCGAAAGGCGTTGACCGTCTGGTGACGGCAATGAATAACTCTTCCAGCCTGCTGTTGAAAATTATCAGCGACATTCTCGATTTCTCGAAGATTGAATCGGAACAGTTAAAGATAGAGCCGCGTGAGTTTTCACCGCGTGAAGTGATGAACCATATCACCGCCAACTATTTGCCGCTGGTGGTGCGAAAGCAGCTTGGTTTGTACTGCTTTATTGAACCGGATGTGCCGGTAACCTTAAACGGCGATCCGATGCGTTTACAGCAGGTCATCTCCAATCTGTTGAGTAACGCCATTAAATTTACCGATACCGGCTGCATTGTTCTGCATGTCCGTGCTGATGGCGATTATCTTTCTATTCGCGTTCGCGATACTGGCGTGGGGATTCCGGCGAAAGAAGTGGTGCGGCTGTTCGATCCCTTCTTCCAGGTAGGGACGGGTGTACAGCGTAACTTCCAGGGAACCGGTCTGGGGCTGGCGATTTGTGAAAAACTGATCAGCATGATGGACGGTGATATCTCGGTGGAGTCTGAACCAGGTATGGGAAGCCAGTTTACGGTACGTATTCCGCTGTATGGTGCGCAATATCCACATAAAAAAGGTGTCGAAGGATTAACGGGTAAACGCTGCTGGTTGGCGGTACGTAATGCGTCACTATGCCAGTTTATCGAAACCAGTTTGCAGCGCAGTGGTGTAATCGTTACAACATACGAAGGTCAGGAACCCTCACCGGAGGATGTGTTGATTACTGATGAGGCGCTGAGGGAAAAATGGCAGGGCAGAGCGGTGGTGACTTTCTGCCGTCGACATATTGGCATTCCGCTGGAGAGAGCGCCCGGTGAGTGGGTGCATAGCGTCGCCTCGTCGCATGAACTGCCTGTGCTACTGGCGCGTATCTATCGGATAGAAATTGAAAGTGATGATCCTGCCAACGTTCTGCCGTTGACGGACAAAGACTCCACCAGCAATGACGACATGATGATTCTGGTGGTTGACGATCATCCGATTAATCGTCGCTTACTAGCCGATCAGCTCGGATCGTTGGGTTATCAGTGTAAAACGGCAAATGATGGCGTCGATGCGCTTAATGTACTAAGCAAGAATCATATCGATATCGTGCTTAGTGACGTCAACATGCCAAATATGGACGGTTACCGGTTAACGCAATGTATCCGCCAGCTGGGGTTAACGTTGCCGGTAATCGGAGTAACTGCTAATGCGTTGGCTGAAGAGAAGCAGCGGTGTCTGGAGTCCGGTATGGACAGCTGCCTGTCGAAGCCGGTAACGCTGGATGTGATAAAACAGACGCTGACGGTATATGCCGAGAGGGTCAGGAAATCGCGGAAATCGTAGGAGCTGTCGGAGCAAATGCCTGATGCGACGCTGGCGCGTCTTATCAGGCCTACGTTTGTGTAATATATTGAAATAGCGGGATTTGTAGGCCGGATAAGGCGTTTACGCCGCATCCGGCGGTCGGTGCTTATCTGGCCTGTCGGGAGATTACTCTTTATCTGCCGGACTTAAGGTCACAGAAGAGAGATAATTCAGCAGGGCGATATCGTTCTCGACACCCAGCTTCATCATCGCGGATTTCTTCTGGCTGCTGATGGTTTTGATGCTACGGTTGAGCTTTTTAGCAATCTCGGTAACCAGGAAACCTTCTGCAAACAGGCGCAGTACTTCACTCTCTTTAGGTGAGAGACGCTTGTCGCCGTAACCACTGGCGCTGATTTTCTCCAGCAGACGAGATACGCTTTCTGGGGTAAATTTCTTGCCTTTTTGCAGCGCGGCGAGGGCTTTTGGCAGATCCGTAGGCGCGCCTTGCTTCAGGACGATCCCTTCGATATCCAGATCCAGTACCGCGCTAAGAATTGCCGGGTTGTTGTTCATGGTCAGAACAATGATCGACAGGCTTGGGAAATGACGCTTGATGTATTTGATCAAGGTGATCCCGTCACCGTATTTATCTCCAGGCATGGAGAGATCGGTAATCAACACGTGCGCATCCAGTTTCGGCAGGTTGTTGATCAGTGCTGTGGAATCTTCAAATTCGCCGACAACATTCACCCACTCGATTTGTTCAAGTGATTTGCGAATACCGAACAGTACTATCGGATGGTCATCGGCAATAATTACGTTCATATTGTTCATGTAATAGGCTACCTTGCTACAGCAAGCTCTTGACATAGCTGTCAATGTCGCTGATGTATTTTTCTGTTCCTGGGACATCCTTCTCGCGAATAAGATGTTCCAGCGTTTCACATAACTGCTTGCCGGGTACCAGATTTAGCATGGCAAACACGCCTTTAAGACGATGAGCCGTTTGGGCTAATGCAGCAAAGTCACTGGTTGCTGCTTCAGTATATAGCCTCTTAACATCATCCGGTACTGTGTCTACAAAGAGCGCATAATAGCCGCTGGCATGGAGTTGTGCATTTTCATCTCCACCCATAGGCGATTCTGTCACCTCTTCCTGCGCCAGTTGCACTTCAATTAATTGTAAGACCGCTTCCTGCATAGCATTGCTCATATTGAAGTTGACGCACAATTGACCAGGCCCAATTTCCCGTACGCCAGACTCATCATCGCTTAAAAGCAAGCCAGAGGCAGTAAGATTAGACGGATTATCCGTTAAAAAGATATCATAATCCTGACTAATTAATCTTTCATCGGGTGTGATACAGGTTGCACCCCAATTTTCTAACTGGCGAGTGACAATATTCCGAATTTCTGTGGAAGTTACATCCACCATCACGGTGACATCATCCAGTAAACGTTCCTCTTCCTCTTCAACGTCCGGGTCTGCAGGCAGCATTTTGATATGCACGGAGTAGCGTGTACCAAGCCCGTCCCGCGTTTTAATATTTAAATGACCGCCCAGTTTTCGCGCCAGTTGATCACTCAACCAGAATGCCAACGGGTCCGCCTTGCCATAGCGATCGCTTTGGGTCTGGTTGATGAACGGGAAGTGTAAATTATCCATTTCATGAATGCTTACACCGTCTCCGGTGTCCAGAATGCGGAAAGTCAGACGTTCGTCAGAGGATTCATCCTGATCAACCTCAAGGGTAATTTTCCCCAGTTGCGTTGAGGTGACGGCATATTGCATCAACAGCAGCAAAATACGGCGTAAAGCATCGCGATCGCCACGGCGCATATCGTGTGCTTTCAGATGATTGTTAATCAGTAGTTGCAGGCCTTTGTGCTTCATTGCCGGTAGCACAGCAGGAACCACTTCATCGATTAAATCCTGTACGGAGAAAAGCTCGGTCTCGCTCTTCCAGCTATCGTCCGCAAGCATGTTCGCTAGCTGAATTTCATCGACCAGGCGCACCAGCACATCAGCCTGATTTGCCAGTTGTTTGCTTTCCGGGGAGTTGAGTTTAGCCGCACTTTCCGCCAGTGACCGTGCGGGTTCTTTCAGCGCATCACCAATGTTTTGCATAAAGGCCATCCGGCCCTGCTGGTTTTTCTCGTACAGACGCTGCGCCTGCTTGAGTTTCTTGTTCACCAGCACCTCGCGATCCTGATCGCGAATGATGAAGATTTGCGTACGCGGCGCTATCTGGCTGCGGAACATGCGAATTTCATACAGCTCGTTATTGACGGTCGCCTGAATAATCCCCTGATGCTGTTCTGCCATGGTGGTGATGTTTTGCAGATTCAAATGCGGCAGCAGATGGTCGGCAATCTTATTGCTGATAACTGTGCGATTCGATTCCTGATCGTGAACCAGCAGACCGAGTGGCAGCAGTGACACAATCTCTTCATTTATTGCCCGCAAGATACGCAGTTCGTTATTCACTGCGGTACTGGGAACGCTTTCTGTGCTGCGCCCGGAAAAATGGCGAAAGGTGGTGTAACCAAAAAGCGCCAGCGCCAGCAAACCAATGTTCAGCAGCAGTGGCAGCAGAATATTTTGCAATGTATCCAGCAGTAAAGTGCCGTAAGGAACCTGCCAGACCAGCCGCATATCGGTGGAGTTGAGCGCCGAAGAGATTTCAATCTTCGAACTATTAAAGTTAATGCTGACGCTATCCGTTGCTTCTTTCTCATTATTATTGTTACCCGCAGTACCTGCTTCTGGTTCAAGACGGAAGCTATCCAGCGGCATCCCTGGCGGGATTAGATCATTAATAGGCAGATCAAATGCAACCACCGTTGCCAGATGTCCCGGCTGGTTAAAGGTTGTACGCAAGGTAAAATAATGACCGTTCTGCCAGGCAAGACGGCGCAGGTTAGAAAAACTTTCACGTTCATCCAGGGCGTTAGCCTGTTGCAGCATCTCCGCGCGACGAGAATCAACAATGTCACTGACAGTCGATTCTTTAAATCCGGAGGTGAGATCTTTTAACGGCAGGGTCGAGATAAGAATCAGGCTGTTATCCTGCCCGTTCAGATAATACATCGACCACGGTACATTTTCTGCGCCCCATAATGTGTCCAGATAAGTAGACATTCGTTGGGTCATCTCAAGCGTTGAGTTGTCGTGAGAACCAAAGATCAGGGCTTCTGTTTTGCGACGCGGTTTTTCCAGATAGTAGACATCCTGTTTCAGACGCGTCTCTTGCAAACTTTCACTGGTGGAAGGTGAAGTCGTTGCAGCGATGTTGTCGTAGATCTGCCAGGTCACGTAACGCCAGGTATCGACGCGCTTTTGTATAGCATGAGTAATGTCGACAATCTGGTAGCTTTTATCTTTCAGCCAGGCGTTGACTGCGCTTTGTACCATTACACCCATCATCACCAGCAACACAATGATCAACAGTAAAAAGAAGCGGGTAATGCTCCCCGGTAGGAGTGAAAAGCGGGTCGTGGCCGTTGTCTCTTTCTGACGCATTCGTGTTTATGACCTGTTAAAACTTCGCGAAGTGATAGGGCAGTATAAAGGGTACAGTGCGAAATTCCAGACTATTACCCGATAGATGATTCTCTATTCCTCAACGATATGTCTCGTTCTGCCCGATGGGAAATAGATGTACACACCGCATTCTGCTGTACAAATAATCTGCAAAAAGAAGAGCGAAATTAATTACGGATAAAGAAAAGATGGCGGGAATTATATCTTGTTAAATTTTTGTGAAATTATTAACAAGCGTTATAATTTTCTAGCGGTAGTACAAAAAAATAAAAGTTGTGTAAAGAAGGGTAAAAAAAACCGGATGCGAGGCATCCGGTTGAAATAGGGGTAAACAGACATTCAGAAATGAATGACGGTAATAAATAAAGTTAATGATGATAGCGAGACATATTTTAGTTGCGAGTGAAGATTTTGTTTTGGCATTCAGTGCTATCAAGTACTTAAGAATAAGTTATTGATTTTACCTTTGAATTATTATTGCTTGATGTTAGGTGCTTATTTCGCCAATCATCAAGAATCTTAAAAAGTTCCATCATATTTACATTTTGAAACATCTATAGCGATAAATGAAACATCTTAAAAGTTTTAGTATCATATTCGTGTTGGATTATTCTGCATTTTTGGGGAGAATGGACTTGCCGACTGATTAATGAGGGTTAATCAGTATGCAGTGGCATAAAAAAGCAAATAAAGGCATATAACAGAGGGTTAATAACATGAAAGTTAAAGTACTGTCCCTCCTGGTCCCAGCTCTGCTGGTAGCAGGCGCAGCAAACGCTGCTGAAGTTTACAACAAAGACGGCAACAAATTAGATCTGTACGGTAAAGTAGACGGCCTGCACTATTTCTCTGACAACAAGTCAGAAGACGGCGACCAGACCTATGTACGTCTTGGTTTCAAAGGCGAAACTCAGGTTACTGACCAGCTGACCGGTTACGGCCAGTGGGAATATCAGATCCAGGGCAATACCTCTGAAGACAACAAAGAAAACTCCTGGACCCGTGTGGCATTCGCTGGTCTGAAATTCCAGGACGTTGGTTCTTTCGACTACGGTCGTAACTACGGCGTTGTTTACGACGTAACTTCCTGGACCGACGTACTGCCAGAATTCGGTGGCGACACTTACGGTTCTGACAACTTCATGCAGCAGCGTGGTAACGGCTTCGCGACCTACCGTAACACCGACTTCTTCGGTCTGGTTGACGGTCTGAACTTTGCTGTTCAGTACCAGGGTAAAAACGGTAGCGTAAGCGGCGAAGGCATGACCAACAACGGTCGTGGTGCTCTGCGTCAGAACGGCGACGGCGTTGGCGGTTCTATCACTTATGATTACGAAGGCTTCGGTATCGGTGCTGCAGTTTCCAGCTCCAAACGTACTGATGATCAGAACAGCGCTGCTTACATCGGTAACGGCGACCGTGCTGAAACCTACACTGGTGGTCTGAAATACGACGCTAACAACATCTACCTGGCTGCTCAGTACACCCAGACCTACAACGCAACTCGCGTAGGTTCTCTGGGTTGGGCGAACAAAGCACAGAACTTCGAAGCTGTTGCTCAGTACCAGTTCGACTTCGGTCTGCGTCCGTCTGTAGCATACCTGCAGTCTAAAGGTAAAAACCTGGGTGTCGTTGCTGGTCGTAACTACGACGACGAAGATATCCTGAAATATGTTGATGTTGGTGCTACCTACTACTTCAACAAAAACATGTCCACCTACGTTGACTACAAAATCAACCTGCTGGACGACAACCAGTTCACCCGCGCTGCTGGCATCAACACTGATGACATCGTGGCTCTGGGTCTGGTTTACCAGTTCTAATCTCGATTTATATCGAACAAAGGGCCTGCGGGCCCTTTTTTCATTGTTTTCAGCGTACAAACGCAGTTTTTTGGTGTACTCTTGCGACCGTTCGCATGAGGATAATCACGTATGGAAATAAGCTTTACCCGCGTGGCATTGCTGGCTGCCGCGCTCTTCTTTGTTGGTTGCGATCAAAAAACACAACCCGCCAAATCCCACGCTACTGAAGTTACCGTTCTTGAAGGCAAAACGATGGGAACCTTCTGGCGTGCCAGCATCCCTGGCCTTGATGCCAAACGCAGTGCTGAACTTAAAGAGAAGATTCAGACCCAGCTGGACGCCGACGATCAGCTGCTTTCGACCTATAAAAAAGACTCCGCGCTGATGCGCTTTAACGACTCGAAAAGTTTGTCGCTGTGGCCGGTAAGTGAAGCGATGGCCGATATCATCACCACCTCGCTGCGCATTGGCACCAAAACCGATGGCGCGATGGATATTACTGTCGGGCCGCTGGTGAATCTGTGGGGCTTTGGCCCGGAACAACAGCCGGTACAAATCCCGAACCAGGAACAGATCGACGCGATGAAAGCCAAAACTGGGTTACAGCATCTGACGGTCATTAATCAGTCACATCAGCAATATCTGCAAAAAGATCTGCCGGACTTATATGTCGATCTTTCCACCGTCGGCGAAGGTTATGCGGCAGATCATCTGGCACGCTTAATGGAGCAGGAAGGGCTTTCCCGCTATCTGGTGTCGGTGGGCGGCGCGCTGAACAGCCGTGGCATGAACGGCGAAGGGCAGCCGTGGCGGGTGGCGATCCAAAAACCGACCGATAAAGAGAACGCGGTTCAGGCCGTGGTTGACATCAATGGTCACGGTATCAGCACTTCTGGCAGCTATCGCAACTATTACGAGCTGGACGGCAAACGCCTTTCCCATGTTATTGATCCGCAAACCGGGCGTCCCATTGAACACAATCTGGTATCCGTGACGGTGATTGCCCCGACGGCGCTGGAAGCCGACGCCTGGGATACCGGCTTGATGGTACTGGGGCCGGAGAAAGCCAAAGAGGTTGTTCGCCGGGAAGGGCTGGCGGTTTATATGATCACCAAAGAGGGCGATAGCTTTAAAACCTGGATGTCGCCGCAGTTTAAAAGCTTCCTTATCAGCGAAAAAAATTAAAGCGCAAGATTGTTGGTTTTTGCGCAATGGTGACCGGGCAGACTAAAGGCTATCCTTAACCAGGGAGCTGATTATGAACAACGCCACACGCTTAACTGACGATCAACGCTGGCAATCTGTCTTAGCCCGCGACCCAAACGCCGACGGCGAATTTGTCTTCGCCGTGCGCACCACAGGCATCTTTTGCCGTCCGTCTTGCCGCGCCAGACATGCCTTGCGGGAAAATGTCTCCTTCTACGCAAATGCCAGCGAGGCACTCGCCGCCGGATTTCGCCCCTGCAAACGCTGCCAACCTGATAAAGCCAATGCCCAGCAACATCGGTTGGATAAAATCACCCACGCGTGTCGACTGCTGGAACAGGAAACGCCTGTAACGCTGGAAGCCTTAGCCGAACAGGTGGCGATGAGTCCGTTCCATTTGCATAGATTGTTTAAAGCGACTACCGGAATGACGCCGAAAGCCTGGCAGCAGGCCTGGCGTGCTCGCCGATTGCGGGAGTCTCTGGCAAAAGGGGAGAGCGTGACTCAGGCGATTCTCAATGCCGGATTCCCCGACGGCAGCAGTTACTACCGTAAAGCCGATGAAACGCTGGGCATGACGGCTAAACAATTTCGTCACGGTGGCGAAAACCTGGCTGTGCGTTATGCACTGGCTGATTGTGAGCTGGGTCGTTGCCTGGTGGCAGAAAGCGAGCGGGGGATTTGCGCGATATTGCTGGGCGATGATGACGCGACACTAATCAGCGAGTTGCAGCAGATGTTTCCCGCTGCCGACAACGCGCCTGCCGATCTGACGTTTCAACAACATGTGCGTGACGTGATCGCCAGCCTCAATCAACGCGATACGCCGCTGACGTTACCGCTGGATATTCGCGGCACTGCTTTTCAGCAACAAGTCTGGCAGGCACTGCGCACGATACCTTGCGGTGAAACCGTCAGTTATCAGCAACTGGCTAACGCCATCGGCAAACCGAAAGCGGTACGGGCCGTTGCCAGCGCCTGTGCCGCCAACAAGCTGGCTATCGTAATACCCTGTCATCGAGTGGTCCGTGGTGATGGCACACTTTCCGGTTACCGCTGGGGCGTGTCGCGTAAAGCGCAACTGCTGCGCCGCGAAGCTGAAAATGAGGAGAGGTAATGTTGGATCTGTTTGCCGATGCTGAACCGTGGCAAGAGCCACTGGCGGCTGGTGCGGTAATTTTACGGCGTTTTGCTTTTAACGCTGCGGAGCAACTAATCCGCGATATTAATGACGTTGCCAGCCAGTCGCCGTTTCGCCAGATGGTCACACCTGGCGGATATACCATGTCGGTGGCGATGACCAACTGCGGGCATCTGGGCTGGACGACCAATCGGCAGGGCTATCTCTATTCGCCCATCGATCCGCAAACAAATAAACCGTGGCCCGCCATGCCACAAAGCTTTCATTATTTATGTCAACGTGCGGCTACGGCGGCGGGCTATCCAGATTTCCTGCCAGATGCCTGTCTTATCAACCGCTACGCTCCTGGCGCGAAACTGTCGCTGCATCAGGATAAAGACGAACCGGATCTGCGCGCGCCAATTGTTTCTGTTTCTCTGGGCTTACCCGCGATTTTTCAATTTGGCGGCCTGAAACGAAATGATCCGCTCAAACGATTGTTGTTGGAACATGGTGATGTGGTGGTGTGGGGCGGTGAGTCGCGGCTGTTTTATCATGGCATTCAACCGCTGAAAGCGGGGTTTCATCCACTCACCGGCGACTGCCGCTACAACCTGACATTCCGGCAGGCAGGTAAAAAAGAATAAAAATAAGAATTATTATTGCTGTGCGCGCGAAGATGTTTAAACTGCGGGCTGTAATTTATTGTCCGGGTTTTCTGCATGGAACTTCTTGTACTTGTCTGGCGGCAGTATCGCTGGCCATTTATCAGTGTGATGGCGCTAAGCCTCGCCAGTGCGGCATTAGGCATTGGCTTAATTGCTTTTATCAATCAGCGCCTTATCGAAACGGCGGATACCAGTCTGCTGGTGTTGCCGGAGTTTCTGGGATTATTGCTGCTGTTGATGGCAGTCACTCTCGGATCGCAACTGGCGCTCACCACTTTGGGGCATCACTTCGTTTACCGACTGCGTAGTGAATTTATCAAGCGGATTCTGGATACCCACGTCGAGCGCATTGAACAACTCGGTAGCGCCTCGTTGCTGGCGGGGTTAACCAGCGATGTGCGCAATATCACCATTGCTTTTGTGCGTCTGCCGGAACTGGTGCAGGGGATCATTCTCACTATCGGTTCAGCGGCGTATTTGTGGATGCTGTCGGGCAAAATGTTGCTGGTAACGGCTACCTGGATGGCGGTCACCATCTGGGGCGGTTTTGTGCTGGTGGCGCGGGTGTACAAACATATGGCGACCTTGCGTGAAACCGAAGACAAGCTGTACACGGATTTTCAAACCGTACTCGAAGGGCGCAAAGAGCTGACTCTGAACCGGGAACGCGCCGAGTATGTGTTTAACAACCTCTACATCCCCGATGCGCAAGAGTATCGCCACCATATTATCCGCGCAGACACCTTCCATCTTAGCGCCGTGAACTGGTCAAACATCATGATGTTGGGCGCAATCGGCCTGGTGTTCTGGATGGCGAACAGTCTCGGTTGGGCTGATACCAACGTTGCCGCGACCTATTCGTTGACGCTGTTATTCCTGCGTACACCGCTGCTTTCGGCGGTTGGCGCATTGCCGACGCTGCTGACGGCGCAGGTGGCGTTTAACAAGCTGAACAAATTCGCACTCGCGCCTTTCAAAGCGGAATTTCCGCGCCCGCAGGCGTTTCCCAACTGGCAAACACTGGAATTGCGTAACGTGACGTTTAGCTATCAGGATAACGCGTTTTCCGTTGGGCCGATTAACCTCACCATCAAACGTGGCGAACTGCTGTTTCTGATTGGCGGCAACGGTAGCGGAAAATCGACGCTGGCGATGTTGCTGACGGGCTTGTATCAGCCACAAAGCGGCGAAATCTTGCTGGATGGCAAACCTGTCAGCGGCGAACAACCGGAAGATTATCGCAAACTGTTTTCGGCAGTGTTTACCGATGTCTGGCTGTTTGATCAGTTGCTGGGGCCAGAGGGAAAACCGGCTAATCCACAACTGGTTGAGAAGTGGCTGGCACAACTGAAAATGGCTCATAAGCTTGAGTTAAATAACGGGCGTATTCTTAACCTCAGGTTATCGAAAGGCCAGAAAAAACGCGTGGCGCTGTTGCTGGCTTTGGCAGAAGAACGAGATATTATTCTGCTTGATGAATGGGCGGCGGATCAGGACCCGCATTTCCGTCGTGAGTTTTATCAGGTACTGTTGCCGCTGATGCAGGAAATGGGTAAAACCATATTCGCCATTAGTCATGACGATCATTACTTTATCCACGCTGACCGCCTGCTGGAGATGCGCAGTGGGCAACTTAGCGAGCTGACGGGCGAAGAGCGCGATGCTGCTTCGCGTGATGCCGTTGCCCGGACGGCATAATATTTCGACGCTGACCTGGCGGACTGCTGCCGCCAGGTCAATATTCTAAAAATCCCTTCGTTTCTAATAACCCTATAATTAATCAACGAAATTATAATGTTTCTAAAATTAGAATATAATTTATAAACATTATTTAAATGTTGTTACTTAAGTGTTACCGTTGATGCCGCGCAAATCTCACCTGCAATAAAGCGACTAAAAGTAAGGCATTAACAAGATGAAAAAAGTGACTGCCATGCTCTTCTCGATGGCCGTGGGGCTTAATGCCGTTTCGATGGCGGCAAAAGCGAAAGCGTCCGAGGAGCAGGAAACTGATGTACTGTTGATTGGCGGCGGCATTATGAGCGCCACATTGGGGACTTATTTACGCGAGCTGGAGCCAGAGTGGTCGATGACCATGGTGGAGCGCCTGGAGGGGGTTGCGCAGGAGAGTTCGAACGGCTGGAACAACGCCGGAACCGGGCATTCTGCGCTGATGGAACTCAATTACACCCCGCAAAACGCCGATGGCAGCATCAGTATTGAAAAAGCAGTCGCCATTAATGAAGCATTCCAGATTTCCCGCCAGTTCTGGGCGCACCAGGTCGAGCGCGGCGTGCTGCGTACTCCGCGTTCATTTATCAATACCGTTCCGCACATGAGCTTTGTCTGGGGTGAGGATAACGTCAATTTCCTGCGCGCCCGTTACGCGGCATTGCAACAAAGTTCGCTGTTTCGCGGTATGCGTTACTCTGAAGATCACGCGCAGATCAAAGAGTGGGCACCGTTAGTGATGGAAGGGCGCGATCCGCAACAGAAAGTGGCAGCCACGCGTACGGAAATTGGTACCGATGTGAACTACGGCGAGATCACCCGCCAGTTAATAGCTTCCTTGCAGAAGAAGTCTAACTTCTCGCTGCAACTCAGCAGTGAAGTCCGCGCTCTCAAACGTAATGACGATAACACCTGGACCGTCACCGTTGCCGATCTGAAAAACGGCACTGCACAGAACATTCGTGCCAAATTTGTCTTTATCGGCGCGGGCGGTGCGGCGCTGAAGCTGTTACAGGAATCGGGGATTCCGGAAGCGAAAGACTACGCCGGTTTCCCGGTGGGCGGACAGTTCCTTGTTTCGGAAAACCCGGACGTGGTTAATCACCATCTGGCGAAAGTTTACGGTAAAGCATCCGTTGGCGCACCACCGATGTCGGTTCCGCATATCGATACCCGTGTGCTGGACGGTAAACGCGTAGTGCTGTTTGGGCCATTTGCCACCTTCTCAACCAAATTCCTCAAAAACGGTTCATTGTGGGATCTGATGAGTTCCACCACCACCTCTAACGTGATGCCGATGATGCACGTCGGGCTGGATAATTTCGATCTGGTGAAATATCTGGTAAGTCAGGTGATGTTGAGTGAAGAGGATCGTTTTGAAGCGTTGAAAGAGTACTATCCGCAAGCGAAAAAAGAGGACTGGCGTTTGTGGCAAGCGGGGCAGCGTGTGCAGATTATCAAGCGTGATGCCGAGAAAGGTGGTGTACTGCGTCTGGGTACCGAAGTGGTCAGTGACCAGCAAGGAACCATTGCCGCGCTCTTGGGGGCATCGCCAGGGGCGTCAACCGCCGCGCCGATTATGTTGAATCTGCTGGAAAAAGTATTTGGCGATCGCGTTTCCAGCCCGCAATGGCAGGCAACGTTGAAAGCGATCGTTCCGTCTTATGGACGTAAGCTGAACGGTGATGTAGCGGCAACAGAACGCGAGTTGCAGTACACCAGCGAAGTGCTGGGGCTGAAATACGACAAGCCGCAGGCGGCAGACAATACGCCAAAACCGCAGTTGAAACCGCAACCCGTTCAAAAAGAAGTGGCGGATATTGCGTTGTAATGATGTGCCACATCCGGCATGGGATGCCGGATGTGGCGTATGCTAATAAGACGCTTCAGCGTCGCATCAGGCAACCGGCTCGGGCGTTAGATGTCGGATGCGGCGTAACCGTCTTATTCGGCCTACGGGGTGCCGCACCTCACAGCAGTTTAGCGAACTACCGCGTTGTCAATTTTCTCTTCCGCCTTCCAGACCCGGTACTTCACATCCACGTTGTCTGGCGTATACACCACGATCGGCAGCTTGCTGTTGTAACGCAGCATTCCAGCATCGCCCAGATACGCGGTGACAAATTTCTTCTCTTTCTTGCCATCCGGGCAGGCCATCATCGTGGAAACCGGCGAGCTTACTTTATCAAAGACATAATAATCATAGCCCCAGCCTTCCAGCGTTTTGCTTTCCAGCTTTCCGCCGAGACGATGCAGGTTGCAATCGACTTCCAGCGTCTGACCGATTAACAGTTCTACTTTCAGGGTAGATTCATCTTCTTGCGGGGTTAACTGAATCACCTGACGCTTCATGCCTTTTTCAGCTTGTGGATAAGGGGCGATTTTTTCCAGTGGCTGGACGCTGTCTGCCGCCCAGGCTGAGGTTGCGGCGAAAGCGGCAAACAGCACTGCAGGTAGAATGGTCTTCATTTGTTTTCCTTCTTCATTTATAGGTTTTCACCGAGGATGTCGCTGAAGGTTAACATATTCATCAGATTTATTAATTTGCTTTATGAATAACTGAAAGAACATTCAGACAATTTTACCTGCTCTTTTAGTGTTAAATGCTAATGAGAGAAGAAACCAGCTGAAATATCTCTGGTGAATTAATCGCTATATAAATGTGTTTATAACCATTTGAAATGTGAGCAAAAGCTCGTTTTTGCCACTCTTCCCACCACTCTTTTGATCCTGCTACAGGTTTTACCCCGATCGGGGTATGCATCTTTGACACATCCTTTAATATCTTAGCGGCTATAAAAATGGCTTATTAATTATGCGGTTTATTTGGTCGCTCTCAGCTTTCAGAGCGCGTTAATGATGGAAGGTCAATGTGAAGATTGATGCATCCCGTCGGGGCATACTGACTGGTCGCTGGCGTAAAGCCAGTAACGGTATCCGTCCGCCCTGGTCCGGTGATGAATCTCATTTTCTTAACCATTGCACCCGCTGCGACGCCTGTATTAATGCTTGTGAAAACAACATTCTTGAACGCGGCGCGGGTGGTTATCCGAGCGTTAATTTCAAAAATAACGAGTGCAGCTTCTGTTACGCCTGCGCGCAGGCTTGCCCCGAATCGCTATTTTCTCCGCGCCACACCAGGGCCTGGGATTTGCTGTTCACCATCGGGGAGGCGTGCCTGGCGTATCAAACAGTTGAATGCCGCCGCTGTCAGGATAGCTGCGAGCCAATGGCAATTATCTTTCGCCCGACGCTCTCCGGGATCTACCAGCCGCAACTTAATAGCCAACTTTGCAACGGATGTGGAGCATGTGCAGCCAGCTGTCCGGTATCAGCCATAACTGCGGAGTATCTCCATGCACACTAACTGGCAAGTTTGCAGCCTGGTCGTGCAGGCCAAAAGCGAACGAATTTCAGACATCAGCACCCAACTGAACGCCTTTCCCGGCTGTGAAGTCGCTGTCAGCGACGCGCCGAGCGGTCAGTTGATTGTGGTGGTGGAAGCAGAAGACAGCGAAACGCTGATCCAAACCATTGAGTCAGTACGCAACGTAGAGGGCGTGCTGGCGGTGTCGCTGGTTTATCACCAGCAGGAAGAGCAAGGTGAGGAAACACCATGAAACTCAGTCGTCGTAGCTTTATGAAAGCTAACGCCGTTGCGGCCGCTGCGGCGGCTGCCGGTCTCAGCGTGCCGGGCGTTGCCCGCGCCGTTGTTGGTCAGCAAGAAGCCATTAAATGGGATAAAGCGCCGTGCCGTTTCTGCGGTACTGGTTGCGGCGTTCTGGTCGGAACGCAGCAGGGGCGTGTGGTGGCCTGTCAGGGCGACCCAGACGCACCGGTTAACCGTGGCCTGAACTGCATTAAGGGCTATTTCCTGCCCAAAATCATGTACGGTAAAGACCGTTTGACGCAGCCGCTGCTGCGTATGAAAAACGGTAAATATGACAAAGAAGGCGAATTTACCCCAATCACCTGGGATCAGGCTTTCGATGTGATGGAAGAGAAATTCAAAACCGCCCTGAAAGAAAAAGGGCCGGAATCGATCGGTATGTTCGGTTCTGGTCAGTGGACTATCTGGGAAGGTTATGCCGCCTCCAAGCTGTTTAAAGCGGGCTTCCGTTCTAACAACATCGACCCGAACGCGCGTCACTGTATGGCGTCGGCAGTAGTTGGCTTTATGCGTACCTTTGGTATGGATGAGCCGATGGGCTGCTATGACGATATCGAACAGGCTGACGCTTTTGTGCTGTGGGGCGCGAACATGGCGGAGATGCACCCGATCCTCTGGTCGCGCATCACCAACCGTCGTCTCTCTAACCAGAACGTCACCGTGGCGGTGCTTTCTACCTACCAGCATCGTAGCTTCGAGCTGGCGGATAACGGCATCATCTTTACGCCACAGTCCGACCTGGTGATCCTGAATTATATCGCCAACTATATCATTCAAAACAATGCGATAAATCAGGACTTCTTTAGCAAACACGTTAACCTGCGTAAAGGGGCGACGGACATCGGCTACGGTTTACGTCCGACCCATCCGCTGGAAAAAGCAGCGAAGAATCCAGGTTCTGACGCCTCCGAACCGATGAGCTTTGAAGATTACAAAGCCTTCGTTGCTGAGTATACGCTGGAAAAAACCGCTGAAATGACCGGCGTACCGAAAGACCAGTTAGAACAACTGGCGCAGCTGTATGCCGATCCGAACAAGAAAGTCATCTCCTACTGGACGATGGGCTTCAACCAGCATACTCGTGGCGTGTGGGCCAACAACCTGGTCTACAACCTGCACCTGCTGACCGGCAAAATTTCTCAGCCGGGTTGCGGTCCGTTCTCCCTGACCGGGCAGCCTTCCGCGTGTGGTACTGCGCGTGAAGTGGGCACCTTTGCTCACCGTCTGCCTGCGGACATGGTGGTGACTAACGAGAAACACCGTGATATCTGCGAGAAGAAGTGGAATATCCCGAGCGGCACCATTCCGGCGAAAATCGGTCTGCATGCGGTAGCACAAGACCGTGCGCTGAAAGACGGCAAGCTGAATGTTTACTGGACTATGTGTACCAACAACATGCAGGCCGGGCCGAACATTAATGAAGAGCGTATGCCGGGCTGGCGCGATCCGCGCAACTTTATCATCGTCTCCGATCCATATCCGACAGTCAGTGCACTGGCAGCCGACTTGATCCTGCCAACGGCGATGTGGGTAGAGAAAGAGGGCGCTTACGGTAACGCCGAACGCCGTACTCAGTTCTGGCGTCAACAGGTACAGGCACCGGGCGAAGCAAAATCGGATCTCTGGCAGTTAGTTCAGTTCTCCCGCCGCTTCAAAACCGAAGAAGTATGGCCGGAAGAGCTGCTGGCGAAGAAACCGGAACTGCGCGGCAAAACGCTGTACGAAGTTCTGTATGCCACCCCCGAAGTGAGCAAATTCCCGGTATCCGAACTGGCGGAAGATCAGCTGAACGATGAATCCCGCGAGCTGGGCTTCTATCTGCAAAAAGGGCTGTTCGAAGAGTACGCATGGTTTGGTCGCGGTCACGGTCACGATCTGGCACCGTTCGATGACTACCACAAAGCGCGCGGTCTGCGCTGGCCGGTGGTGAACGGTAAAGAAACGCAGTGGCGTTACAGCGAAGGTAACGACCCGTACGTGAAAGCGGGCGAAGGCTATAAGTTCTACGGTAAACCGGATGGCAAAGCGGTGATCTTCGCACTGCCGTTCGAACCGGCGGCGGAAGCACCGGATGAAGAGTACGATCTGTGGCTCTCTACCGGACGCGTCCTGGAGCACTGGCACACCGGCAGTATGACTCGCCGTGTGCCGGAACTGCACCGTGCCTTCCCGGAAGCGGTCCTGTTTATTCACCCGTTGGATGCGAAAGCGCGCGATCTGCGCCGTGGCGACAAAGTGAAAGTGGTTTCTCGCCGTGGCGAAGTGATCTCGATTGTTGAAACGCGCGGTCGTAACCGTCCGCCGCAGGGCCTGGTGTACATGCCGTTCTTCGACGCCGCACAGCTGGTTAACAAACTGACGCTGGATGCGACCGATCCGCTCTCGAAAGAGACGGACTTCAAGAAGTGCGCGGTCAAACTGGAGAAGGTGTAAGCCATTATGTCCCGGTCAGCGAAACCTCAAAATGGTCGCCGCCGCTTTCTGCGCGATGTCGTTCGCACAGCAGGCGGGCTGGCTGCCGTGGGTGTGGCGCTGGGGTTACAACAGCAAACCGCACGCGCATCTGGCGTGCGGTTGCGCCCGCCCGGAGCCATAAACGAGAACGCCTTTGCCAGTGCCTGTGTGCGTTGCGGTCAGTGTGTTCAGGCTTGCCCTTATGACACCTTAAAACTGGCGACGCTGGCTTCTGGCCTGTCGGCGGGCACGCCATATTTTGTCGCACGGGATATTCCTTGCGAAATGTGTGAGGACATTCCGTGCGCCAAAGTGTGCCCGAGCGGTGCGCTGGATCGTGAGATCGAATCGATCGACGACGCGCGGATGGGGCTGGCGGTGCTGGTGGACCAGGAAAACTGTCTCAACTTTCAGGGGCTGCGCTGCGATGTTTGTTATCGCGAATGCCCGAAAATTGATGAGGCCATCACCCTGGAGCTGGAGCGCAACACGCGTACCGGTAAGCACGCCCGCTTTCTGCCGACGGTTCACAGCGACGCCTGTACCGGCTGCGGTAAGTGCGAAAAAGTGTGCGTGCTGGAACAACCGGCAATCAAGGTGTTACCGCTGTCACTGGCGAAAGGGGAGTTAGGTCACCATTACCGCTTCGGCTGGCTGGAGGGGAACAATGGCAAATCGTAAACGTGACGCCGGGCGCGAGGCGCTGGCGAAAAAAGGCTGGTGGCGCAGCCACCGTTGGCTGGTGTTACGTCGCCTTTGTCAGTTCTTCGTGCTGGGGATGTTTTTGAGTGGTCCGTGGTTTGGTGTGTGGATCTTGCACGGCAACTACAGCAGTAGCCTGTTATTCGACACCGTTCCGCTGACCGATCCACTGATGACGCTGCAAAGCCTTGCCAGCGGTCATCTGCCTGCCACGGTGGCGCTGACCGGTGCGGTGATTATCACCGTGCTCTACGCCCTGGCAGGAAAGCGATTATTTTGTAGCTGGGTCTGCCCGCTGAACCCAATTACCGACTTAGCGAACTGGTTACGCAGGCGCTTTGAGCTCAATCAGTCTGCGACGATCCCTCGCCACATTCGCTACGTGCTGTTGGTGATCATTCTGGTGGGATCGGCCTTAACTGGCACGCTCATCTGGGAATGGATCAACCCCGTTTCCTTGATGGGGCGCAGCCTGGTAATGGGATTCGGCAGCGGCGCGCTGCTTATTCTCGCACTGTTTTTATTTGATCTACTGGTCGTTGAACACGGCTGGTGCGGGCACATTTGTCCGGTTGGCGCGCTGTATGGCGTGCTGGGTAGCAAAGGCGCTATCACCGTTGCGGCAACCGATCGGCAGAAATGTAACCGCTGTATGGATTGTTTTCATGTTTGCCCGGAACCGCATGTGCTACGTGCCCCGGTGCTGGATGAACAAAGCCCGGTGCAGGTCACCAGCCGCGATTGCATGACGTGCGGTCGCTGCGTGGATGTCTGTTCTGAGGATGTATTTACAATAACTACACGATGGAGTTCGGGAGCGAAATCATGAAAAGCCATGACCTGAAGAAGGCGCTGTGTCAATGGACGGCGATGCTGGCCCTGGTGGTGAGCGGCGCGGTTTGGGCGGCTAATGGCGTCGATTTTAGCCAGTCGCCGGAAGTATCCGGGACGCAGGAAGGGGCCATTCGGATGCCAAAAGAGCAGGATCGGATGCCGCTGAACTATGTGAATCAGCCGCCAATGATCCCGCATAGCGTTGAAGGTTATCAGGTAACGACCAATACCAACCGCTGCTTGCAGTGCCACGGTGTCGAAAGTTATCGCACCACTGGCGCGCCGCGTATCAGTCCTACTCACTTTATGGACAGCGACGGCAAAGTGGGCGCGGAAGTGGCTCCGCGTCGTTACTTCTGTCTGCAATGTCACGTGCCGCAGGCCGATACCGCGCCAATCGTGGGGAATACCTTTACCCCGTCAAAAGGTTACGGGAAATAAGAGGTTATTATGGGAAATTCTGACCGTAAACCTGGTCTGATTAAGCGCCTGTGGAAATGGTGGCGTACCCCCAGCCGTCTGGCGCTGGGGACGCTGCTGTTGATCGGTTTTGTCGGCGGCATCGTCTTCTGGGGCGGCTTTAACACCGGGATGGAAAAAGCCAATACCGAAGAGTTCTGCATTAGCTGCCACGAAATGCGTAACACGGTGTATCAGGAATACATGGATTCCGTGCATTACAACAACCGTAGCGGCGTGCGTGCGACCTGCCCGGATTGTCACGTTCCGCACGAGTTTGTGCCAAAGATGATACGCAAGCTCAAAGCAAGTAAAGAGCTGTATGGTAAAATTTTTGGCGTTATTGACACGCCGCAGAAATTTGAAGCTCATCGCCTGACGATGGCACAGAATGAGTGGCGGCGCATGAAGGACAATAACTCGCAGGAGTGCCGTAACTGTCACAACTTCGAGTATATGGATACAACCGCCCAGAAATCTGTTGCCGCTAAGATGCACGACCAGGCGGTGAAAGATGGGCAAACCTGTATTGATTGCCATAAAGGGATAGCGCACAAGCTGCCCGATATGCGCGAAGTCGAGACAGGTTTTTAACAGGGTTATTGCGTGGGTATGCTTGAAGCCAGAGAATTACTTTGCGAGCGGGATGAACGAATCTTATTTAGTGGTTTGTCGTTTACGCTGAATGCAGGAGAGTGGGTACAAATTACCGGCAGCAACGGTGCGGGGAAGACAACGCTTCTCCGTTTGCTGACGGGATTGTCTCGCCCTGATGCGGGTGACGTTCTCTGGCAAGGGCAGCCCTTGCATCAGGTACGCGACAGCTACCATCAAAATCTGTTATGGATAGGCCATCAGCCGGGGATCAAAACCCGGCTGACGGCGTTAGAAAATCTGCACTTTTATCATCGCGATGGCGATACCGCACAATGTCTGAAAGCCCTGGCGCAGGCCGGGCTTGCCGGATTCGAAGATATTCCCGTTAATCAACTCTCTGCCGGGCAACAACGCCGCGTGGCGCTGGCGCGTCTGTGGCTGACCCGTGCCACGTTGTGGATCCTCGACGAACCTTTTACCGCGATTGACGTTAACGGCGTCGATCGTCTGACCCAGCGAATGGCGCAGCATACGGAGCAGGGGGGGATTGTGATTCTGACCACCCACCAGCCGCTCAACGTTGCTGAAAGTAAAATCCGCCGCATTTCGCTGATGCAAACGAGGGGCGCATGATGTTCTGGCGCATTTTCCGTCTTGAGCTGCGCGTGGCGTTTCGCCATAGCGCCGAAATCGCTAATCCGCTGTGGTTCTTCCAGATTGTTATTACCCTTTTTCCGCTCAGTATTGGTCCGGAGCCGCAGCTGCTGGCGCGTATTGCACCGGGCATTATCTGGGTTGCGGCGCTGCTTTCTTCACTGCTGGCGCTGGAGCGCCTGTTCCGTGACGATTTGCAGGACGGCAGTCTTGAACAATTGATGTTGTTGCCGTTACCCTTGCCCGCCGTTGTGCTGGCGAAGGTGATGGCGCACTGGATGGTAACCGGTCTGCCGTTACTCATCCTCTCGCCTCTGGTGGCATTGCTACTGGGAATGGACGTTTATGGCTGGCAAGTGATGGCGCTGACGCTGCTGCTGGGAACTCCTACGCTTGGCTTTCTCGGCGCACCGGGCGTGGCGCTGACGGTGGGGCTTAAGCGCGGCGGCGTGCTATTGAGCATTCTGGTGTTACCGCTGACTATCCCATTACTCATCTTTGCCACCGCCGCGATGGACGCGGCTTCGATGCATTTGCCCGTTGACGGGTATCTGGCAATTTTAGGTGCGTTGCTGGCAGGCACCGCGACATTAAGCCCTTTTGCGACGGCGGCAGCGTTACGAATCAGCATTCAATAACGCTGAATTACTGATTTTTGTTCAAGTCTGGTATCGAAACTATGTGGAAAACACTGCATCAACTGGCGATCCCACCACGGCTGTACCAAATCTGTGGCTGGTTTATACCGTGGCTGGCAATCGCCAGTGTGGTTGTGCTTACCGTCGGCTGGATCTGGGGATTCGGCTTTGCCCCCGCTGATTATCAGCAGGGAAATAGCTACCGCATTATCTATCTGCATGTACCTGCGGCGATCTGGTCGATGGGCATTTATGCCTCAATGGCGGTGGCGGCGTTTATCGGCCTTGTCTGGCAGATGAAAATGGCCAACCTGGCGGTGGCGGCGATGGCGCCCATTGGTGCCGTGTTTACCTTTATTGCCCTGGTCACCGGTTCCGCGTGGGGGAAACCGATGTGGGGCACCTGGTGGGTATGGGACGCACGCCTGACTTCTGAACTGGTGCTGTTGTTTCTGTATGTGGGTGTGATTGCCCTGTGGCACGCCTTCGACGACCGCCGTCTGGCAGGCCGTGCGGCAGGTATTCTGGTGCTGATTGGCGTGGTGAATCTGCCGATTATTCATTACTCCGTGGAGTGGTGGAACACCCTGCATCAGGGATCAACGCGGATGCAGCAAAGTATCGATCCGGCGATGCGTTCGCCGCTACGCTGGTCGATTTTTGGCTTCCTGCTGCTGTCCGCCACGCTGACGCTGATGCGGATGCGTAATTTGATTTTGCTGATGGAAAAACGCCGTCCGTGGGTGAGTGAACTGATACTGAAAAGAGGCCGTAAATGACCCCTGCATTTGCTTCCTGGAATGAATTTTTCGCAATGGGCGGTTACGCCTTTTTTGTCTGGCTGGCGGTGGTGATGACAGTTATTCCGCTGGTGGTTTTGGTCGTGCACTCGGTGATGCAGCATCGCGCAATTCTGCGTGGCGTGGCGCAACAGCGGGCGCGTGAGGCGCGTTTACGTGCTGCGCAACAGCAGGAGGCTGCATGAATATTCGCCGTAAAAATCGGTTGTGGATTGCCTGTGCCGTGCTGGCGGGGCTGGCGCTGACGATTGGCCTGGTGCTGTATGCGCTGCGCTCGAATATCGACCTTTTCTATACGCCGGGGGAGATTCTCTACGGCAAGCGTGAAACCCAACAGATGCCGGAAGTCGGGCAGCGTCTGCGCGTTGGCGGGATGGTGATGCCGGGTAGCGTGCAGCGCGATCCCAATTCGCTGAAAGTGACCTTCACCATTTACGACGCTGAAGGTTCGGTCGATGTCTCTTACGAAGGCATTTTGCCGGATCTGTTCCGTGAAGGGCAGGGCGTTGTGGTGCAGGGCGAACTGGAAAAAGGCAATCATATCCTCGCGAAAGAAGTGCTGGCGAAACACGATGAAAACTATACGCCGCCAGAAGTCGAAAAAGCGATGGAAGCTAACCACCGTCGCCCGGCGAGTGTTTATAAGGACCCAGCATCATGATGCCGGAAATTGGTAACGGACTGCTGTGCCTGGCGCTAGGGATTGCGCTGCTGCTGTCCGTGTATCCGCTATGGGGCGTGGCGCGCGGGGACGCGCGCATGATGGCGTCTTCCCGCTTGTTTGCCTGGCTGCTGTTTATGTCTGTAGCTGGCGCATTTCTGGTGCTGGTCAATGCTTTCGTGGTCAACGACTTTACCGTCACCTATGTTGCCAGCAACTCCAATACCCAGCTTCCGGTGTGGTATCGCGTGGCGGCTACCTGGGGCGCGCATGAAGGCTCGCTACTGCTGTGGGTGCTGCTGATGAGCGGCTGGACGTTTGCGGTGGCGATTTTTAGCCAGCGTATTCCACTGGATATTGTGGCGCGCGTACTGGCGATAATGGGGATGGTTAGCGTCGGCTTTTTGCTGTTCATTCTCTTTACCTCTAACCCGTTTTCACGCACGTTGCCGAACTTCCCGATTGAAGGGCGCGATCTTAACCCACTGTTGCAGGATCCGGGGCTGATCTTCCATCCGCCTTTGCTCTATATGGGCTACGTCGGTTTCTCGGTGGCGTTTGCTTTTGCCATTGCTTCTTTGCTGAGTGGGCGTCTGGACAGCACCTACGCACGTTTTACCCGCCCGTGGACGCTGGCGGCGTGGATCTTCCTGACGCTCGGCATTGTGCTCGGTTCCGCATGGGCCTATTACGAACTCGGCTGGGGCGGCTGGTGGTTCTGGGATCCGGTAGAAAACGCCTCGTTTATGCCGTGGCTGGTTGGCACTGCGTTGATGCACTCGCTGGCGGTCACTGAACAACGCGCCAGCTTCAAAGCGTGGACATTACTTCTGGCAATCAGTGCCTTCTCGCTGTGTCTGCTGGGGACTTTCCTCGTGCGTTCCGGTGTGCTGGTATCGGTACATGCGTTTGCGTCTGATCCTGCGCGCGGTATGTTTATCCTCGCCTTTATGGTGCTGGTGATTGGTGGTTCACTGCTGCTGTTTGCCGCGCGTGGACACAAAGTTCGCTCACGCGTAAACAATGCGCTGTGGTCGCGGGAATCTCTGTTGTTAGCGAACAACGTTTTGCTGGTCGCCGCGATGCTGGTGGTGTTGCTGGGGACGCTGCTGCCGCTGGTGCATAAACAACTCGGGCTGGGCAGCATTTCGATTGGCGAACCGTTTTTCAACACCATGTTTACCTGGCTGATGGTGCCGTTTGCGCTACTGCTAGGTGTCGGCCCTCTGGTGCGCTGGGGGCGCGATCGCCCACGTAAAATCCGCAACTTATTGATTATCGCCTTCATCTCTACGCTGGTGCTGTCGCTGCTGTTGCCGTGGCTGTTCGAAAGCAAAGTTGTGGCGATGACGGTACTCGGTCTGGCAATGGCCTGCTGGATTGCGGTGCTGGCGATTGCGGAAGCGGCGCTGCGTATTTCACGCGGCACGAAAACCACCTTCAGTTATTGGGGGATGGTGGCGGCTCATCTGGGACTGGCGGTGACAATTGTTGGCATTGCCTTCAGCCAGAACTACAGCGTTGAGCGTGATGTACGCATGAAGTCCGGCGATAGCGTCGATATCCATGAATATCGCTTCACCTTCCGTGATGTAAAAGAGGTTACTGGCCCAAACTGGCGCGGCGGTGTGGCGACTATCGGCGTGACGCGTGACGGCAAACCGGAAACGGTGCTGTATGCGGAAAAACGTTATTACAACACTGCTGGTTCGATGATGACTGAAGCGGCAATTGACGGCGGTATTACCCGTGACCTGTACGCGGCGCTCGGCGAAGAGCTGGAAAACGGCGCGTGGGCAGTTCGTCTTTACTACAAACCGTTTGTTCGCTGGATCTGGGCGGGCGGGCTGATGATGGCGTTGGGCGGGCTGTTATGCCTGTTTGATCCTCGCTATCGCAAGCGCGTGAACCCGCAAAAAACTGCGCCGGAGGCTGTATGAAGCGCAAAGTATTGTTAATTCCTTTGATTATCTTCCTGGCGATTGCCGCAGCGTTGCTGTGGCAGCTGGCGCGTAATGCCGAAGGGGATGATCCGACCAATCTGGAATCGGCGCTCATTGGCAAGCCGGTGCCGACGTTTCGCCTCGAATCACTGGATAATCCCGGTCAGTTTTATCAGGCGGACGTGCTGACCCAGGGTAAACCGGTGCTGCTCAACGTCTGGGCGACCTGGTGCCCGACCTGCCGTGCGGAACATCAATATCTGAATCAGCTTTCTGCGCAGGGCATCCGCGTGGTGGGTATGAACTATAAAGACGACAGGCAGAAAGCGATTAGCTGGCTGAAAGAACTGGGCAATCCTTACGCGCTAAGCCTGTTTGATGGCGACGGCATGTTAGGGCTGGATCTCGGCGTGTATGGCGCGCCAGAAACGTTCCTCATCGATGGCAACGGCATCATTCGCTATCGCCATGCGGGCGATCTCAATCCTCGCGTCTGGGAAGAAGAGATCAAGCCGCTGTGGGAGAAATACAGTAAGGAGGCCGCACAATGAGGTTTTTATTGGGCGTGCTGATGCTGATGATCTCCGGCTCGGCGCTGGCAACCATCGACGTGTTGCAGTTTAAGGATGAAGCACAGGAACAGCAGTTCCGCCAGCTCACGGAAGAACTGCGCTGTCCGAAATGTCAGAACAACAGCATTGCCGATTCCAACTCGATGATTGCCACCGACCTGCGCCAGAAAGTGTATGAACTGATGCAGGAAGGTAAAAGCAAGAAAGAGATTGTTGATTATATGGTGGCGCGTTACGGCAACTTCGTCACTTACGATCCGCCGTTAACGCCGCTGACCGTGCTACTGTGGGTGCTGCCAGTTGTCGCTATTGGTATTGGCGGCTGGGTGATTTACTCCCGCTCGCGGCGTCGGGTGCATGTGGTGCAGGAGGAGTTGCCTGAACAAAGCGTGCCAGAAGGTAAGCGTGCCGGATATGTTGTTTATCTGCCGGGTATTATGGTGGCGTTAATTGTGGCAGGTATCAGCTACTACCAGACTGGCAATTATCAGCAGGTAAAAGTCTGGCAGCAGGCCACAGCGCAGGCTCCGGCATTGCTGGACAGGGCGCTGGATCCGAAAGCCGATCCGCTCAACGAAGAAGAGATGTCACGTCTTGCGCTGGGGATGCGTACTCAACTGCAAAAAAATCCAGGAGATATTGAAGGCTGGATTATGTTGGGGCGCGTTGGGATGGCGCTGGGTAACGCCAGTATCGCGACTGATGCATATGCCACAGCGTATCGCCTCGATCCGAAAAACAGCGATGCTGCGCTGGGTTACGCGGAGGCGTTAACGCGTTCTTCTGACCCCAACGATAACCGCCTGGGCGGCGAGTTGTTGCGTCAACTGGTGAGAAGCGACCATAGCAATATTCGCGTGCTGAGCATGTATGCGTTTAATGCCTTTGAGCAGCAGCGATTTGGCGAAGCCGTTGCTGCGTGGGAGATGATGTTGAAACTCTTGCCTGCCAACGATACTCGCCGTGCGGTGATTGAGCGCAGTATCGCGCAGGCGATGCAACATTTGTCGCCGCAGGAGAGTAAATAAGAAGATGCCCGATGGTGACGCCATCGGGGGCAGACCGATGACAACGTGCGCTATGTTTATGCCGGATGCGGCGTAAACACCTTATCCGGCCACAAAATCGTGCAAATTCAATATATTGCTCGATTCGCGTAGACTTGATAAGCGTAGCGCACCAGGCAGTTTTGCGTTTGTCATCAATCTCAGCCCGATGATAAATCCATCGGGCTATTTTTTTATTGTGTCCCGCGTTGTTGCAGGAACAGAATGGTGGCCGCCACGCGTGAGCGGACATTGAGTTTACGCAGCAGATTGCGAATGTGCACTTTTACCGTCTGCTCAGAAATATTCAACACCGAGGCAATTTGCTTATTCGACAGCCCTTGCGCCAGTTCGTGCAGAACATCCAGCTCACGCTCCGTTAGCACGCTGAAGGGATCTTCTTCCGCACCGAACATTTCACGCTCGCGTAAGTACTGATTGACGCGTTCGCTAAAGACTTTGCTGCCTTTTGCTCCGGCGCGAATTGCTTCCAGTAATACTTCCGGGTCGCTGTCTTTTAGCAGATAGCCGTCTGCGCCTGCGTCTATCAGTGCAAAGATATCGCTGGAGGCATCTGATACGGTCAGGATAATAATTTGCGCGGTAACGCCATCCCTGCGCAAGGCATTGAGGGTATCCAGGCCACTCATACCTTTCATATTGAGATCCAGCAAGATAACGTCGATATCCAGTCGATTAGCCAGATCGATAGCACTAGCGCCGTCGCCTGCTTCGGCGACCACTTCAAAACCAGGATCAAGCTCCAGTAACTGACGAACACCGCGTCGCATAAGTGGATGATCATCCACAATCATCACCTGAAAAGGCGTTGCTTCAGGCATAGTAGTCTCCTGAGGTTTTATTAGAATCATTATGTTTGAGCGTAGCGTTGGTAACGCTACCAGGCGCGTGAATGTTACCCCATTTTATGTATGGGCATGTAGTAAAACTGCAAGTGAGGGTAGCAAGACAATGCTATGGATATAAAAAAACCAACCGTAAAGGTTGGTTTTCTTGGGATTTTTGGTCGGCACGAGAGGATTTGAACCTCCGACCCCCGACACCCCATGACGGTGCGCTACCAGGCTGCGCTACGTGCCGACTCGTGGCTGCTTATACTACCGTTTTCCACAACGATTGCAAGTAAGATATTTTGCTAACTGATTTATAATTAATCAGTTAGCGATGAAACGCTTCTCGTCTGTCAGCACTTGCAATAACAAACTTAACTGTGGTTTTTCGTCTTTCACTCTTTCGCCACGTAAGTTGTAAGTGCGGTATTTACCGTTATTGTTCAGTACCAGCGTCATTTTCGGGGTGGTAATTGCCAGCGTATCGTTATCCGCCGCAGTCACCCAGTAATGACGGCGCTCAGGGTTGAACAAATCCTGACCTTGCGAATATTCGCTCGCCGGTGTGCTGACGTGTAGCAGACGTTGCATCAGCGTGGTCATCAGATCGGTATGGTCGGTCAGGGTATTAATTCGCTGTGCCGGTGTGCCTGGCCAGTGAATCACTAACGGCACCTGAAGATGACCGTGGGACCAGTCAAAGGTTTCTTCCTCTTCGCTCAGCGGAATACCCCGACCGGCAGTAATAATCACCACCGTATTGTCCAGCTTGCCGGACGCTTTCAGCGCATCAAGCACGCGGTTAATCTGGTCATCGACATTACCTGCCGCGCGGCTATATTTCCGTGTAAATGCTTGCTGGTTGCTGTCGTCAATGTTGGTGCCATTGAAAGATACCCATGAGAACCAGCGATTATCTTCTTGCGCGTAGCGGCTCAGCCAGTTGATCCACTGTGTGGCTGTCTGCTCATCGGATTGCGTGCGAACGCTCGGCATTGAGAAGTCTGACAACAATGCCTGACGATACAACGGGCTGGTAAAGCCATCGGATGAGAATAACCCCAGTTGATAGCCTTGCTGGTTAAGCGCGGTAATTAATGCCGCAGGCGTACGGGTCGACAGAATGCCGTCCATATAACTTGGCGATATGCCATAGAACAGGCCAAAGATGCCGTTGTCTGTCGTGTTGCCGGAACTCATATGGCGCGTGAACGAAATATTTTGCTCAGCAAAACCGGCCAGCGCAGGCATCTGCTTCTCACAGCGTGAGTAGTTCAGGCCATCGACAGTAATCAGCAAGACGTTTTGCCCGGTGCCCATATCGCGGTAGCGCAGTTCGCTTAACGGATACTGTACGGAAACAGCATCTGGATTGCCTTGCTCAATAAGACGACGTTGATACTCTTGCGCATCAAGCAGACCATGCTTCTCAAGAAAACGTCGCGCCGTCATTGGATACGAAAGCGGCAGGTTGGCGCGCTGCATGGTGATTGGGCGATAGAAGTTAGCATCGGCCCAGATATACACCACATGCGAGGCGATAAAGGCGATGAATAAGAATGCGGCCAGCGGACGGGCGAAGCGCCGACGACGTGTCAGGCTGCGCAGCTTTTGCCAGCTCCACGTCGCAAACACCAGTTCAAGCAATAATATTACCGGCACACTGATGAACATCAGTTGCCAGTCGCGCGCCATCTCATTTTCGTCCGGGTTGATAACCAGCTGCCAGACGATGGGATTAAGATGGAGATGGAAACGGGTAAAGACTTCGCTATCGATCAGTAATAGTGTCATTCCCGCCGTTGCCAGAATGACGGACAAAAACCTCATCAGCCTCTGGGAGCCGACAATAAAGGTCAGCGGGAAGAGGATCAGCAAATAGGTGGCGAACACCAGGAAGCTGAAATGACCGATAATGCTTACGTAGGAATAAATACGACCCGCAAGCGTTGTCGGCCAGTCGGCGATAAACAGGTAACGGCTGCCAATGACGAGCGAAAGCAGAATATTGAACAGTGCAAACCAGTGCCCCCAACTGACCATCTGGGAGACTTTTTCACGGTAGCGCTGACGATGAGTTACCATAACCTGTTATCTGTTTCCCTTAGTGCGCTTTGTCTTCGTTGATAGAGGACTGTAAGGCGCGGGCAAAAGAGTTGGCAATCGCCTGGCGCTGAGCCGGGGCAATGCTGGTGTTGATAAGGTTGGTGACCATATTGCCTAACACCATCAGGGAAAGGTCGGTCGGAGCCTTATGTTTTTCCAGTACGTTGAGCAGCTCTGCGAGCAATTGTTCAACCTGTTCATCACTGTAGCGGGAAATTTGTGGCATAAATCGAAATCAGTTAGTTGATGAAAGGGCAACATATTACCGTAGCAACGGTTTTTTTTCTGCTTTTTTATACTTTAAATCATTCGCGTTACGCCACCTTCTGTAAAATGACCGCCATCTTTTATTGCGTCGCTTAACCGGCGGTGGTTGAATACCGCCCGGTCTTAAAGGAGAGTTTATCATGAGTCTGGATATCAACCAGATTGCTCTGCACCAGCTTATCAAGCGTGATGAGCAGAACCTTGAGCTGGTGCTGCGCGATTCATTGCTGGAACCGACGGAAACCGTCGTTGAGATGGTGGCAGAGCTGCATCGTGTCTATAGCGCCAAGAACAAAGCCTACGGTTTGTTTAGCGAGGAAAGTGAGCTGGCGCAGACGCTGCGCTTACAGCGTCAGGGCGAAGAAGACTTTCTGGCATTTAGTCGGGCAGCAACTGGTCGCCTGCGTGACGAACTGGCGAAATATCCTTTTGCTGACGGCGGCTTCGTGCTGTTTTGTCACTATCGCTATCTGGCGGTTGAGTATTTGCTGATTTGCGTACTGAACAATTTAAGCAGTATGCGCGTTAACGAAAACCTCGACATCAACCCGACCCATTATCTCGATATTAATCATGCGGATATTGTTGCGCGTATCGATTTGACCGAATGGGAAACCAATCCAGAATCGACCCGTTATCTTACTTTCCTGAAAGGGCGGGTAGGGCGCAAAGTGGCTGATTTCTTTATGGACTTCCTCGGTGCCAGCGAAGGGTTGAATGCGAAAGCGCAAAACCGTGGTCTGTTACAGGCGGTCGATGACTTTACCGCCGAAGCGCAACTGGATAAAGCAGAACGGCAGAACGTTCGCCAGCAGGTTTATAGCTACTGTAATGAGCAATTGCAGGCGGGCGAAGAGATCGAGCTGGAGTCGCTGTCGAAAGAACTGGCTGGTGTCAGTGAGGTGAGCTTCACGGAATTTGCGGCTGAAAAAGGCTATGAACTGGAAGAGAGCTTCCCGGCAGATCGTAGCACGCTGCGTCAGTTGACTAAGTTTGCCGGTAGCGGTGGTGGCTTAACCATCAACTTTGATGCAATGCTGTTAGGCGAACGGATTTTCTGGGATCCGGCGACCGATACCCTGACCATTAAGGGCACGCCGCCGAACTTGCGCGATCAGCTTCAGCGCCGGACGTCTGGCGGTAATTAATCGGGTTTGTGTTATGAATGCCAGATGCGGCGTGAACGCCTTATCTGGCCTACAAAAAATAGCAATACCGTAATCAGGCATAACTTGCAGATACAAAAAACCCCGCCGGAGCGGGGTTTTTTACAACTTATTCAGCGATTAAGCGCGAACGAAGTCGATGTGCTGCAGCTTCGGTTTGTACGGGTGACGCTGTACGTCCTGAGCTTTAACTTTGATTTCTTTACCGTCAACAACGATGGTCAGAACTTCGCTGTAGAATTCAGCTTTAGCTTGCATGTTCATGACTTTGTCGTGATCCAGCTCGATAGCCAGCGGCGCTTCTTTGCCACCGTAGATGATTGCCGGGAACTTGTTAGCGGCGCGCAGGCGGCGGCTCGCACCCTTACCCTGCTCTTTACGTACTTCTGCGTTGATAGTAAACATTTCTTTCTCTCTTAAATTAATCCTGCTACAGGCGACCCAGCAACAGGTAAGTGATCTGCTTTGCGTATGCAAAAGCGGGCGAGATTCTATACTCAATCGCCTTATACATCAATCAAAACTACTATTAACCGCGTAATTCATGCGCCCGACGAAAACGACCTTCGTAATCGAACACTTTTTCACGCACTTGCCAGTACTGGCCTTTCATTCGCGCAACAACAAAATCCGGATGGCGCAGTAACGCTTGCTGGGCGAGGATATCGGCGGCGGTGATCCAGCGCAGCGGGATGCCCGGTGTGCGCGTATGCGGGCGGATAAAAAGCTGCTCGAAGGCGGTACGCTGGGCGGGCGTTTGCAGACGGAAACGCTCACTCACATCCGCGCCGTCTTCATCGTAATAGGTGATTTTCAACCATTCGCCTTTCTCATCGTGCCCATGCTGCAAAGACATGCCGCTACAGCGTAATACCAGCGCGTCTTTCAGTCGTAGCGCCGCTTTTAACATGTCGTCTGGATCAACCAGTATGGTGTCACATTCGCGGCAGCGGCGGGCGGCAATATCGTTTTCCGCGTTACATTGCGGGCAATTTTTAAAACGGAAACGGAAGTCACACTGTTCGCGATGACCGTCGTCATCTTCAAACCATCCCTGACAGCGACGACCAAAGTGTTCAATCAATGTACCGTCGGCGGTCGTTTTGCCCCAGAAGGTGTTGGCAAAACCGCAGGCAGGGCAGAAAACCTGTACCGGAACGTTGTCACTTTTGCCTTTTGGGGTGCCAACTTCTGGCGCGTAGAGATCGTGAGGATTACCCGCATAATCAAGAATTAAGCAATCAGTCTTGCCGGGAGCCAGACGCAGACCGCGCCCGACAATTTGTTGGTAAAGACTCACTGATTCAGTAGGACGCAGAATGGCGATAAGATCGACGTGCGGGGCGTCAAATCCGGTGGTCAGTACCGCAACGTTGACCAGATAGCGAAAACGCTGGGTTTTAAAATCTTCAATTAATACATCACGTTCAGCGCCGGGTGTGTCACCGGTAATGAGTGCTGCATCTTCGGCGGGCAGCAATCCCACAATCTCTTTTGCGTGTTCAACCGTCGCGGCGAAAATCATCACCCCTTTGCGCGTTGCGGCGAACTCCATGATCTGGCTGATGATGTGCGGCGTAATACGTTGTTGTTTTTTCAGCTCGCGGTTGAGATCTGCTTCGCTGAACAGCCCATTGCTCTGTGCCTGCAAGCGGCTGAAATCGTATTGCACTACCGGCATATCCAGCCGTTCTGGTGGCGTCAGATAACCGTGTTTAATCATATAACGCAGCGGCAACTCATAAATGCAGTCACGGAAAAGGGCTTTCTCATCGCCGCGTACCATGCCGTGATAATGGAATTGGTAGATCCAGCCTTTGCCCAGTCGAAAAGGCGTGGCAGTCAGCCCCAGCAGGCGTAAGTGGGGATTCACTTTGGTCAGGTGAGTAAGAATTTGCTGATACTGACTCTCTTCGTCGTCGCCAATACGGTGACATTCATCGACAATCAACAGCGAAAATTCACCCTGAAAGGCATCGAGATTGCGTGCGACCGACTGTACGCTGCCAAACACCACTTTGCCGTGGCTCTCTTTACGCTTCAGCCCGGCGGCAAAAATATCGGCTTCCAGTCCCAGCGCCTGATATTTTGCATGGTTTTGCGCCACCAGTTCTTTGACGTGCGCCAGCACCAGCACGCGACCACGCGCCAGCCGTGCCAGTTCCGCTATCACCAGGCTTTTACCTGCACCAGTAGGCAGCACGATAACGGCAGGAGTTTTATGACGACGAAAATGGTTGAGCGTGGCATCCACGGCTTCTTGCTGATATGGACGGAGTGTAAAAATCATGGTCTCGCGTAGGTAGATTATTCTGCTAATAGTATGCCACGGATCTTTTTCTCTTGAGGGAAGTTATTAGACCGCTATACTGGGCGAACAACAGTTCAGATTTTCGGGTCATTACCCGACCTCCGTTTTTTACAGGCAAAATCACACACATGCGACTTGATAAATTTATCGCACAGCAACTCGGCGTTAGCCGTGCTATTGCCGGGCGTGAAATCCGTGCCACTCGTGTCACCGTCGATGGCGAAATCGTCCGCAATGCAGCGTTTAAACTGCTCCCTGAACACAGTGTGGCTTACGATGGAAACCCGCTGGCACAGCAACACGGACCACGTTACTTCATGCTCAATAAGCCTCAGGGCTATGTTTGTTCTACTGACGATCCGGATCACCCAACGGTGCTCTATTTTCTGGATGAACCTGTGGCGTGGAAACTACACGCAGCAGGGCGGCTGGATATCGACACCACCGGTCTGGTGCTGATGACCGATGACGGTCAGTGGTCGCACCGCATTACTTCTCCGCGTCATCATTGTGAGAAAACCTACCTGGTGACGCTGGAGTCCCCGGTGGCAGCCGATACGGCAGAGCAGTTTGCTAAAGGCGTGCAGTTACATAACGAAAAAGATCTCACTAAGCCGGCGGTGCTGGAAGTGATTACTCCGACGCAGGTACGTCTGACCATCAGCGAAGGACGTTATCATCAGGTGAAACGCATGTTCGCCGCCGTGGGTAACCACGTGGTTGAGCTGCATCGTGAACGTATTGGCGGCATTACGCTGGATGCTGATTTAGCACCCGGTGAATATCGTCCATTAACTGCAGAAGAAATCGCCAGCGTTAGTTAACACTTTCATTATATTCAGGAGCCCGTTGTGACCACGCGACAGCATTCATCGTTTGCTATTGTCTTTATCCTTGGCCTGCTGGCCATGTTGATGCCGCTGTCGATTGATATGTATCTGCCCGCGCTGCCAGTGATTTCTGCGCAGTTTGGTGTGCCGGCGGGCAGTACGCAGATGACCCTGAGTACTTATATTCTGGGCTTTGCGTTGGGGCAGTTAATCTACGGACCGATGGCGGATAGCTTCGGGCGTAAGCCGGTGGTTCTCGGCGGTACGCTGGTATTTGCTGCGGCGGCGGTGGCGTGTGCACTGGCGCAAACTATCGATCAGCTGATTGTGATGCGTTTCTTCCACGGGCTGGCGGCGGCTGCGGCCAGCGTGGTCATCAACGCCCTGATGCGCGATATCTACCCGAAAGAAGAGTTCTCGCGGATGATGTCGTTTGTCATGCTGGTAACGACCATCGCACCGCTGATGGCACCGATTGTTGGCGGTTGGGTGCTGGTGTGGCTGAGCTGGCATTACATTTTCTGGATCCTCGCCGTGGCGGCGATTCTGGCTTCGGCGATGATCTTCTTCCTGATCAAAGAAACGTTACCGCCGGAGCGTCGTCAGCCGTTTCACATCCGTACCGCTATTGGTAACTTCGCTGCGCTGTTCCGTCATAAGCGTGTCCTGAGTTATATGCTGGCCAGCGGTTTTAGCTTTGCCGGGATGTTCTCGTTCTTAAGCGCCGGACCGTTTGTCTACATTGAAATTAACCACGTCGCGCCGGAAAACTTTGGTTATTACTTTGCGCTGAATATTGTTTTCTTGTTCGTGATGACCATCTTTAACAGTCGCTTTGTTCGCCGCATTGGCGCGCTGAATATGTTCCGATCGGGGCTGTGGATACAATTTATTATGGCGGCGTGGATGGTCATCAGTGCGCTGCTGGGACTAGGGTTCTGGTCGCTGGTGGTTGGGGTGGCGGCGTTTGTGGGGTGCGTGTCGATGGTGTCATCCAATGCGATGGCAGTGATTCTGGATGAGTTTCCGCATATGGCGGGAACGGCATCATCGCTGGCAGGAACCTTCCGCTTTGGTATTGGCGCCATTGTCGGTGCATTGCTCTCCCTTGCGACCTTTAACTCCGCATGGCCGATGATCTGGTCGATTGCGTTCTGTGCGACCTGCTCCATTCTCTTCTGTCTGTACGCCAGTCGGCCGAAAAAACGGTGATCTATTGCACAACGGGGAAGCTAAAAGGCTTCCTTTGTTGATGCATATCAACCGCAAATCTATCAATCTCCCGTCATTTGTTTATTTTATGTAAAATTAATTTGTGTAAAAAGTCACATCATTGTAGTTAAAAAGGTTGAGTTAGATCGCAGAAACGGGTACATATAGCCCCGCAAACGTGACCACGCCCGCAGATATTATTTAAATCAGAGCCATAGAGGCCACGCAGGCGAGGCATCAATCTTTACGATCTGTTTAAAGACGGGTTGTTGATGATGTGTTAAAATTGATGTAAACAAATTGTGAAGTAAATGTGCTTCCGGGGAAAATAAGTGACTTCATTACAACTCTCAATCGTCCATCGACTGCCGCAGAACTATCGCTGGTCTGCTGGTTTCGCAGGTTCGAAGGTTGAACCGATTCCGCAAAATGGACCGTGCGGTGACAACAGCCTGGTGGCGCTTAAATTGCTTAGCCCGGATGGTGATAATGCATGGTCGGTGATGTATAAACTAAGTCAGGCGTTAAGCGACATCGAAGTTCCATGCTCGGTACTGGAGTGTGAAGGTGAACCGTGCCTGTTTGTAAATCGCCATGATGAGTTTGCTGCGACATGCCGACTGAAAAATTTTGGTGTGGCAATTGCCGAGCCCTTCTCAAATTACAATCCTTTTTAAGCGTCAGCTTAACGCCAGTAGCTGACGCGTATACTCCTGCTGCGGTGCGGCAAATACGCGCGCGCACGGCCCTTGTTCCACCACTTCCCCTTGTCGCAGTACGATAACCTGATGACATAACGCGCGGACGACGTGTAAATCGTGGCTGATAAACAAATAGGCCAGTTGATGCTTTTGTTGCAATGATTTCAATAGCGTCAATATTTGCGCCTGTACCGTTTTGTCGAGCGACGATGTTGGTTCATCAAGAATGATCAGTGAAGGCTTAAGAATCAACGCCCTGGCAATCGCTATGCGTTGTCGTTGCCCCCCGGAAAACTCTGCCGGATAACGATGGCGCGTTTCAGGATCTAATCCCACTTCATGCATCACCGCTTTCACTTGTTCTTCGCGTTGTGCGGCAGAAAACGTCGGCTGGTGAACCCGTAATCCCTCCTCAATAATCTGCAATACGTTGAGTCGTGGATTGAGCGAGGAGTTTGGATCCTGAAATACCACCTGAATGCGATGGCGAATCGGCAATAGCTGGCGGCGATTTAAATTTTGCAATGGCTGACCGTCAAAGACGATGCTGCCCTGAGAGTTAATCAGCCGCAGTAGCGCCAGTCCTGTAGTGCTTTTACCGGAACCGGACTCGCCCACTAAACCCAGCGTTTCACCTGCCCGTAGCGTAAAACTGACACTTTTCACCACCACGTTATGATCGACAACGCGTTTTAAAATCCCCTTGCGAATGGGGAAGGCAACCTGAAGCTGTTCAACATCAAGCAACGTTGAGGCAGGCTCTGGCAACGGCACCGGGTCGCCTGACGGCTCGCTGTTGAGTAGCTTTTGCGTGTAAGAATGAGCAGGGGAGGCAAATAGCGCAGTGGCGTTATTTTGCTCCACGCAGCGACCGTTTTGCATCACTGCCACGCGATGAGCCAGTTTTCTGACAATGCTGAGGTTATGAGTAATAAACAGCATACCCATATTCAGTTCATGTTGCAGTTCGCGCAACAGTTGCAAAATCTGCGCCTGGACAGAGACGTCCAGTGCGGTAGTCGGTTCATCGGCAATTAATAATTCCGGGCGCGTTAATAGCGCCATCGCAATCATCACCCGCTGGCGTTCGCCGCCAGAGAGCTGATGCGGGTAATCTGTCAGTCGTTTTGCTGCCTGACGGATACCGACGCGATCAAGGCAATTTAATATCTCGCCACGTGCCGCTTCTCGTCGCATCCCGCGATGGAGTGAAAGCACTTCATAAAGCTGTTTTTCCAGGGTATGCAATGGATTTAACGACACCATTGGCTCCTGGAAGATCATGGCTATCTTATTACCGCGTACGCCACGCAACGTTTGCTCGCTGGCATGAAGCAGCGATTCGCCATGAAAACGAATATCTCCAGCAAGATATTCAACCGGTGGGGAAGGGAGCAGACGTAAAATAGACAGTGCGGTAACGCTCTTGCCGGAACCTGACTCGCCTACCAGTGCCAGCGTTTCGCCAGCCTCAATCTGTAGTGAAACATCATTCACTACGGTACGAACAGTTTGCTGATGGCGAAAACCCACCGACAAGTTTTCAATCGCTAACAGAGTTTGCGTCATGCTACACCGCCTTATTAGGATCAAATGCGTCGCGGACTGCTTCACCAATAAAGATCAGCAAAGACAACAAAATCGCCACCGACAAGAAGGCGGTGATCCCAAGCCACGGTGCCTGGAGGTTATTTTTTCCTTGTAACAGCAGTTCGCCGAGCGACGGTGAACCGAGCGGCAGACCGAAACCGAGGAAATCGAGCGAGGTCAGGGTAGTTATTGAACTGCATAAAATAAACGGTAAAAAGGTAAGGGTAGCGACCATGGCATTTGGCAACATATGACGCAGAATTATACTGCGATCGCTGACGCCAAGCGCCTGAGCTGCACGGATGTAGTCGAAATTGCGGGTACGTAAAAACTCTGCGCGCACCACGCCGACCAGACTCATCCAGCCAAACAAAACGGTAATTGCCAGCAGCCACCAGAAGTTAGGCTGCACGACACTGGAGAGCAGAATAATTAAAAACAGCGTTGGCATTCCCGACCATACTTCAATAAAGCGTTGTCCCCAGAGATCGACTTTACCGCCGTAATAGCCTTGTAGCGCCCCCGCCAGCACACCCATCACGCTGGAACAGAGTGTCAACATCAAACCAAACAGAACCGAGATCCGCGTACCATACAGAATGCGCGCCAGCACATCACCGCCGTTGGCATCGGTTCCCAGCCAGTTTTGTCGGGATGGCGGGGAAGGGAAAGGCTTATCGGTGGAAAAGTTGATACTGGTAGCACCAAAGCGAATCGGCGCCCACAGTACCCAGCCATTATCCTCCAGCCGTTGTTTCAGCCACGGGTCCTGATAATCAGCCTGGCTTGCCAGCGGGCCGCCAAAATCGCTTTCACTGTAGTTTTTCAGCAACGGGAAATACCAGCTGCCGTCATAACGCACCAGCAACGGTTTATCGTTGGCGATCAGTTCAGAACACAAACTCAAACCAAACAAGACGAGAAAAATCCATAACGACCAGTAGCCGCGACGGTTATGACGAAAACGTGCCCAACGGGCCTGATTGACGGGGCTGAGTCGCGACATTAGCGTCCCTCAAAATCAATACGCGGATCGACCAGCGTATAGCTGATATCACTGACGATATTCAGCAGCAGGCCAATCAGGGTGAAAATATACAGCGTGCCAAACATCACCGGATAATCGCGTGAGACGGTCGCTTCGTAGCCCAGTAAGCCAAGGCCATTGAGCGAAAACATCACCTCAATCAGCAGTGAACCGGTGAAAAACATGCTGATAAACGTCGCCGGAAAACCGGCAATCACCAGCAGCATGGCGTTACGAAACACATGTTTCCAGAGAATATTTTTCTCACTGACCCCTTTCGCACGCGCGGTCACCACGTATTGTTTGCGCACTTCATCAAGGAATGAGTTTTTGGTCAGCATCGTGAGTGCCGCAAAGCCGCCAATCACTGTCGCCAGCACGGGTAGCGTGATATGCCACAGATAATCGGTGATTTTCTGATACCACGGCAGCGAATCAAAATTAGCGGATACCAGGCCGCGCAGAGGGAACAGGTCGAAATAGCTGCCCCCTGCGAAGAAGACAATCAGCAAGATGGCAAATAAAAAGGCCGGAATGGCGTAACCGATGATGATAAATGCGCTACTCCAGACGTCAAAGCGGCTACCGTTATAAACGGCTTTGCGAATGCCTAACGGAATCGACACCAGATAGATAATCAGCGTGCTCCATAATCCGAGGGTGATGGAAACCGGCAGACTGTCTTTAATTAGCGTCAGTACCGAGGCGCTGCGAAACAGGCTGTCGCCGAAATCAAAGCGGATGTAGTCCCAGAGCATTTTGAAGTAACGTTCGTGGATCGGCTTATCGAAACCGTAGCGATGAGTGATCTCGGCGATCACTTCTGGATCTAATCCGCGTCCGCCACGGTAATTACTGTCGCTGATATTGCCGACGCCCGTTTGCGCATGGCTGGCACGAACACCTTCGCCGCTTGCGCCGGGTAATACTCCGGCATTACCAAACTCAATGGCGGCGATAGCCTGATCGACCGGACCGCCAGGCGCAATTTGCACGATGAAAAAGTTGATGGTGATAATCGCCCATAACGTTGGGATCACCAGCAACAGACGGCGAATCAGATAAGCGCCCATCTACTCTCCCTGTTGTCTGGCTGACGGCAGTTTGCCCGCTTTATTGACGTCATACCACCAGGTATCGATACCGAGACTGTAAATGGGGCGCACTGCTGGGTGAGAGAATTTATCCCACCAGGCAAGACGGTCTTCCGCCATGTACCACATCGGCAGCATGTAATAATTCCACGTTAACACGCGATCCAGTGCGCGCCCCAACGGCAGTAATTTTTCTTTATTTCCCTGCGCGGCAATAATCTGGTTGATCAGCGAGTCGATAACCGGACTTTGCACGCCGGGGGCATTATAAGTGGAGTTGATATATTCCGATGACCAGGAAATCTGTAAATCGGAACTGGGCCACGGCATTGCTCGCCACACGCGCGGCATCATGTCATAGTCGCGACTGCGCATTCGGTTGGTGATTTGCGAGTTATCCACCTTGCGAATGTCCATATTGATGCCCAGCCGTTGCAGGCTGTGCTGGAACGGTAATACCCACTGACTATTGCTGCTCGAAGGCAACAATAACTCAAAGCTGAGCGGCTGACCCGTTGTGGTATTTACGCGTTGCTGACCCTTCAGCACCCAGCCTGCTTCGTTGAGAAGTTTGTCGGCTTTTAACAGGTTGTCACGATCGTAGCCATCGCCTTTGGATACCGGCGGCTGATAGATTTGCGTGAAGACTTCTGGCGGTAACTCTTTTTTCATCGGCGCCAGAAGCACCAGTTCCGCAGCGTCGGGGTAATTTCTGGCCGCGTATTCGGTATTCTGAAAATAACTGTTAGTGCGACTCCAGGCATTGTAAAACAACGCCTTGTTCATCCATTCAAAGTCAAAGGCGAGAGTGATGGCTTCCCGGACCCGGCGATCGCTGAATACCGGACGCTGGATGTTAAACGCCAGCCAGCGCGTATCCTGTGCTGATTCGTTCTTTTGCTCGTCTTTGATAATGTATTTTTTGTCGAAATTTTTACCGGTATAGCGCGTGGCCCAGTTTTTGGCGTCGTTTTCCATACGCAAATCAAAAGCGCCGGCTTTAAATGCTTCAAAGGCGACATTATCGTCGAGGTAATAATCGTAGCGAATGGTGTCGAAATTCCAGCGCCCACGGTTTACCGGTAAGTTTGCCGCCCAGTAATCTTTCACGCGGGAATAAACAATATTCTGCCCCATTTTCCAGGACGTAATTCGGTACGGACCACTGGCAAGCGGAGGCGTGGCGAGCGGGTCGCTAAGTTTGTGATCTTTCCAGTACTTTTCTGGAAACACCGGCAGCGAAAACAGACTAAGCATATCTTCTTTACCGGGTTTGGCTAATTCAATGCGCACGGTTAAAGGCGCAATGGCTTTAACGGTAGTGCCTTTATAAACCAGACGAAATTGCGGTACGCCTTCGGTCATAAATTTTTGAAAAGTGAATTCAACATCGCGAGCAGTAATGGGCGAACCATCATGAAAACGGGCGCGCGGATTAATTGCGACCTCCACCCAGGAATAATCGTCAGCATAGCGCGCGCTTTCGGCAATCAGCGGGTAATAACTGCCTGGCTCGTCATCGGAGGTGGTAAATAGCGTGTCGTACAGCTGCTCGGAACGTGCGCCAGGGTTACCGCGCAGTGCATAGCGGTTGAAATTATCGAAGGTTCCAATGGAGGATAACGTTATTTGCCCACCTTTTGGCGCGGCGGGGTTCACATAATCAAAATGGTTGAAATTAAACGCGTACCGGGGTTCTCCCAGCACCGCAAAGGCATAGCTTTCCTTGATAGCCTGCGCCTGCGCACAAAAGGTGAACAGAGCGATAAACAGCAGCAGTATGCGCACAATCATCTGCAACGGATTTCCTTTTACTCATCATTAGCCGCAATCCGGCATACTTTCACTATGAATAATAAGGGACGCACGCACACCTTACCACTGTGGCGTATGAGGTTTCTCCAGCCAGCGGATAAAATCATCCAGCGGCAGGGGACGGCTAATCCAGTAACCTTGCAGGAAATTAACGCCACGTTCGCGCAGCCAGCGCGCCTGTTCCGGTGTTTCGACCCCTTCAGCAACTGTCAGCATATTGAGGCGTTTCGCCAGTGTCAGCACCGCGTCAAGTACCGGTGAGGTGACCGTTTCCGTACCTATGGCGTTGATAAAGCCACGGTCAATTTTCAGATAATCGAGTGTGAAGCGTTCCAGATAGATAAGCGCACTGTGTCCGGTGCCGAAGTCATCAATGGCAATTTCTACGCCGACAGAATGCAGCCATGCGAAAAGCTGTGATGCTTCATGCTCTTTCAGCATATCGCGTTCGGTAATTTCCAGTACAATCTGGAAATGGTGCGCAGGCAGGGAGGCAATCAGCCGGTGTATATCGGCTTTAAAGCTCTCGCTGTGCAGATGATCCGGCGCGATGTTAATGCCAAATTTCACGCCCACCGGCAGTACGTTTTCTAATTTTGCGGCATCACGCGCAATCAGCTCAAACAGATGCTGGGTGAGAGGCACAATCATCTTTTGCGATTCGGCATAGTGAATGAAGGCATCCGGGGGAATTTCACCCACTACCGGGTGACGCCAGCGTAGCAGTACTTCCAGGCCGGTTACCCGCAGTGTTTGTGCATCAACCACCGGTTGATACACCACGTAAAATTGCTCACGTTTGATGGCCATCATAATTTCTCTGCCAGGGCGCATACGCACGCTCATCAGGTAATAGCAGAGCAGGCCAACGACAGTTCCACTCATGCCTCCGAGTAAAAACGCGTACCACACATCGTTCCATGTCCAGTCATCAGCATAAAGCCGAACGGTCAGCGGAAGGCCTGCAATTTTGGTTTCGCGTACAGGCGTGCCGGTTAACTCACGGACGTTCATCAAATGCGACGTAAAGGTCGATAGCGCAGTATCACCAATAATGAGTGCGATACCGTTGAAATCTTGCTGGTGATAGCTATAGAAAATATAAGGCGTCAGGTTCAGATTCAATGCCGCAAAAACGCCGCTATTTTTTAATAAAGGGTTACGATACCAGATGACGATCGTTGGTTTATTGGGCACCATCGGTGTGCCTGGCAATATTGCCATATCAATATCTTTGCCGATATTTAGTGCCGGAATCAGTTCACTGAGTGGGATATCCATCTCACCAGTCGCAGATGAGCAGAAGCTTTTTTTATCCTTTACCAGCACAAACGTTCGCACATTCATGCTAAATGCTGCGCGTGCAGTCAGCTCCGGGTTTGCTTGCTGGCAGGTATCTAAGGTAAGCGGCTGGAGCCTGTCAGTGGTGGATTTCAGGTCGGCAAAATAGGTATTGAGATATTTTTGTACGTCGCTAATCAAGGTGTCGTATTTGACTTCGTGTTTATGCCAGGCCACTAAAAACTGAAGGCAGCTGACCAGTATCGCAATCATCACGCCCGCAATAATACAGGTGAGCAGGATCTTACGTCCAGAAGAGGGAGCTCGTATGAACATGGTTCCGATAATATCCTGAAAATACGACAACACTAAAAGGAAAGAATGACGGGACTATAGCCTGGTTCAAGATGTGGAAACATCATTTTCTCGGATCAGAAAAACCAAAAAGCACTGCCTAAGCAGTGCTTTCCGTTAACTCGTCAGGATAGCCAAGGGATTGCATCCAAACGATTTATTAGCTACGGCTGAGAACCCGACGTGCTTCGTTGTAACGCTTCTTCCAGTACGGCTCATTCATGCTGGAAATAATTACACCACTGCTGGTGGATGCGTGAACAAACTGATTATTACCGATATAAATACCGACATGGCGTCCGGTTGAACCCGCGCGGAACAGGACTAAGTCGCCTGTACGCAAATTACTGCGGGAAACTGATTTCCCCATTTCCTGCTGTTCATACGTTGAACGCGGAAGTTCTAAGCCAAATTGTTCACGGAATGTACGTTGTACAAAACCAGAACAATCGATACCTTTTTTGGTGCTGCCGCCCAGACGATAACGAACGCCTTTCCAGTCAGCATACTGATCCATAATTCGCGATTTCACGTCGACATTACGAACCAGGTTTTCAAATTCATCCTGAGAAGCTTGCAGTGATGATGTTTCACTACCCACTGCACGTGTCTCAGGATGCATATTCTTTGCGGTGTTGTTTGCACTACATGCAGAAAGCAGAACCGCTACTGCAATCGCGGGAATGCCGCGCAAGATATATCTCAAAATCGGTTGAGATTTGACCATGTTGTTTGTTTTCCCTTGAAGTCCTTAACGATAAATATCGTTATAAAAAAATGCCAAGCGACACGAGACTAATTACCTGGGCATGTTGAAACAATTCCTTAAGGCCAAATCTGTGGACTAACGCACAAAATTATATGCTGTGAGGATAATTTAACGCCGAGGCAAAACGAGTTCGAGATTACCCGATTGGCGCGGTCTTGGCGAGCGGTTTTACATGATTTTTTATAAGAAAAAGTGATACAGAAAGTTAATAAGTGGGATTGGTCAATTAAAGAACAATTGTGCGAAAAACATGCAATCCATTCATTTACTTAAAGAATGAGCATTGTGTTCGATGAATGAAAGCAATGGTGCGTATCATCAGGATTATCCTCACTATAAAAATAAACCTGATGATGTTAATTACTGTGAGTTATTTGTTTTGGAAATGTTTACTTTTTCCCGGTAGTGATTTGTCAAAAAAGGTGATTAATCGATCACTTAATGGTGTCAACAGCACCCAGGGTAAACCGATCAATATCACGGTCATGGAGCCGACAATGATATCGGTAAACCAGTGTGCGCCAATCATTACTCTGGGAAATGCAAAAACCACAAAAATAATAATGCCGATAAGACCTGCGACTTTTCCGAAATAACGCCACATAAAGGCGGAAAAAATAAGTAGCATCATGCCGTGATCGCCGGGAAAGCTATCTCGTGATGCATCTTTCGTGGGTACAGGTAGCAGTTCGCTGACGCGGTTAATATCTGTAAAGGTTAATGTCGGACTGGCCCGTTTGACAGGAATTAATGCCTGGCCCAACTGGTTTAATACCACTGCGGTTAACAGCATGACCAGACCAATAATTACGATACGCCGTCTTCCGGAGGCGTTTTCTTTCAGCCAGAAACTCAGCATCAGCATTCCCATTGCCAGCAGTGAACAACCGTCGAATGCACGATTATTGGTCAATGCAACCAGCCATAAAAAGGCCTTACTTTCGACCAGTTTATGATTAAAAAAATAAAAAATATCCGCATCAATCGGTAACCAGAATCCATGATTAACGGGTATGTACCAAGAAAGAAACAGCACGAGGCCGACAACGTTCAACAACACTATTTGCGGCAAATTTTTAATCATATTTTCTCTAATTATCTTACTGAAAAACGCAGGCAACCTTACGCGCTGGTCGCTAAACGAAGCTTCAACAGCGCGCTTTGTAAGGCGTTCCAGTCAGTTTCGCCGCTGGAGATCAGCTCAATACGGCTATCCGGCGGTGCAACGTTTTGCGTTTCAATGTGCAGGTCATCGCCCTGACGGTTGATTCGCACCAGCCCTTCTGGAATGCGCATTACGCCTTTTACGCGTTCCACTGGTGCAAGTCGTGCCCATTCCAGAATGCCAATGGTGTCGAACACCGTGTCGGCGTCAAAAATCCAGCCGCAGGCCTGATGTCCTTGTCCGCTGTTCAGACTGCGACGCCAGCGTTGATGTTCTGGCAGACTTAAAGCCGCTAACCCTTTTTTCACGGTATGCTGATGTGAATGGGCGGCGCTGGCAGGCAACTCGGTTAAATTGCGACGGGGTAAATCCAGAAGATGACCTTCAATTTGCCCATGTTCGCAGTGAATTAATTGCCGATCGCCACCATTTTGTTGCCACCAGCGTTGCAACGCTTGCTCGCTTTCGGGCGTCGCGCGGTCGGATTTATTGGCGACAATGATGTCTGCGGCAGCCAACTGGTCACGGAAGTTTTCATTTTTGACGCTTTTTTCGTCCAGCAGCAGGCGTGGGTCGAGAATACACAACGTGGCGCGCAAGTCGATCCAGGGTTCATAGACTGGTGCGGTTAATAGATCGAGGATCTGTTTCGGATGGCCCAGCCCGGTTGGCTCTATCAACAAGCGGTCTGGTTTTCCCTGGCGCAGCAAAGTATTCAACCCTACCTGCATGGGTAAACCATTAACGCAGCACATGCAGCCGCCGGGGATCTCTTTCAGCAATGCGCCGCTATCGGCGAGCAAAGCGCCATCAATTCCGACTTCCCCAAATTCATTAACCAGTACCGCCCATTTTTCGTTTGGATCTTTATGGGCTAGCAGATGAAGAATCGACGTGGTTTTCCCGCTGCCGAGAAAACCGGTGATGAGGTTGGTCCTGGTCACAGCGGCTCCGCAATACTCTGATAAGTTAACTGTGCGTTAATCCTGGCTAAAAAAGGCTGAAAAGAGAAGGGGAGAGCGGACGAAGGCGGGCTTCATCCGCTTTAACCGCAGAAATCGTTAAATTTTGAGAGTGTTTAATAGCGCCTGATGCGCCCCAAACTGCGCGATTTGTTGCCAGGCTTGTTCGATAGCCTGAACAAAATGCGGGTTATTTGGCAGGTCATCACCGAAAACTTCACGCAGAGAAAGCAGGGCGATTACGCGTTGTTCACTGCTGCTGCTCGCAACCAGGTCGCGAATTTTATCGCTAAGCGGATCGCGAACATCAATAGCATTTCCGGCATCATCAACACCGCACACATACCGCATCCAGCCTGCAACGCCTAATGCCAACAATGACCAGTCTGTTCCGCGCGCCAGATGGATGCGAATGCCTGCCAGCATACGCTGCGGTAATTTCTGGCTGCCATCCATCGCGATTTGCCAGGTCTTATGTTTCAGCGACGGGTTAGCAAAACGTGCAATTAACTTATCCGCATATTGTGTTAAATCGACATCTTTGATCCGCAGCGTCGGCGCCTGCTCATCCAGCATTAACGTTCTGGCGGCACGGCGAAATGCGCGATCCTGCATACAATCACTGATGTGGGCGAATCCTGCGAGATAACCCAGATAAGCGAGAAAAGAGTGACTACCATTAAGCATACGCAGTTTCATCTCCTCCCACGGCAGGACATCATTGACCATCTGCACGCCAGCGACTTCCCAGGCAGGGCGCCCCGCGACAAAGTTATCTTCAACCACCCATTGGATAAACGGCTCGCAGCTAATCGCACAGGGATCATTCACGCCCAGATGTTGGCTAATTTCCTCCAGTGATTCGTCGGTTGCTGCCGGGACAATGCGGTCTACCATGGTTCCCGGAAAGCTGACGTGATCTTTTATCCATTCCGCAAGTTCTGGCGAACGTTTTTCCGCCATCCCCAGCACCGCGTTTTTCACCACATGGCCATTATCGGGAATGTTGTCGCAGGAGAGCACGGTAAACGGTGCAAGGCCGCGTTCACGGCGGCGTTTCAGTGCTTCGACGAGAATGCCTGGCGCGGAGTGAGGCTCTTCAGGGTTTTGTAGATCGTGAATAATCCGCGAATTGCTGGTGTCGAGTGCACCGGTCGCCGGGTCAATGCAATAGCCTTTTTCGGTAATCGTCAGGGAAACAATTGCCACCTGCGGCTCGCAAAACTTCTCAATAATTGCCGCTAATGAATCCAGTTTTGCATTCAGGCACTCGCGAACGGCTCCAATAATAATCGCCTGGTTACCGTCTGCGCCTTTCTCTAACACGGTGTATAAATGATCCTGCGCGCGAAGCTGGCTCATCAGCTGATCACCACTGAACAGGCTGATTTCACAAATTCCCCAGTCACCACCCAACGCACTCAGCACACGGTCGGTTAATAGTGCCTGATGCGCACGGTGGAAGGCTCCAAACCCAAAATGAACGATACGGGATTTCAATTGTTGCCGATCGTAGCGGGGCGAGTGTACGTGCTGCGGGAGTGTAACGGAGGCGATTGTATTCATAGGAGTCACGTCTTAGTAACGATTAATTAACAACGACAGTGTAAAGTTATATGACAGCAATTGAAATTGGTCTGGATTGTTAATGCAGTGAAGTGTGAGGGCGATCAATGTACTGGTGAATATTGCGGGAGAGCGATGTTCAGGAAGCGCAAAATAAAAGATTGGTATAATAAATTAAAAAAGGGACAGCCTGAGCTATCCCTTTTCTGAATGTGGCTGAAATTAGTCAGCACGTCCCATATAACGGCGTTCTTCGATATGGATACGAATTTTTTCGCCCGGGCTTAAATATTCTGGTACTTGAATGACCAGACCGGTGCTCAATGTCGCCGGTTTGTTACGGGCGCTGGCAGACGCGCCTTTGATGCCCGGTGCGGTTTCAACGATTTCCAGATCAACGGTTTGCGGCAGTTCAAGTGCCAGCAGTTGACCGTCCCAGGTCAGCACCTGCATGTCCGGCATACCGCCTTCTGGCATAAACATCAGTTCTTCTTCGATCTGATCTTTTGTGAAGGTATACGGGGTATAGTCTTCTTTATCCATAAAGACATATTCGTTGCCATCGACGTAGGAGAAGTCAACGTAACGACGGGTCAGCGTTACGGTGTCAACGATATCATCGCCTTTGAAGCGTTCTTCCACTTTCAGCCCGGTACGGACATCAGAAAAACGCATTTTGTACAGCGTAGCGGCACCACGGGCGGTTGGCGACTGAATATCAATATCCTTAACCAGCAGCAATTTGCCGTTGTAATTCAGTACCATACCTTTTTTAATTTCGTTCGCTCTTGGCATCGAAAAATTCCTGTTATCGAAAATGTCAAAAATATCGCGTCAAACTACTCGCGACGAGCCTTTCAGGCAAGTGGTATTCGCACTTTTGCTGGTGCAAAAAAGGTGGTACTGTGCGCGCTCATCAATCCGGTGGTTAACCTTAAGAGAACAACGTATGGAATGCCGTCCGGATTGCGGGGCGTGTTGCACTGCCCCTTCAATTTCCAGCCCTATACCCGGTATGCCAAATGGCAAGCCCGCCAATACGCCCTGCATTCAGCTTGATGAACAGCAACGTTGTAAAATTTTTACATCGCCGCTACGTCCGAAAGTTTGCGCAGGTTTACAAGCCAGTGCTGAAATGTGCGGCAATACGCGTCAGCAGGCGATGACCTGGCTTATCGATCTGGAAATACTGACCGCGCCTTAAACATCTTTAATCCGCAGTAAGCAGAACAGAGTGGCGATAATCATCACCATCGCAAACCAGAACACGGCGTGATAATTCCAGATTTCGGCGACTATGCCCGCCACTGACCCCGCGATGATCCAGCCCACACGAGACGTATTGGTATAGAGCGTGGTTGCTGAACCCGCCTGACCAGGCATCAGATCCTGAAAATAGAGCATCCCGATGCCACCCAGAATGCCAATAAAAATAGCATTCAGTAGCTGCAAGCCCAACAGAATGACAGGTGAATGCGCCATCAGCATACCTGCGTAAAAACAGACGCCACCCACGGCGGCAACGCGCATTAAGAAACGCTTACCCAGACGTTTGGCAAAATAACCCGCAATCAACATGGTCGGGATTTCCAGGCCTGCGGCGGTTCCCATCATCACGCCCGCCAGTTTCTCAGGAAGATGTAATTCGTTGATAATAAACAGTGGCATGTTGATGATGTACAGGCTATTTGACCCCCACATCAACGTACAAATGACAAACAGCAGTAGCGTATCGCGACGATTACGGCGCGGCGCTTCAACCGTGCCGGTCGCCAGCGGAACCTCTTTTTGCATCGATGGTAAAAATAGCCACACCATCACGCCGCAGATAATAAACGCCACTGCTGCGCTGAGATACATCACCGTAAAGCTGAACCCCATCGCCAGAGCATAAGCCAGCGGCGGACCAATGACCCATGCCAACGAAACCTGAGCACGTAAAAAAGAGCTGAACATCACCGCTTCACGCCCGGTTTTGTCAGCGTGCTCACGGGCAAGAGCAAACATTTGCGGGTTGGCGGTAGAGCCAAAGCTACTAAGAAAGACACCAACGAACAGCAAAACAAAGTAGTTGCGGTTCCAGGCAAAAAGGGTGCAGGCCAGCACGCCTAACAGGCAACAAAAGACAATCAGTGATTTACGATCGCCGCGCTTATCAGAGCGTCCGGCGAGAAACTGACTCACCAGAATCCCGATGACAGCACTGCCGGTAAAGAAGAATCCCACCATCGCCGGACGGGCGTGCACTTCATCGGTAAGGAATATACTGAGAGTTGGGGTTTGCAGAGCGCCCGCAATACCGGTGAGAAAGGCAACGATTAAAAACGCCGTCGATGTCAGGTCAAACGATTTCGCGCTGGAGACTGCGGGGGAGTTATGCATGCTGGTCGATCACTGAAAGATGGAGACGCGGAGTTTACGCTGCTTGTCAGAAAATAAACAGTCAGTGAAATCAAACTCGCCACGAATAATCAAAATGCCATTTCACTCTTGTTGATTGTCTGCTGACGCTGCTGAAATGAAATTGCTGACAACGGATTCTCCTGTCAGCAATTAGGAAAAATGACAAAAAATTGTGCAGCACATCAAACTTTTGGTCATAACTTTACAGCTTCCCTTGCGTGCTGAAACAGAAGTATTATGCTTTCTTGAAACGTTTCAGCGCGATCTTGTCTTTAACCCTAAGCCAGGTTGGCGCTTTTTTTCTCATAGAGGCTGAATCGTTTCAATTCAGCAAGAGAGGAGAACTATGTTCCAGTTATCCGTACAGGACATCCATCCGGGCGAAAAGGCCGGAGACAAAGAAGAGGCGATTCGCCAGGTCGCTGCGGCGCTGGTGCAGGCCGGTAATGTAGCTGAAGGCTACGTCAATGGCATGCTGGCGCGCGAGCAGCAAACCTCAACGTTCCTCGGCAATGGTATTGCCATTCCCCACGGCACCACCGACACCCGCGATCAGGTGCTGAAAACCGGCGTTCAGGTGTTTCAGTTCCCGGAAGGCGTCACCTGGGGTGACGGTCAGGTGGTGTACGTGGCGATCGGTATTGCCGCCAGCTCGGACGAACATCTGGGTCTGCTGCGCCAGTTGACCCACGTACTGAGCGATGATTCCGTTGCTGAACAATTGAAGTCAGCCACCACAGCAGAAGAACTTCGCGCATTGCTGATGGGCGAAAAGCAGAGTGAGCAGCTGAAACTCGACAACGAAATGCTGACGCTGGATATCGTTGCCAGCGATCTGCTGACTCTTCAGGCGCTGAACGCTGCGCGTCTGAAAGAAGCGGGGGCCGTTGACGCCACCTTCGTCACCAAAGCCATCAATGAACAGCCGCTGAATCTCGGACAGGGCATCTGGCTGAGCGATAGCGCCGAAGGCAACCTGCGTAGCGCGATTGCGGTAAGCCGTGCGGCAAATGCTTTTGATGTGGACGGCGAAACGGCAGCCATGCTGGTGAGTGTGGCAATGAATGACGATCAGCCCGTCGCGGTTCTTAAGCGTCTCGCCGATCTGTTACTCGACAATAAAGCTGACCGTTTGCTGAAAGCGGATGCGGCAACATTGCTGGCACTGCTGACCAGCGATGATGCGCCGACTGACGACGTGTTAAGCGCGGAGTTTGTGGTGCGCAACGAACACGGCCTGCATGCTCGTCCAGGCACCATGCTGGTCAATACCATTAAACAATTTAACAGTGATATTACCGTGACAAACCTTGATGGCACCGGCAAACCGGCAAACGGACGTAGTCTGATGAAAGTTGTGGCACTTGGCGTTAAGAAAGGTCATCGCCTGCGCTTTACCGCCCAGGGGGCGGATGCTGAACAGGCACTGAAGGCAATTGGCGACGCCATCGCCGCAGGTCTTGGGGAGGGCGCGTAATGAGCAGACGTGTTGCTACGATCACCCTCAATCCGGCGTATGACCTTGTTGGTTTCTGCCCGGAAATTGAGCGCGGCGAAGTGAACCTGGTGAAAACCACCGGTCTTCATGCGGCGGGTAAAGGTATCAATGTTGCCAAAGTTCTGAAAGATCTGGGTATTGATGTCACCGTTGGCGGCTTCCTGGGTAAAGACAATCAGGACGGATTTCAGCAACTGTTCAGCGAGCTGGGCATTGCCAACCGTTTCCAGGTTGTACAGGGGCGTACCCGCATTAACGTTAAGCTGACGGAAAAAGACGGCGAAGTTACTGACCTCAATTTCTCTGGTTTCGAAGTCACTCCTGCCGACTGGGAACGCTTCGTGACTGATTCTCTGAGCTGGCTCGGTCAGTTCGATATGGTCTGTGTCAGCGGCAGCTTACCGTCAGGCGTCAGCCCGGAAGCATTCACCGACTGGATGACTCGCCTGCGTAGTCAGTGTCCTTGCATTATCTTTGATAGTAGCCGCGAAGCATTAGTGGCAGGTTTGAAAGCGGCACCGTGGCTGGTGAAACCTAACCGTCGCGAGCTGGAAATCTGGGCAGGCCGTAAACTGCCTGAAATGAAAGATGTCATTGAAGCTGCACATGCGCTACGTGAACAAGGTATCGCGCATGTCGTAATTTCACTGGGTGCCGAAGGCGCGCTTTGGGTTAATGCCTCCGGCGAATGGATCGCCAAACCACCGTCAGTCGATGTCGTAAGCACTGTTGGCGCAGGGGATTCCATGGTTGGCGGCCTCATTTATGGCTTGCTGATGCGTGAATCCAGTGAACACACACTGCGTCTGGCAACGGCTGTTGCAGCCCTGGCGGTCAGTCAAAGCAATGTGGGTATTACCGATCGTCCGCAGTTGGCCGCAATGATGGCGCGCGTCGACTTACAACCTTTTAACTGACAGCAGGAGAGGCATAATGAAAACGCTGCTGATTATTGACGCTAATCTCGGTCAGGCACGCGCCTATATGGCGAAGACCCTGCTGGGCGCGGCGGCGCGAAAAGCAAAACTGGAAATCATCGACAATCCGAACGACGCTGAAATGGCGATTGTTCTGGGTGATTCCATCCCGAACGACAGCGCGCTGAACGGTAAAAATGTCTGGCTGGGCGATATTTCCCGCGCAGTCGCGCACCCTGAGCTGTTCCTGAGTGAAGCCAAAGGCCATGCGAAGCCTTACACTGCGCCGGCCGCTGCGACAGCACCGATTGCCGCCAGCGGCCCGAAACGCGTGGTTGCGGTGACTGCTTGCCCAACTGGCGTAGCACATACCTTTATGGCTGCTGAAGCCATTGAAACCGAAGCGAAAAAACGTGGCTGGTGGGTGAAAGTTGAAACCCGTGGCTCCGTTGGTGCGGGTAACGCGATCACGCCTGAAGAAGTGGCAGCAGCGGATCTGGTGATTGTGGCAGCAGATATCGAAGTGGATCTGGCAAAATTTGCCGGTAAACCGATGTATCGCACTTCTACCGGTCTGGCGCTGAAGAAAACGGCGCAGGAGCTGGATAAAGCGGTTGCTGAAGCGACGCCTTACGAACCGGCGGGCAAAGCTCAAACGGCAACTACTGAAGGTAAGAAAGAGAGTGCAGGCGCGTACCGTCACCTGCTGACGGGCGTTTCCTACATGCTGCCAATGGTGGTTGCGGGTGGTCTGTGTATCGCGCTTTCCTTTGCTTTTGGTATCGAAGCGTTTAAAGAGCAAGGGACGCTGGCGGCGGCGCTGATGCAGATTGGCGGTGGTTCAGCCTTTGCGCTGATGGTGCCGGTACTGGCGGGTTACATTGCCTTCTCCATTGCCGATCGTCCGGGTCTCACGCCGGGTCTGATTGGAGGTATGCTGGCGGTCAGCACAGGTTCTGGCTTCATTGGCGGGATTATTGCGGGCTTCCTGGCGGGTTACATCGCGAAGTTAATCAGTACGCAACTGAAACTGCCACAGAGTATGGAGGCGTTGAAACCGATTCTGATCATTCCGCTGATTTCCAGTCTGGTGGTCGGTCTGGCGATGATCTACCTGATCGGTAAACCGGTTGCTGGCATCCTCGAAAGTCTGACTCACTGGCTGCAAACCATGGGTACTGCGAATGCGGTTCTGCTGGGCGCGATCCTCGGTGGCATGATGTGTACTGACATGGGCGGTCCGGTAAACAAAGCGGCGTACGCGTTTGGTGTTGGTCTGCTGAGTACCCAAACCTATGGCCCGATGGCGGCGATTATGGCGGCAGGTATGGTGCCACCGCTGGCAATGGGTCTGGCAACAATGGTGGCGCGTCGCAAATTCGACAAAGCGCAGCAGGAAGGCGGCAAAGCGGCTCTGGTACTTGGCCTGTGCTTTATTTCGGAAGGTGCAATTCCGTTTGCTGCTCGTGATCCGATGCGTGTGCTGCCGTGCTGTATCGTGGGTGGGGCGCTGACTGGCGCAATCTCAATGGCGATTGGTGCGAAACTGATGGCACCACACGGTGGTCTGTTTGTTCTACTGATCCCTGGCGCTATTACGCCGGTACTGGGTTACCTGGTAGCAATTATTGCCGGTACGCTGGTGGCGGGTCTGGCCTATGCCTTCCTGAAACGTCCGGAAGCGGACGTTGTGGCGAAAGCAGCATAATAAAACGTGAACTACAGGGCAGAAATTTTCTGCCCTGTATCATTTGATGAGTGCAAGATGAGTGATAAATTGTTGACGGCAATTCTATGATTTTGAATGGTTTTATTTTCCAATAGAAAGCTGACACTCTCATCAAACAGTAACGTCATTTCCTCAAGGGCAGATTAATTTCTGCCCTTTTTTATTGTTTCCGTTCTGTGCATCACTTCACAATTTCTTCGCTTTTTCTAAAACCGCCAATAATAGCGTTTTGTGAGCCTGTTCAAATCTGCTCATTTTGCCCCTCTGGCGGTAATTTACTTTAAGTAAAACATGCATACTATGAGCACATGTTTAAATATGAACACATGTTTAAACCGTCTTTGCAGTACCTATATTCTTGTGGATTGACAGAGTTGGTAATTTTTTACCAGGGGACGTGCTATGCGCGAAAAGGATTATGTCGTAATTATAGGTTCGGCGAATATTGATGTCGCCGGATATTCACATGAATCATTAAACTATGCGGATTCAAATCCAGGGAAAATAAAATTTACTCCCGGTGGAGTAGGGCGCAATATCGCACAAAACCTCGCGTTGCTGGGGAATAAAGCCTGGCTACTGAGCGCCGTAGGCAGTGATTTTTATGGTCAATCGCTGCTAACGCAAACCAATCAATCCGGTGTTTATGTCGATAAATGTCTGATTGTGCCAGGGGAAAATACGTCGAGCTATTTATCATTACTCGATAATACCGGTGAAATGCTGGTTGCTATAAATGACATGAATATTAGCAACTGTATTTCAGCGGAATATCTCGCACAGCACCGTGAATTTATTCAGGGGGCTAAGGTCATTGTCGCAGACTGTAATATCAGTGAAGAGGCATTGGTCTGGATTCTGGATAATGCCGCCGACGTACCGGTATTTGTCGATCCGGTTTCGGCCTGGAAATGCGTCAAAGTACGTGAGCGATTAAGTCAAATTCACACCCTGAAGCCAAACCGTCTGGAAGCGGAAACCCTGAGCGGGATTGCGCTTTCCGGAAGTGAAGATGTGGCAAAGGTTGCCGCCTGGTTCCATCAACATGGCCTGAACCGATTGGTTCTGAGCATGGGTGGCGATGGTGTTTATTACAGTGATATCAGCGGCGAAAACGGCTGGTCTGCACCGATTAAAACCAATGTCATTAATGTTACCGGAGCGGGCGATGCCATGATGGCGGGACTTGCTTCGTGTTGGGTAGACGGGATGCCGTTTGCCGAATCTGTTCGTTTTGCACAGGGATGTTCGTCAATGGCGCTCTCCTGTGAATACACCAATAACCCCGATTTATCGATTGCCAACGTTATATCGTTAGTGGAGAACGCAGAATGTCTGAATTAAAAATTTCCCCTGAATTATTACAAATTTCCCCGGAAGTGCAGGACGCTTTAAAAAACAAAAAACCGGTTGTGGCGCTGGAATCGACCATTATCTCTCACGGGATGCCGTTCCCGCAAAACGCCCAGACCGCAATTGAAGTAGAAGAAACTATTCGTCAACAGGGCGCTGTACCAGCCACTATCGCTATTATTGGCGGCGTGATGAAAGTGGGCTTAAGCAAAGAAGAAATTGAATTGCTGGGTCGTGAAGGACATAACGTAACGAAAGTTAGCCGTCGCGATTTACCTTTTGTTGTTGCTGCCGGAAAAAATGGTGCAACCACCGTTGCTTCTACCATGATTATTGCGGCGCTTGCCGGAATTAAAGTATTTGCCACCGGCGGTATTGGCGGTGTTCATCGCGGGGCGGAAAATACTTTCGATATTTCCGCCGATTTACAGGAACTGGCACACACTAATGTCACCGTAGTTTGTGCCGGAGCAAAATCTATTCTCGATTTAGGCTTAACCACCGAATATTTAGAAACTTTCGGTGTGCCATTGATTGGTTATCAGACCAAAGCATTGCCAGCGTTTTTCTGCCGCACTAGCCCGTTTGAAGTCAGTATCCGCCTCGACAGCGCCAGCGAAATTGCCCGTGCGATGGCGGTGAAATGGCAAAGCGGTCTGAACGGTGGCCTGGTAGTGGCAAACCCAATTCCGGAACAGTTTGCGATGCCGGAAGAAAGTATTAACGCTGCAATTGATCAGGCAGTTGCCGAAGCTGAAGAGCAAGGTGTGATCGGTAAAGAAAGTACGCCGTTCCTGCTGGCACGCGTTGCGGAACTGACCGGTGGCGATAGCCTGAAATCCAACATCCAGTTGGTGTTTAACAACGCCATTCTGGCGAGCGAAATTGCCAAAGAATACCAGCGTCTCGCGGGTTAATTTCTGACGGGCAGAAAGCCGTCGCCCGTACTCATCATACATACCGAAACCTGGCGCTGGCGCCGGGTTTACGGGCATGAAGGGAAATCATTATGGATATAATGAGAAGTGTTGTGGGGATGGTGGTGTTACTGGCAATAGCGTTTGTGTTGTCAGTGAATAAAAAGAGCATCAGTTTGCGCACGGTTGGAGCCGCGCTGCTGCTGCAAATCGCCATTGGCGGCATTATGCTCTACTTCCCACCGGGAAAATGGGCGGTAGAACAGGCAGCATTGGGCGTCCATAAAGTCATGTCCTACAGCGATGCGGGTAGCGCCTTTATTTTTGGTTCGCTGGTGGGGCCGAAAATGGATGTCCTGTTTGATGGCGCGGGCTTTATCTTCGCCTTTCGCGTACTTCCGGCGATTATTTTCGTTACTGCGCTCATCAGTCTGCTGTACTACATTGGCGTGATGGGACTGCTGATCCGCATTCTTGGCAGTATTTTCCAGAAAGCTCTCAACATCAGCAAAATAGAATCTTTTGTCGCGGTCACCACCATTTTCCTTGGGCAAAACGAGATCCCGGCGATCGTTAAACCGTTTATTGATCGCATGAATCGCAACGAGTTGTTTACTGCAATTTGTAGCGGCATGGCATCTATTGCCGGTTCGATGATGATTGGTTATGCCGGAATGGGTGTGCCGATTGACTATCTGTTAGCGGCATCGCTGATGGCGATCCCCGGCGGTATTTTGTTTGCGCGTATTCTTAGCCCGGCGACCGAGCCTTCGCAGGTGACATTTGAAAACCTGTCGTTCAGCGAAACGCCGCCAAAAAGTTTTATCGAAGCAGCGGCAAGCGGTGCGATGACCGGACTGAAAATTGCCGCAGGTGTGGCGACGGTGGTGATGGCGTTTGTGGCGATTATTGCGCTGATCAACGGCATTATCGGCGGAATTGGCGGCTGGTTTGGTTTTGCCAATGCCTCTCTGGAAAGTATTTTTGGCTATGTTCTGGCACCGTTGGCGTGGATCATGGGCGTGGACTGGAGTGATGCCAATCTTGCGGGTAGCCTGATTGGACAGAAACTGGCGATTAACGAATTTGTCGCTTACCTGAGTTTCTCGCCATATCTGCAAACGGGCGGCACGCTGGACGTGAAAACAGTTGCCATTATCTCCTTTGCGCTTTGTGGTTTCGCTAACTTTGGTTCTATTGGTGTTGTCGTTGGGGCGTTCTCGGCTATTTCGCCAAAACGCGCGCCGGAAATCGCCCAGCTTGGATTACGTGCGCTGGCAGCGGCTACGCTCTCCAACCTGATGAGTGCGACCATTGCCGGGTTCTTTATTGGGCTGGCGTAATGCTCGATTTGTAAGCCGGATAAGACGCGTCAAGCGCCGCATCCGGCTATCGCGCTATTGCAAATAATTTTTACTGCATCATCCCGGAGAATTTATTCTCCGGGTCCATCTCCAGCGCCAGTCCTAACAACTGCTTTCTGTTTTTAATCAGATACCCTTTCTTGTTTTTAATTAATAAACCGTCGTGAATGAATTGTGCGAGAACATATAAAAGGTGTCGGTAAGAAACGCCTAAATACTCTGCCGCTTGCGTATGCTTTTCGTGATAAAGATCACCTTCCTGCGAGAGTAATATAAATGCTGCCAGGCGATTCACTAACGGAAATGATTGATTCTGAGTTAAAGAAATAATATTTCGATAATTTTTATGACTTAAGGTGACGCAGAGTTTTCGTAAAAATAGCGTGTCGTTTAATAATAGCGGGCGGTAGTGTTTCATGGGGAGCGCAATACACCAACACTCTTCAATAGCCTGCACCGCACGCGGTTCATGGTCTTTATCGATTAACTCAATCTCGCCAATAAAACAGGGCGCGGCAAAGAAATCAATCAGCGACACGCGCCCATTGGCAAGCGTGGCGTAAAGCCTGGCGCGGCCTCGCGTCAGGTAAAACAGCCAGGACGGCTGTTGCCCTTCCTGCACAATGTAGTCACGCGCTAAAAAATGAAACAGTCGCGTATCGGCTGAAACATCCGTTGAAAAGCACTCATTAAATGCGGACTCACCAATCAGTTGCTGTTTAAGTTCATTATTGTGGATTTCTTTCACGATGTTTATCCGCTATGAGATTTCTCATATTTAGCATACGTACGCTGTTGTTAAGATTCAATCATCGGCCGGTCGAATTTTCTTTGCTGTAGAAAAAATAACGCAACTTGAAACAGGGGAAATAAACAATGGAAAAGAGAAAAATTATTCTGGATTGTGATCCGGGTCATGATGATGCTATTGCCATAATGATGGCCGCGAAACATCCGGCGATTGATTTATTAGGTATTACCATTGTGGCGGGTAATCAGACGCTTGATAAAACATTAATTAATGGCCTGAATGTTTGTCAGAAACTGGAGATTAATGTTCCGGTTTATGCAGGGATGCCGCAGCCCATTATGCGTAAACAAATTGTTGCTGATAATATTCACGGCGAAACCGGTCTGGATGGCCCGGTGTTCGAACCACTGACTCGTCAGGCAGAAAGCACCCATGCGGTGAAATACATCATTGATACCCTGATGGCAAGTGAAGGCGATATCACTCTGGTGCCGGTAGGGCCGCTTTCAAACATCGCCGTGGCGATGCGTATGCAACCGGCGATCCTGCCAAAAATCCGTGAAATTGTGCTGATGGGTGGCGCTTACGGAACAGGTAACTTCACGCCGTCTGCCGAGTTCAACATCTTTGCCGACCCGGAAGCCGCACGCGTGGTGTTCACCTCCGGCGTTCCGTTGGTGATGATGGGCCTCGATCTCACTAACCAGACCGTGTGTACCCCGGATGTGATTGCGCGGATGGAAAGGGCGGGCGGCCCTGCTGGCGAGCTGTTCAGCGACATCATGAACTTCACTCTCAAAACGCAGTTCGAAAACTATGGCCTGGCTGGCGGTCCGGTGCATGACGCCACCTGCATCGGTTATCTAATCAACCCTGATGGTATTAAAACCCAGGAAATGTACGTCGAAGTGGACGTCAACAGCGGCCCTTGCTACGGGCGTACCGTCTGCGACGAGCTGGGCGTTCTCGGCAAGCCCGCTAATACCAAAGTCGGCATCACCATCGATACCGACTGGTTCTGGGGATTAGTCGAAGAGTGCGTGCGCGGCTACATCAAAACCCACTAAGTGTTGATAACAAGGCCGGATAAGATGCGTCAAGCGTCGCATCCGGCAGCATTGTTACACCATCGGCACTAATGAAAGCGCGTTATCGGCAGACAGGGTAGGGTTATTTATGCTGCCGCTGGCGCGCGAAATTGCCGCGCAGGCCATCGCAAAACGGGCGCTGTCAAGGAAACTGTTTCCTTCCAGAAAGCTATACACCAGGCCTGCCATAAAACCATCGTCGGCACCAAAACTGTCCACCGTCGTATGCGTTGGCGCAGTCAGCAAAAATTGCTCGCCATCCTTTTCGCTGCAATAAACGGATTCATCGGGCAAATAAACAAACAGTTGCTGAACACCTTGCTGATGCAACGCATTCACTGCGGCATTACGGTCAGCATCGCTGGTGATCGCCTTTCCCCATAAAATTTCCAGTTCCTGCAAAGTGGGTTTCAGGGTGTGAATATGCGCCAGCCAGTGTTTGATTTTGCCCGCTTTGAATTCTGAAACGGTATCGACAAATACCGGGATTTCATCGGCGAGGGTAAAGACCCACTCCAGCGCCTCGGCAGTCAGGTTGCAATCTGCCAGTACCACGCCCGCATGACGAAGTAAATCACGTGATCCGTTCAATAATTGCGGCGTTAACTGTTCCAGCAGATGGGTATCATTAATCGCCAATACGGTTTGTTCGTCTTGATTGGCAATTGCCAGATACGTCGATGTGCTTTGACCATGTAAACGAACGCAGCCAGAGACATTCACTCCAGCACGGCGCGTCTCTTCTAAGAGCATCTCGCCATAAAAATCATCGCCAATCACCGAGAGTAAATGGACGTCGCGGCCTAACAATGCCAGATTGTGGGCGATATTGCGCCCAACGCCGCCTGCCGAACAATGAATCGTACCGGGATGAGAAGCTGCTTGCGGATAACGGATATCCGCCATCCCGCGAATATCCATATTGATTGTCCCCACCACGACGCAGTATTCCTGCTCAGTGAGAATGTAACCTTTGCCTTTAATCCGCCCTTTGCGCATTAAATCCATAATATGTGCCGCAACGCGCGAACGGCTAATTTGCAGCATGTCAGCAATTTCATTCTGCTGAATCAGCGGGTTACGCCGTAAAATTGCAAGGATCTCCTTTTCCCGGTTATTCATCTTCAGGCTACCGCTTTTTCAGTTTGTTGCGCTTTTAGCCAGGCGATCTCTTCTGCCCAGATATCCGGGTTGATGGTTTCAAGGATCAGCGGAATGCCGTCGAAACGGTCGTCCTGCATGATCCAGCGGAACGCATCATGACCGATATTGCCTTCACCGAGGCTATGATGGCGGTCAACGCGGCTGCCAAAGGTGCTTTTTGCATCGTTGAGGTGCATCCCACGCAGATATTTAAAGCCGACAATACGGGCAAAATCTGCGAACGTTTTCTCGCATTCGGCTGGAGTACGCAAATCATACCCGGCGGCAAAAGCATGGCAGGTATCAATGCAGACGCCGACGCGGGATTTATCTTCCACGCCGTCGATAATCGCCGCGAGATGTTCGAATTTAAACCCTAAGTTGCTGCCCTGACCGGCGGTATTTTCAATCACCGCTGTCACGCCTTGTGTTTTATCCAGTGCAATGTTGATGGATTCCGCAATGCGCGCCAGGCAATCCTCTTCTGAAATTTGCATCAGATGGCTGCCAGGATGGAAGTTGAGCAAAGAAAGCCCCAGTTGTTCGCAACGCTGCATTTCGTCTATAAACGCATCGCGTGATTTTTCCAGGGCTTCAGCGACCGGATGTCCGAGGTTAATCAGATAACTGTCATGGGGAAGAATTTGCGCCGATGTGTAGTGATATTTTTCACAGGCGGCTTTGAATTCATCGATGGTCTGTGTCGTGAGGGGGGCGGCACGCCACTGACGTTGATTTTTGGTGAACAAGGCAAACGCGGTTGCGTCAATTTCGGCGGCGCGAATTGCGGCATTTGCCAGACCGCCAGCAGCACTAACGTGCGCTCCAATGTATTTCATATGTGGACTCCTGTTAAACCCGCTGGAGGAAAACGGTAATGATAGCGGGTTAACAGGAGCAAGATGTAGTGGTTTATGCGATGACGCTTTGAATTACATAGTTAATCGCAGCACCACCAACAATCAGCCAGGCAAACAGTACCAGTGCCATCAGCAGAGGTTTCGCCCCGGCTTTTTTCAGCGCGCTGACGTGAGTAGTCAGACCCAGCGCCGCCATCGCCATTGCCAGCAGGAAGGTATCCAGCGTTACCAGCATGTTCACCACGCTCTGCGGTAACAGGTGGAACGAGTTAAAGATGGCAACTACGATGAACAAGATGGCAAACCACGGAATGGTGATTTTGCTTTTCTCGCCGCCATTAGCCCCAGACAGCTGTTTAACACGTGCCGCCAGCAGGATGAGGAACGGAGCCAGCATCATCACGCGCAGCATTTTGGAAATAACTGCTGCGTTTTCTGCATCCGGGCTGATGGCATGACCTGCCGCCACCACCTGCGCCACTTCGTGCACAGTAGAACCAATGTAGATACCGAAAGTTTCCGGACTAAACCATTGAGACATCAGCGGATATATCGCCGGGTAGAGGAAAATCGCGACGGTCCCGAAGATAACGACGGTTGCAACAGCCACGGTCACTTTACTGGCTTCCGCTTTCACTACCGGCTCAGTCGCCAGAACCGCCGCAGCACCACAAATACTGCTACCGGCACCGATCAACCAACTGGTGTGCTTATCCAGGCCAAACACTTTCTGCCCCAGGAAGCAGGCCAGCAGGAAGGTGCTGGACAGTGTCAACACGTCAATGATGATCCCACTGATACCGACATCGGCAATTTGTGAAAACGTCAAACGGAAACCGTAAAGAATAATACCCAGACGTAGTAAATGTTGCTTGGCAAACAGCACACCGCCGTCACAGCTTTTCCAGATATGCGGATATACTGTGTTACCTAAAACCATCCCCAACAAGATTGCGAGAGTGAGGGCACTAAACCCGGCACCCGCAACAGCGGGAATGGAACCACCCCACAGGGCGACCCCGGTGATAACTGCACTCAGGGCTAACCCCGGAATGAAATGCCACAGTGTACGATGTTGTTTCTGTAAGGTGATATTCGTCATAACCCTCTCCTTTATCCGGGCATAAGGTTACGACTAACTGGTTTAAAAATAAAATTGATTATATATTTATAATTAATCTTTATAAGTGGTAAGCGACTATGCACATCACCCTTCGACAGTTGGAAGTTTTTGCAGAAGTATTGAAAAGTGGATCCACCACCCAGGCGTCGGTGATGCTGGCGTTGTCGCAATCAGCAGTGAGCGCGGCGTTGACCGATCTGGAAGGGCAGCTAGGCGTACAACTGTTTGATCGCGTGGGTAAAAGACTGGTGGTCAATGAGCACGGACGGCTGCTTTACCCGCGTGCGCTGGCGTTGCTGGAACAGGCCGTCGAAATCGAACAACTGTTTCGCGAAGACAACGGCGCGATTCGTGTCTACGCCAGTAGCACCATTGGTAATTACATCCTGCCCGCAGTTATCGCCCGTTATCGCCATGATTACCCGCAGTTGCCGATTGAACTTAGCGTTGGTAACAGCCAGGACGTGATGCAGGCGGTGCTGGATTTCCGCGTTGATATTGGCTTTATTGAAGGACCATGCCACAGCACTGAAATCATTTCTGAGCCGTGGCTGGAAGACGAGCTGGTGGTTTTCGCCGCGCCGACTTCGCCGTTGGCTCGTGGTCCGGTCACCTTAGAACAACTGGCCGCTGCGCCGTGGATCCTGCGCGAACGCGGTTCCGGCACGCGGGAGATTGTCGATTATCTGTTACTGTCGCATTTACCGAAATTTGAGATGGCGATGGAATTAGGTAACTCCGAAGCTATCAAACACGCGGTGCGTCATGGGTTGGGAATTAGCTGCCTGTCGCGACGGGTAATAGAAGATCAATTACAGGCTGGCACATTAAGTGAAGTTGCTGTCCCTCTACCGCGCCTGATGCGTACGTTGTGGCGTATTCATCATCGGCAAAAACACCTTTCCAACGCGCTACGGCGCTTTCTGGACTATTGCGATCCCGCTAATGTGCCGCGTTAAGTCGCGATACAGGAACATGCTGGTGCTGTGTCGATTTCGTGACGCAGCGCCAGCGTCATGCATTCGCCAGAAAAGAGATTGGCTGCTTTACTTATAATTCCTGGGCGATCATGAAGGTCTCTTATAAAAGCGCATTTCTACCGGAAGGATTGCAAATCGTCTGCTACAATCGCGCCTCATTTTTAAGATGGATAGCATTTTTGTATGGTTTCCGAAACTAAAACAACAGAAGCGCCGGGCTTACGCCGTGAATTAAAGGCGCGTCACCTGACGATGATTGCCATTGGCGGCTCCATCGGTACGGGTCTTTTTGTTGCCTCTGGCGCAACGATTTCTCAGGCAGGTCCGGGCGGGGCGCTGCTCTCGTATATTTTGATTGGCCTGATGGTCTACTTCCTGATGACCAGTCTTGGCGAACTGGCGGCGTATATGCCAGTGTCTGGTTCGTTTGCGACTTACGGTCAGAACTATGTGGAAGAGGGCTTTGGCTTCGCGCTGGGCTGGAACTACTGGTACAACTGGGCGGTGACTATCGCCGTTGACCTGGTGGCTGCGCAGTTAGTCATGAGCTGGTGGTTCCCGGATGTTCCCGGTTGGATCTGGAGTGCGCTGTTCCTTGGCGTCATTTTCCTGCTGAACTACATTTCGGTCAGAGGCTTTGGTGAAGCGGAGTACTGGTTCTCACTGATCAAAGTCACAACAGTGATTATCTTTATCGTCGTCGGCGTGATGATGATTATCGGTATCTTCAAAGGCGCGCAGCCTGTGGGCTGGAGCAACTGGACGATAGGTGAAGCACCGTTTGCCGGTGGTTTTGCGGCGATGATTGGCGTGGCAATGATTGTCGGCTTCTCCTTCCAGGGAACCGAACTGATTGGTATTGCTGCGGGCGAATCTGAAGATCCTGGGAAAAATATTCCGCGTGCGGTGCGTCAGGTATTCTGGCGAATCCTGCTGTTCTATGTGTTTGCGATTCTGATCATCAGCCTGATCATTCCGTACACCGATCCAAGCCTGCTGCGTAACGACGTGAAAGACATCAGCGTCAGCCCGTTCACGCTGGTGTTCCAGCACGCGGGGCTGCTTTCTGCGGCGGCGGTGATGAACGCGGTCATTCTGACAGCAGTACTGTCGGCGGGTAACTCCGGTATGTACGCGTCTACCCGTATGCTGTACACCCTGGCGTGTGACGGAAAAGCGCCGCGTATTTTTGCCAAACTGTCACGTGGCGGTGTACCGCGTAACGCGCTGTATGCCACGACGGTGATTGCCGGTCTGTGTTTCCTGACCTCCATGTTTGGTAACCAGACGGTGTATTTGTGGCTGCTGAACACCTCCGGGATGACAGGCTTTATCGCCTGGCTGGGGATTGCTATCAGCCACTATCGTTTCCGTCGCGGCTATGTATTGCAGGGACATGACATTAACGACCTGCCGTACCGTTCGGGCTTCTTCCCGTTGGGACCGATCTTCGCTTTCATTCTGTGTCTGATTATTACCCTGGGCCAGAACTACGAGGCGTTCCTGAAAGATACCATCGACTGGGGCGGCGTAGCGGCAACGTATATAGGTATCCCGCTGTTCCTGGCCATCTGGTTTGGTTACAAGTTGATTAAAGGAACCCACTTCGTGCGTTACAGCGAAATGAAGTTCCCGCAGAACGATAAGAAATAAGTTTCCTCCCTTCCTTGTTAAGCCCTCTCAACCGAGAGGGCTTTTTCTTTTCCTTGATATTCATGCGGATATAAAATTTAACAATTGAATTGATAATTGTTATCGTTTGCATTATTGTTACGCGGAAATCAAAAAAGGCTGACAAATCAGAGGCTGTTCAGGCTTTCTGGAGTGATCTCCTGCCTATAAAAAGTCCACCGCGATGCTGCCGTACGCAAGGGGACGTGAAGAAGATGTGAGCGATAACCCATTTTATTTTCGTAGTTACCTCATGGAGATATGGAATGTTTAGGTTGAACCCTTTCGTACGGGTCGGGCTGTGTTTGTCCGCAATTTCTTGTGCATGGCCTGTGTTGGCGGTTGATGATGATGGCGAGACGATGGTTGTCACCGCATCTTCCGTTGAACAAAACCTTAAAGACGCACCTGCCAGTATCAGCGTCATTACCCAGGAAGACCTGCAGCGTAAACCAGTACAGAACCTGAAAGATGTCCTCAAAGAAGTGCCGGGCGTACAACTGACTAACGAAGGGGATAACCGCAAGGGCGTCAGTATTCGTGGGCTGGACAGCAGTTACACGCTGATTCTTGTCGATGGTAAACGCGTTAACTCCCGCAATGCTGTCTTTCGCCACAATGACTTTGATCTGAACTGGATCCCGGTTGATTCCATCGAACGTATTGAAGTGGTACGTGGCCCGATGTCCTCGTTGTACGGTTCTGATGCGCTTGGCGGCGTGGTCAATATCATCACCAAAAAAATCGGTCAAAAATGGACGGGCACTGTTACGGTCGATACCACCATTCAGGAACATCGCGATCGTGGTGACACGTACAATGGTCAGTTCTTCACCAGCGGGCCATTAATTGACGGTGTGCTGGGAATGAAAGCCTACGGCAGCCTGGCGAAACGTGAAAAGGATGACCCGCAAAACTCAACCACCACCGATACCGGAGAAACACCGCGTATTGAAGGATTCTCCAGCCGCGACGGCAATGTCGAATTTGCCTGGACGCCGAATCAAAATCACGATTTTACCGCCGGTTACGGTTTCGACCGTCAGGATCGTGATTCCGACTCGCTGGACAAAAACCGCCTGGAACGCCAGAACTACTCTGTCAGCCATAATGGTCGCTGGGATTACGGCACCAGCGAACTGAAATATTACGGCGAGAAAGTCGAAAACAAAAACCCTGGCAACAGCAGCCCAATTACCTCTGAAAGCAATACCGTTGATGGCAAATACACGCTGCCGCTGACGACGATTAATCAGTTTGTCACGGTTGGCGGTGAATGGCGTCACGATAAACTTAGTGATGCAGTAAACCTGACCGGTGGCACCAGCACCAAAACGTCTGCCAGCCAGTACGCGCTGTTTGTGGAAGATGAATGGCGGATCTTTGAACCACTGGCGCTGACGACCGGCGTGCGTATGGATGATCATGAAACCTACGGCGATCACTGGAGCCCGCGTGCCTATCTGGTCTATAACGCTACCGACACCGTTACCGTGAAAGGTGGCTGGGCAACGGCTTTTAAAGCGCCTTCTTTGTTGCAGCTTAGCCCTGACTGGACGACAAATTCCTGCCGTGGTGCATGTAAAATTGTCGGCAGCCCGGATCTGAAACCAGAGACCAGCGAAAGTTGGGAACTGGGGCTTTACTACATGGGTGAAGATGGCTGGCTGGAAGGGGTTGAATCCAGCGTGACTGTTTTCCGCAACGATGTGAAAGATCGTATTAGCATCAGCCGCACGTCTGACGTTAACGCTGCACCGGGTTACCAGAACTTTGTCGGTTTTGAAACGGGCGCTAACGGACGACGGATACCGGTATTCAGCTACTACAACGTTAACAAAGCGCGAATTCAGGGCGTGGAGACTGAGTTGAAAATTCCGTTCAATGACGAATGGAAGCTGTCACTCAACTACACCTACAACGATGGTCGTGATGTCAGCAATGGCGAAAACAAACCGCTTTCCGACCTGCCGTTCCATACCGCTAACGGTACGCTGGACTGGAAACCGCTGATGCTGGAAGACTGGTTATTCTATGTTTCTGGTCACTATACCGGACAGAAACGTGCCGACAGTGATACGGCCAAAACGCCTGGTGGCTATACGATCTGGAATACCGGCGCGGCCTGGCAGGTGACCAAAGACGTCAAACTGCGTGCGGGCGTGCTGAACCTGACTGATAAAGATCTCAGTCGTGACGACTACAGCTATAACGAAGACGGACGTCGTTACTTTATGGCGGTGGATTATCGCTTCTGATGAGAAGGTGCCCGGCGAACCGGGCTAAGTTTTATTTCAGTAAATGCTGCGCATGGAAGCGCAGATGATCCTCTATAAAAGAGGCGATGAAGTAGTAACTGTGGTCATAACCCGGCTGAATACGTAACGTCATTGGCCACGCTTTCTGACGTGCGGCCTCTGCCAGCACCGCAGGCTGGAGCTGGTCGGCAAGAAACTGATCGCTATCGCCCTGATCAATAAGCGTCGGGATCGCATCCTGCGCATTACTGGCGTACATCAACGCGCAACTGTCCCATTCCTCCCAGTCATTTTTATCCTCGCCCAGATAGGCGCTAAACGCTTTGATTCCCCACGGGACGCTGCACGGATTCACAATTGGCGCAAAGGCGGAAACGCTGGTGTATTTGCCAGGGTTTTTCAGCGCCATAATCAATGCGCCGTGCCCCCCCATCGAATGACCGCTAATAGCGCAGCGATCGCTGACGTTAAATTGCGACTGAATCAGCGCCGGTAATTCATCGCGCAGATAATCATACATCCGGTAATGCGCCGACCACGGCGATTGCGTAGCGTTAAGATAAAAACCTGCGCCCTGGCCTAAATCGTAGCCGTCATCATTGGCAATCTGTTCGCCGCGCGGGCTGGTGTCTGGCATTACCAGTACAATCCCCAGTTCTGCCGCCACTCGCTGGGCACCCGCTTTAGTGGTGAAATTTTCGTCATTACAGGTTAATCCCGAAAGCCAGTACAGCACTGGCGGCGGGGCGTTATCGCGGGGAGGCGGGAGAAAGATGCTGAACGTCATCGGACAGTTTAAGGTACTGGAGTCGTGCCGCCAGCGTTGCTGCCAGCCTTCAAAACAGCGGTGCTCTTCGAGCATTTCCATGCGTGGCTCCTTGTTATGTTGTTTGCAATTTTTTCATCATACCGTTTATTCAGTGTGTTGTGAGTAACTTTCACTTCCGCATATGCATAACGATGTTTTAACATCTACGGCTGAAAGGCAGCGGCAATTACAATAATTATCGCTGTGAATACTGGATTATGTGCGTCACCTCACGCACAATAATCAGGCTGCTAATCAGCTTAATAACTTTGCCCCCACGCAGGGCGGAGGCGTCACACCTGCAGGAGAAAATATAAATGCCATCACTCAGTAAAGAAGCGGCCCTGGTTCATGAAGCGTTGGTTGCGCGAGGACTGGAAACACCGCTACGCCCGCCCGTGCATGAAATGGATAACGAAACGCGCAAAAGCCTTATTGCCGGTCATATGACCGAAATCATGCAGCTGCTGAATCTCGACCTGGCTGATGACAGTTTGATGGAAACACCGCATCGCATCGCCAAAATGTATGTCGATGAAATTTTCTCCGGTCTGGATTACGCCAACTTCCCGAAAATCACCCTCATTGAAAATAAAATGAAGGTCGATGAAATGGTCACCGTGCGCGATATCACCCTGACCAGCACCTGTGAACACCATTTTGTCACTATTGATGGCAAAGCGACGGTGGCCTATATCCCGAAAGATTCGGTGATCGGTCTGTCAAAAATTAACCGCATTGTGCAGTTTTTTGCCCAGCGTCCGCAGGTGCAGGAACGTCTGACCCAGCAAATTCTCATTGCGCTACAAACGCTGCTGGGCACCAATAATGTGGCGGTCTCCATCGATGCGGTGCATTACTGCGTGAAAGCGCGTGGCATCCGCGATGCAACCAGCGCCACGACAACGACCTCCCTCGGTGGTTTGTTCAAATCCAGCCAGAATACGCGCCACGAGTTTCTGCGCGCCGTGCGTCATCACAACTGATTAAAAGGCAGGAACCATGGAGCGCAACGTCACGCTCGATTTTGTTCGCGGCGTCGCCATTCTGGGGATCCTGCTATTAAACATCAGCGCCTTTGGACTCCCAAAGGCGGCTTATCTCAATCCCGCCTGGTACGGCGCTATTACGTCGCAAGATGCCTGGACATGGGCATTTCTCGATCTCATCGGCCAGGTGAAATTCCTCACGCTTTTTGCGCTGCTGTTTGGTGCGGGACTGCAAATGTTGCTGCCGCGTGGCAGACGCTGGATCCAGTCGCGGCTCACCCTGTTAGTCTTGTTGGGCTTTATTCACGGATTGTTATTCTGGGACGGCGATATTCTGCTGGCTTACGGGCTGGTGGGCTTAATCAGCTGGCGGCTGGTGCGCGATGCGCCATCGGTAAAAAGCCTGTTTAATACCGGCGTCATGTTGTATCTGGTAGGGCTTGGCGTTTTGCTGCTGCTGGGGTTGATTTCTGACAGCCAGACCAGTCGCGCCTGGACGCCGGATGCGTCCGCCATTTTGTATGAAAAATACTGGAAACTTCACGGCGGCGTGGAAGCCATCAGTAACCGTGCCGATGGAGTAGGGAACAGTTTACTGGCACTGGGTGCGCAGTATGGCTGGCAACTGGCGGGGATGATGCTAATTGGCGCGGCATTGATGCGTAGCGGTTGGCTGAAAGGGCAGTACAGCTTGCGCCACTATCGCCGTACCGGTTTTGTGCTGGTGGCGATTGGGCTGATGATTAACCTTCCTGCTATCGCACTACAATGGCGGCTGGACTGGGCGTATCGCTGGTGCGCCTTCTTACTTCAGATGCCGCGTGAACTGAGTGCGCCATTTCAGGCGATGGGTTATGCGTCGTTGCTGTTCGGCTACTGGCCACAATTAAGCCGTTTTAAGCTGGTGCTGGCGATCGCCTGCGTCGGACGGATGGCGCTGACCAACTACCTGTTACAAACGCTAATTTGTACCACGCTGTTTTATCATCTCGGTTTGTTTATGCAGTTTGACCGTCTGGAATTGCTGGCGTTTGTTATTCCGGTATGGCTGGCGAATATCCTCTTCTCTGTTATCTGGCTACGTTACTTCCGCCAGGGGCCGGTAGAATGGCTCTGGCGTCAGCTAACCCTCCGTGCTGCCGGATCTGCATTGTCTAAAACATCAAGATAACGATCTCGATCACATTCATTAACAAAACGGCTGTAACCGTTTCCATTGCTGTGACTCGATTCACGAAGTCCTGTATTCAGTGCTGACAAAATAGCCGCCAGCAAGCAGTAACCTACTGCAATCTCACAACAGGTAGTGAATATGATCACCATTCGTGATGTAGCGCGTCAGGCTGGCGTCTCTGTGGCAACGGTTTCCCGGGTGCTCAATAACAGTACTCTGGTGAGTGCGGACACGCGTGAAGCGGTAATGAAAGCCGTGAGTGAACTGGATTACCGACCAAACGCCAATGCCCAGGCGCTGGCAACCCAGGTGAGCGATACCGTTGGCGTGGTGGTGATGGACGTTTCTGATGCGTTTTTCGGCGCACTGGTGAAAGCCGTCGATCTCGTCGCCCAACAACATCAGAAATATGTATTGATTGGCAACAGCTATCATGAAGCGGAAAAAGAGCGTCACGCCATCGAGGTGTTAATTCGCCAGCGTTGTAATGCGTTGATTGTTCATTCAAAAGCGTTAAGCGACGACGAACTGGCGCAGTTTATGGACAACATTCCCGGTATGGTGCTGATTAACCGCGTTGTACCGGGTTACGCTCATCGTTGCGTTTGCCTGGATAATCTCAGCGGTGCCCGAATGGCGACGCGCATGTTGCTGAATAACGGGCATCAACGCATCGGTTATCTTTCTTCCAGCCACGGCATTGAAGATGACGCAATGCGCAAAGCAGGCTGGATGAGTGCGCTGAAAGAGCAGGATATTGTTCCGCCGGAAAGCTGGATTGGCACCGGCACGCCGGACATGCCCGGCGGTGAGGCGGCAATGGTCGAGCTACTGGGACGCAATCTGCAACTTACTGCTGTGTTTGCTTATAACGACAATATGGCCGCTGGCGCACTGACGGCATTAAAAGATAATGGCATTGCAATTCCGTTACATCTCTCCATCATCGGTTTCGATGATATCCCCATTGCCCGTTACACCGACCCGCAATTAACGACCGTGCGTTATCCCATTGCTTCGATGGCAAAATTAGCTACTGAACTGGCCTTGCAGGGCGCAGCAGGCAACATTGATCCGCGAGCCAGCCACTGTTTTATGCCGACGTTAGTGCGTCGGCATTCTGTCGCAACACGCCAGAATGCGGCGGCGATCACTAACTCAACAAATCAGGCGATGTAACCGCTTTCAATCTGTGAGTGATTTCACAGTATCTTAACAATGCGATAGCTATGATTGCACCGTTTTAACGTTGTAACCTATATGTAACAGTGAATAATCACTTTTATCGAGGCTATAGCGTCATAACAACAATTAAAGCCGTTTTCTGGAGCGTTACCGGGCATGGAAGAACGAATTTTAAAACGTGAGCTTCGGCGTTCAGTAACACTTCATTAACTATACTGCCCCGCCGAGCATTTATCTCAAGCACTACCCTGCATAAGAAAAACCGGAGATACCATGAATAAGAAGGTGTTAACCCTGTCTGCTGTGATGGCCAGCATGTTATTCGGTGCCGCTGCACACGCTGCTGATACCCGTATTGGTGTGACGATTTATAAATATGACGATAACTTTATGTCCGTGGTGCGTAAGGCTATCGAACAAGATGCGAAAGCCGCGCCAGACGTCCAGTTGCTGATGAATGATTCGCAGAATGACCAGTCCAAGCAGAACGATCAGATTGACGTGCTGTTGGCGAAAGGGGTGAAGGCGCTGGCAATCAACCTGGTTGACCCGGCTGCTGCGGGTACAGTGATTGAGAAAGCGCGCGGACAAAACGTACCAATCGTTTTCTTCAACAAAGAGCCTTCCCGTAAGGCGCTGGATAGCTACGACAAAGCCTACTACGTTGGCACCGACTCGAAAGAGTCTGGCATTATTCAGGGCGATTTGATTGCTAAACACTGGGCGGCGAATCAGGGTTGGGATCTCAACAAAGATGGTCAGATTCAGTTCGTACTGCTGAAAGGTGAACCGGGCCATCCGGATGCAGAAGCACGTACCACTTACGTGATTAAAGAACTGAACGACAAAGGCATCAAAACGGAACAGTTACAGTTAGATACTGCTATGTGGGACACCGCTCAGGCGAAAGATAAGATGGACGCCTGGCTGTCTGGCCCGAACGCCAACAAAATCGAAGTGGTTATTGCTAACAACGATGCGATGGCAATGGGCGCGGTAGAAGCACTGAAAGCGCACAATAAGTCCAGCATTCCGGTGTTTGGCGTCGATGCGCTGCCAGAAGCTCTGGCACTGGTGAAATCCGGTGCACTGGCGGGCACGGTGCTGAACGATGCTAACAACCAGGCGAAAGCGACCTTTGATCTGGCGAAAAACCTGGCCGATGGCAAAGGTGCGGCTGATGGCACCAACTGGAAAATCGACAATAAAGTTGTCCGCGTTCCTTATGTTGGCGTAGATAAAGACAACCTGGCTGAATTCAGCAAGAAATAAGACTGATTGGGCGCAGTCGTTTACTGCGCCCTTATTGTATGGCCAACAAGGTAAAATTATATGGTCAGCTCAACGGCTTCGTCTTCCGGGGAATACTTGTTGGAAATGAGCGGTATCAACAAGTCCTTTCCCGGTGTTAAGGCACTTGATAACGTTAATTTAAAAGTCCGGCCACATTCTATCCATGCATTAATGGGAGAAAACGGCGCAGGAAAATCGACATTATTAAAATGCCTGTTTGGTATTTATCAAAAAGACTCCGGCACCATTTTATTCCAGGGTAAAGAGATCGATTTTCATTCTGCCAAAGAAGCACTGGAAAATGGTATTTCGATGGTACACCAGGAGTTAAATCTGGTATTACAACGGTCGGTGATGGATAACATGTGGCTGGGGCGATACCCCACCAAAGGCATGTTTGTCGATCAGGACAAAATGTACCGTGAAACCAAAGCGATTTTTGATGAACTGGATATTGATATCGATCCGCGTGCGCGGGTTGGGACATTATCTGTTTCGCAAATGCAAATGATCGAAATCGCCAAAGCGTTTTCCTATAACGCGAAAATCGTGATTATGGATGAGCCGACTTCTTCGTTAACCGAAAAAGAGGTCAATCATCTGTTCACTATTATTCGTAAATTAAAAGAGCGCGGCTGCGGTATTGTTTATATCTCGCATAAAATGGAAGAAATTTTCCAGTTATGTGATGAAGTCACCGTATTGCGTGACGGTCAGTGGATCGCCACCGAACCGCTGGCAGGGCTGACGATGGACAAGATCATCGCCATGATGGTTGGGCGTTCTCTTAACCAGCGTTTCCCGGACAAACAAAACACGCCAGGCGAAGTGATTCTGGAAGTGCGTAACCTGACGTCGCTGCGCCAGCCTTCCATCCGCGATGTTTCGTTTGATCTGCACAAAGGGGAGATCCTCGGTATTGCCGGTCTGGTGGGAGCGAAACGTACTGATATCGTTGAGACGTTATTTGGTATTCGCGAGAAATCGGCTGGCACCATTACGTTGCACGGCAAAAAGATCAATAACCATAACGCCAACGAAGCTATTAACCACGGATTTGCACTGGTGACCGAAGAGCGCCGCTCGACGGGAATTTATGCCTATCTGGATATTGGTTTTAACTCGTTAATTTCCAATATTCGCAACTACAAAAATAAAGTTGGGTTACTGGATAACTCGCGGATGAAAAGCGATACCCAGTGGGTTATTGATTCAATGCGGGTAAAAACGCCGGGGCATCGAACACAAATTGGTTCGCTCTCCGGCGGTAATCAGCAAAAGGTGATTATTGGTCGCTGGCTGCTAACGCAACCAGAAATATTAATGCTCGATGAACCGACGCGCGGTATTGATGTCGGGGCGAAGTTTGAAATTTATCAGTTAATTGCTGAACTGGCGAAGAAAGGCAAGGGGATTATTATTATCTCCTCAGAAATGCCAGAGTTGTTAGGGATAACAGACCGTATTCTGGTGATGAGCAATGGTCTCGTTTCTGGAATTGTCGATACAAAAACAACAACGCAAAACGAAATTCTGCGTCTTGCGTCTTTGCACCTTTAAGATTAGGGGCTTCCTATGAGTGCGTTAAATAAGAAAAGTTTTCTTACTTACCTGAAAGAGGGCGGTATTTACGTCGTTCTTTTAGTTTTGCTGGCGATTATAATTTTCCAGGATCCTACTTTTTTAAGTCTGTTGAACTTAAGTAATATTCTCACCCAGTCATCGGTACGTATTATTATCGCGCTTGGCGTGGCAGGATTAATTGTCACCCAGGGAACTGACCTTTCTGCCGGGCGCCAGGTAGGGCTGGCAGCGGTGGTGGCAGCGACGTTATTGCAGTCGATGGAAAACGCCAACAAAGTGTTCCCGGAAATGGCGACGATGCCGATCGCGCTGGTTATTCTGATTGTCTGTGCCATTGGTGCGGTTATCGGTTTAATCAACGGTCTGATTATCGCTTATCTCAACGTGACGCCGTTCATTACCACGCTCGGCACGATGATTATCGTCTACGGCATTAACTCGCTCTATTACGATTTTGTGGGTGCGTCACCGATTTCCGGTTTTGATAGCGGTTTCTCCACCTTTGCCCAGGGCTTTATTGCATTGGGGAGTTTCCGGCTCTCTTACATCACCTTCTACGCGCTGATTGCCGTGGCGTTCGTTTGGGTACTGTGGAACAAAACCCGCTTCGGTAAGAACATTTTTGCTATCGGCGGTAACCCGGAAGCGGCGAAGGTTTCTGGTGTCAACGTCGGCCTGAATCTGCTGATGATTTATGCGCTGTCTGGTGTGTTCTATGCCTTCGGCGGAATGTTAGAAGCCGGACGTATCGGCTCTGCGACTAACAACCTCGGCTTTATGTATGAGCTGGATGCTATCGCGGCGTGCGTGGTGGGCGGCGTATCGTTCAGCGGCGGTGTGGGGACGGTGATTGGCGTGGTGACCGGGGTTATTATCTTTACGGTCATCAACTATGGCCTGACGTACATCGGCGTAAACCCATACTGGCAGTACATCATCAAAGGGGCGATTATTATCTTCGCCGTGGCACTGGATTCACTGAAATACGCGCGTAAGAAGTGATATGAATGTGGCTCGCATTCGGTCATAAATGCACATAACATCATGATCTGTGTGGTTTTGTAGGCCGGATAAGGCGTTTACGCCGCATCCGGCGACAGGAGCCAAATGCCGGATGCGACGCTGGTTCTACAACGTTACCGGGTGTTCTTTTTCTCCTTTCTTAAACTTCACTTCCCCGAGATCAATACACCCCACCGGACAGACATGACCGCAAAGCAGACAACCGACGCACTTCTCGGTATTACAGTGCGGCGTGCGCGATTTATCATCCCATTCCATCGCCTGATGCCCACCGTCGTAGCAGGAAATATAACAGCGCCCACAGCCGACACATTTATCAAGATTAATATGGGGATAGACGATATAACTACGGTCTAAATCTTCCGCCGGGACAATATTATGATTCGCCAGGCCAACCATCTCCTGCAATGAATCAAACCCCTGATCGGCAAGATAATGCGACAACCCGCTCGCCATATCTTCCACAATGCGATAACCGTACTGCATGATGCCTGTGGTCACCTGTAACGTTGCCGCACCGAGTAATAAAAACTCCGCTGCATCTTCCCAGGTCTCAATACCACCGATACCGCTAATCGGGAAATCACGCAGTTCCGGATGGGTACGCATTTGCTGAATAAAGCGCAGGGCGATTGGTTTCACCGCTTTACCGGAATAACCGGAAATACTCGATTTACCGTTGACGATCGGCATACCAATTTTCTGATTAAGATCGATATTGGTGATGGATTTGACGGTGTTAATCGCCGCAATGCCATCTGCGCCGCCGCGTTTCGCCGCCAGCGCCACTTCGCACATATCACCGATATTCGGCGTCATCTTCGCCAGCATCGGCAAAGTGGAACCGCGTTTCACCGCACGACAATATTTTTCTACCAGTTCCGGACTTTGCCCGACATCGCTCCCCATCGCATGAGAAGTCATCTGCGGGCAGGAGAAATTACATTCGATCATATCGGCGCCTGCTTTTTGCACCAGACGCGCCAGATCCTCCCATTGTTGCTCATTTTCCCCCATGATCGAGGCGATCAGCACCTTGTCAGGGTAATCTTCTTTCAACCGACGCAGAGCGGCCAGATTCTCCTCCAGGGGATGTTCGGCAATCTGCTCCATGTTTTTGAAGCCAATAAAACCGGTATCTTCTTTCACCAGATGATCAAAACGAGGCGAAACTTCGTTAGCGATAAAAAAGCCGATCGTTTTGAACACCACGCCGCCCCAGCCGGTGTCGTAGGCTTTGGCGCACATCTCGTAGCAGTTGCCTACTGGCGAAGAAGAGAGGCAGAACGGATTGGGAAACTTCACGCCGCAAAAGGTAATAGAAAGATCTTTCGTTAACATGAGCAAGCTCCCTCTAAATAGTGATGAATCACCCCGGCGGCTTCTTTCCCGGTCTTCACGGCATAAACCACGGTTTTGTCGCCCTCAACAATATCGCCAGCGGCAAACAGTTGTGGGTCGCGAGTCTGGTAATTTTTCGTTTCGATGATGTTGCGCTTCGGCTCCAGCGCCGCAAAAGCGGTAAGTTCGGCATGTTGACCGACGGCGAGAATAATTTTGTCCGCTGCCATTGTCAGTTCGCCCGGCAAACGAACATGTTTAAAGGTAACTTTATTGCCCTCTACCGCCACTGGCGTAAAGCCATCAATAATCGATACCCCCAATTTCTGGGCGCTGGTGAACTCTTTCTTGCTTGCCGGAAATTCATCTAACTCTTCGCGCGCTACACAGGTCACCGCCTGGCAGCCGAGAACTTTCAGCGTGCTGGCAACGTCCATCGCGACATCGCCGCCGCCAATAATTAATGCGCTTTGCGGGATGCGGATATCGCCTTGTGCCTGACGCGCGCGTTGCAGGAAATCGACGGCGATCTCAACGTCGCTATGCTCAAACAGCGGCAGCCGAGAACCGCTCGATAACCCCACGGTGACCAGCACTGCGCGGTTTTCTGCTTTCAGTTGTTCCAGCGAAAGCGTTTTGCCAATTTCACAGTTGCACTTAATGGCTACACCCATTTTTTCGATGCGAGCGATTTCCGCTTCCAGCACTGATTGCGGCAAACGAAATTGCGGAATACCGTTACACAACCAGCCACCGGGCTGCGCTTCTTTTTCATAAATTGTGACGTCGTAGCCCAGATTGGTCAGCGTCACGCTGGCTTGTAATCCGGCAGGACCAGCACCAATAATCGCGACTTTACCGCGCGTCTTGCTGCCTGGTTGATAAATTTCCATTCCAGTTTGTTGTTCAAAATCAGTAATAAAACGTTGTAAGCGACCAATATCAATGGGGTCATCGACACCCGCACGGGTACAACCGCTCTGGCATAATTTTTCCGTAGGGCACACTCTGGCGCAAACGGCACCAAGGGCATTATTTTCGCGAATTGTCTCGGCAGCACCTTTAAAATTACGAAAATAGATTGAGCGAATAAATTTCCCCGGATCGGTTTGCGCCGGGCAAGCCTGGCTGCAGGGCGCGTCGTGACATAATAAACAGCGGGAGGCTTCTTTAATCGCCAGTAAAGGCGTAAAAGCCGGAGTGAGTTCATCCAGATAATTTTGTTGCGGCATGTGATCTTCCTTAATGCTATGGGTAATTAAGGCGAACGCCTGTTTTACCCGCAATACTTCAAGTGGCATGTGCTGCGACATCGCACCTTTCTGCAACTCAAATTATTTTGGGTAAATATAACGTACTAATATTAAGGCTAAGCGTGTGGGGGAATTTAAACTGTGAAAAGATTCACAAATAGCTGCGGTTCAGAATGTTATATCCGCAGCCTGAGGGTGAACTAATAATTATTCTCAATAATTAGCAAGAGGAAGAAATAATATTATCGGTAAAAAATAAGATAAATAATCATGCCGATGGATAAAAGTCCGAAGCCGCTATATGCCACTATATAAGCGAAGAAGAGTCCGGGATTTTTGTCACGCCAGACATACACCGGTTCCAGGGAATTTTTAACCCGTTTATCAATTGCGCCAGCACGCCAGCCTTTCCAGGCTTCGCGAAAACAAAATACAGGGATCAGGAAAAAAACGGCAATGACAAAAAACTGCTGAACATCCATAACTACTTTCCTTGTTTCTTTTCTAATTCAAGTAATTGTTCGGGGGTAACGGCCGGATACCCCTGCGCATCTTCCGGCACCTGGTGCATTGCCGGAATAGGAACCAGCGGACCTAAAAAGCGTGGCTCACGTTTAAAGATATAAAGATCAGCCAGAGCGCCGAAACGAGCGGCAAATTCACGAATACGTACCGACCACATATCTTTGGGTGATGGTACGGCATAACACTGCGCCTGAATACCCATATGCAGAGCGATAAATAATGCCCGCTCACAGTGGAAACGCTGAGTGATAATAATGAAGTCGTTAGTATCGAACACTTTGCGCGTGCGTACGATAGAGTCGAGGGTTCGAAAACCTGCGTAGTCGAGAACAATATCAGCCGGATCGACACCAGCGGCAATTAAATCTTTGCGCATGGTCATCGGTTCGTTATAACTCTGCAACGCGTTATCGCCACTAAGTAATAGATAATTCACCTTACCGCTGTTATAGGCATTTATTGCGCCCTGAATACGGTAGCGGTAATACTGATTAATTACCCCGGTGCGATAATACTTCGCGGTGCCAAGTACCACGCCGACCTGGCGGTAGGGGAGATCCTGTAACTCGTCGTAGATATAAGGCGCAGTTTTCCAGCTCATCCAGCGATCGAGGCCGAGCACAGTCAACAGCAGCAAGCCGATCAGGACTAACAGGCTGTAAAACACGCGCTTTAACATGCAGAAAACTCGATCTTGGGGAATTTCAATCAGGCTACTTTACCTGCGGGCTTTGCGCAAGAAACGGCAAACTGTTTGCCGGGATTTTCGACACCAGGATAAGTTGGCAAGCCTGATGCGACGCTTATCAGTGTGCCAGACCTGTAGGCCGGACAAGGCGTTCACGCCGCATCCGGCACCAGGCTTAAGCGAGAAGAACGCGGTCGATATTGTTGCAGCCGAGAGCTTTCAGCGTTGCGGAGGTTGCATCCCACTGAATCAACGGCGCATCGGCTTTTTCTGCCAGAATCGCGCGCTGAATATCCGGGTAGTCATAACCCTTGAGATTCAACAGAATTAACGCTCCTTGTAATGGCGGCAGAGTCGGGTTGAACGCCGCGTTTTCAGCGTAGCTGCCGCTGAAAATACGACCGTCTTTACATTCCAGCGCCACGCCGCTTGGGGACTTGCTGTAAGGCATGTGTGAACGGTTTGCCGCTGCAATTGCCGCCTGAGAAAGCGCATCGCCGGTCAGTGCAAAGCCGTGATCCTGCTCATCCATCAGCAGCGTTTTAATCTCCAGATCTTTCGGCCCAAAAGCATCCGGCAGATAGTCACGCAGCGCGTGCGCTTCGCGACCCGGTAGATGAATACGCAGATCCAGACCGCTATTCAGTTCATTCATAAACTGACGGCAGTGACCGCAAGGCGTGTAGTTAACGGTGATAGCGGCGAGTGCTTTCTCACCGCTCAACCAGGCGTGGCTGATAGCACTTTGTTCGGCATGAACGGTTTGCTGCATTGTCGCGCCAATAAATTCCATATTGGCACCAAAATACCAGGTTCCACTCACGCCGCGCGCAATAGCGCCAACATTAAAATTCGACAATGGCGTGCGGGCACAGGCCGCCGCCAGCGGCAGCAGTGCGAAAGCCAGCGCGTCTTCGTCCAGCCCCGTTGCGCTCTTCAGCGAAGAGACCTGCTCTTTGGTCAACAACGCGGGAAAATACTTGTCTGCCAGAATGGGTTCCAGTGCAGATTGCAAGTTATCCGCAAGTTGGGCAAAAGCAGTTTGAAAACGTGGATGCATGGCGTTGCCTCATAATCATGTAATGGGATAACAGTTTACGAACCCGTTATGCCTTTATATGTGATCTGAATCTCATTAATTATGCAACGCGTGAAACTTACATCAAAAATGCGCGACGCATCGCAAAATTTTAGCCCATTACAGCCAGAATTATCGGGAAAAGGAACGGTGCGATCAGCGAGGTAATAATCCCGCACAGCACCAGTGCCAGCGAACTAAATGCGCCTTCCTGATAATCCAGCTCGGCACAGCGTGCCGTACCGAGGGCGTGTGAGGCCGTCCCCATCGCCAGACCGCGCGCCGCTTTGGTGCGAATACGCATCGCATTAAGCAATGTATGACCAAACACCGCGCCCAGAATACCGACGAAAATGACGCAAACTGCGCTAATTGCAGGGATACCGCCAATACTGCCGCCAACCGCCATCGCAATTGGCGTAGTCACCGATTTCGGCAGGATTGACGCGGCGATTTCCGGTGAAGCGCCCATCAGCAATGCCACGGACGTGCCTGTCACCATCGCGACCACGCTGCCGATAAAGCAAATGGTGATGATCGACTTCCAGCGCGCGCGGATCTGATGCAGCTGCTCATATAAAGGATAGGCCAGCGCCACCACCGCCGGTTGCAGCAGATCGTTTAAAACCTCACTACCTTTAAAATAGCTGTCGTAAGAGATACCGGTCAGCATTAAAAAAGGAATGATCACCACCATTGCCACCAGCAACGGATTGAGCAATGGAAATTTATACCGCGCTGCCAGTTTGCGGGCGGCAAAAAAGACAATCAATGTCAGCGGTAATGACCACCAGATATTCGCCATCATTTTTCTGATCCTTTCTGACCTATGACTTTACGTTCACCGTGTACCAGGTGCGAACTCCAGCTCACCACCAGAAAAACCACCAGCGTACTAATGGCACAGGAAACCACTACTGGGCCAAACTGTGCGCGTAGCAAATCAAAATATTGCATAACGCCTACGCCAATCGGCACAAACAATAGCGCCATATAGCGAATCAGTACGTAGCACCCCGGATTGACCCACTTCGCCGGAAGAATTTGCAAGGCCAGCAGGACAAAGAGGATCAGCATCCCGATGATGCTGCCCGGAATGGTTACCGGTAGCAGGGAAGCAATGAAAATGCCTGCATACAGGCAGGCATAAATAAGGACAAAAGCGCGTAAATATTGCCAGATAATGTTCAGTGTCTTACTCATGATCAACACCCCAGATGAGATGGATTCATCATACAATTAATCTGTAAAATGTGCTACCGATCACATCATGAAATCTGAGCATAGTTGAATTACAGGAGACGGAGATCGGGCAAGCGCCCAATTCAGAGGTCTAATTCTGGTTCAAAAAGTGCAGAAACCGACTTAGCGCACGGGAGGGCGTTTCGTTATTACGCCAGAACACGCCGACGCTGCCTTTCTGTTCTATCTTCGGCAGATTCAGGATCACCAGTTGCCCCTGACTGGCATAGCGTTGCGCCAGACGTAAAGAGAGTATAGAAATCATGTCGCTGCTTTGTAGCAGGTTGGTGCTGACGTTCATTGATGCCGATTCAATGGTGTTTTCTGGCAGCATCACGCCATGTTCTACCAGCGCATTATCAATACTGAGACGAATAGGTGTCCCGGTCGGCCAGACTATCCAGCGCCAGTTAGCCAGATCATTCCAGCCAAGAGCGGCATATTTCGCCAGTGGATGGTTCGGGCGAGCGACAAAGCACACAGGCTCGGTGTAGAGCACCTGATAATTCAGCGGCAGTTGCAGCGCACGACCACCAATACGACCAACCACTACATCCACAGAACCTGCCAGCAGGTCTTGCAGTAATGGCGTCATCACCTTCTCTTCGATATTCAGGTGCAGCGTCGGCATCTCTTGTAGCAAATGCAAAATCGCCTGGGATACGCAGTCAGTGGCGACAGGAGAACAACCTATTTTCAGACTGCCGACCAGTCCGCCTTGTTTAAAGCGCGCCAGTTCATGCTGCGATCGCTCCATGTCGTTGATTAACCGTTGAGCATGTTGCAGTAACAATTTGCCGCCTTCGGTTGGACGTAGCCCTTTGCTGTGCCGCTCAAAGAGTGTGAGGCCGATCTCATCTTCGAGTTGTGACAGCCATTTCGACAGCGCAGGCTGGGTGATATTCATCATCCGCGCTACATGGGTCAGATTGCCTTGTTCGCCCAGCGCCACCAGCATTTGCAGGTGATGAAGTTTTAATTTCTGCGCCCAGTTTGCCATTTGCCATAACCTCCAGGTTATCTCTCTGCCGAAAATGCCATTGTACATTTCATCTCTTTAATCACAATATCGCAACATATACAAAACAATAGAAACATCTACCTTACCTGCACTGAGGCATTCACTATGACTCAACGACGTGATTTACAAGCACTGATCGATGCCGCTCCGGTCGGCAAGATGCAGTGGCGCGTTATCATCTGCTGTTTTCTGGTGGTAATGCTCGATGGTTTTGACACGGCGGCTATCGGCTTTATCGCTCCCGATATTCGTACTCACTGGCAACTCTCCGCAGGCGATCTCGCGCCGCTGTTTGGTGCGGGTCTGTTGGGATTAACCGCAGGCGCACTGCTTTGCGGCCCGTTGTCCGATCGCTTTGGTCGTAAACGGGTCATTGAGTTGTGCGTCTTTTTATTTGGTGCGCTAAGTCTTGCCTCTGCTTTTTCACCAGATCTGCAAACACTGGTAATCCTGCGCTTTCTCACTGGGTTAGGGCTTGGCGGCGCAATGCCGAATACCATCACCATGACGTCGGAATATCTGCCAGCTCGTCGTCGCGGCGCGCTGGTAACGCTGATGTTTTGCGGTTTCACGCTGGGGTCAGCCTTTGGCGGGATTGTCAGCGCACAACTGGTGCCGGTGATTGGCTGGCACGGCATTCTGGTGCTGGGAGGCGTATTACCGCTGATTTTATTTGTCGCGCTGCTGGTGGTTTTGCCGGAATCGCCTCGCTGGCAGGTGCGCCGCCAGTTACCGCAGGCGGTAATTGCAAAAACCGTGAGTGCCATGACTCACGAGCGTTATGTCGATACCCACTTTTATCTCAATGAACCAGCAGCTATTGCCAAAGGCAGCATTCGCCAGTTGTTTGCCGGGCGTCAGTTAACCATCACGTTGATGCTGTGGGTCGTTTTCTTCATGAGCCTGCTGATCATTTACCTGCTCTCAAGCTGGATGCCGACGCTGCTTAACCATCGTGGTATCGACCTGCAACATGCGTCTTGGGTCACTGCCGCATTCCAGATTGGCGGCACGTTGGGCGCGCTGGCGCTGGGCGTACTGATGGATAAATTCAATCCTTTCCGCGTGTTGGCTGTGAGCTATGCCATAGGCGTTGTATGCATCGTGATGATTGGCCTAAGCCAGGACGGATTATGGCTGATGGCACTGGCTGTCTTTGGCACTGGCATTGGCATCAGCGGATCGCAAGTGGGGCTGAACGCGTTGACCGCCACGCTCTACCCAACGCAAAGCCGCGCCACGGGCGTGAGCTGGTCAAACGCCGTCGGCCGCTGCGGCGCGATTGTCGGGTCGCTTTCTGGCGGCGTGATGATGGCGATGAATTTCTCTTTCGACACTCTGTTTTTCATTATCGCTGTGCCTGCGGCGATCAGTGCGGTGATGTTAACGCTGCTGATTACCGTCGTTCGCCAGTCGACCTCTGTCCCTGACTCACTGCCTCGCGCAGGCGTTGTGAACGAATAAGGAGCATCTCAATGACTGATAACAATCAAAATAGCCGCGAGCAATTTTATCAACACATTTCCGGGCAAAACCTGACCCCGCTGTGGGAGTCGTTGCACCATCTGGTGCCGAAAACGCCCAACGCTAATTGTGCGCCAGCGTACTGGAATTATCAGGAGATCCGCCCGTTGTTGCTGGAGAGCGGCAGCCTGATTGGCGCGAAAGAGGCGGTGCGTCGCGTACTGGTGCTGGAAAACCCGGCGCTGCGCGGTCAGTCCTCCATTACCGCCACCTTGTATGCCGGTTTGCAACTGATCATGCCAGGCGAAGTGGCACCAAGCCATCGTCATAACCAGTCGGCGCTGCGTTTTATTGTTGAAGGTAAAGGCGCATTTACCGCCGTTGATGGCGAACGCACGCCAATGAATGAGGGCGATTTTATCCTGACCCCGCAGTGGCGCTGGCACGATCACGGTAACCCTGGTGACGAACCGGTTATCTGGCTCGATGGACTGGATCTGCCATTAGTGAACACTCTGGGCTGCGGTTTTGCCGAAGATTACCCAGAAGAGCAACAACCGGTAACGCGCAAAGAGGGGGATTACCTGCCGCGTTATGCCGCCAATATGTTGCCGCTGCGCCATCAGACGGGGAACTCTTCGCCGATCTTTAACTATCGTTATGACCGAAGCCGCGAAGTGCTGCACGATTTAACCCGCCTGGGCGATGCCGATGAGTGGGATGGCTACAAAATGCGCTACGTCAACCCGGTCACCGGCGGCTATCCGATGCCGTCGATGGGCGCTTTCCTGCAACTGTTGCCGAAAGGGTTCGCCTCCCGCGTGGCGCGTACTACTGACAGCACCATCTACCACGTGGTGGAAGGCGGCGGGCAGGTCACTATCGGCAATGAAACCTTCACCTTTAGTGCAAAAGATATCTTCGTGGTGCCGACCTGGCACGGCGTGTCATTCCAGACCACGCAAGATACCGTTTTATTTAGTTTTTCGGACAGACCGGTACAAGAAGCCCTGGGGCTGTTCCGCGAAGCGCGTTATTAATTTGGGAGAGAAAAAATGACTCAATACGTATTCGAACCGCAAGCGCCCGTTACCGTACCGGTTGTTGGCAGTGATGAACAATTCCCCGTGCGCCGCGTTTACTGCGTCGGGCGTAACTATGCTGCCCACGCCCGCGAAATGGGCTTCGATCCGGATCGTGAACCGCCATTCTTCTTCTGCAAACCAGCGGATGCCGTTGTTCCGGTTGCCGCTGGCGAAATGCTGGCGCTGCCGTATCCGGCGCAGACCGATAACTACCATTATGAAATTGAGCTGGTAGTGGCAATTGGTAAAAAGGGCAGCGATATCCCGCTGGAAAACGCCCATGAATATGTCTGGGGTTATGCCACGGGGCTTGATATGACCCGTCGCGATCGTCAAATGGAGATGCGCCAGATGGGGCGTCCGTGGGAAATTGGTAAAGCGTTTGATCTCTCTGCGCCCATCGCGCCGCTGCACAAAGCCAGCGAAACCGGCGGTATTGATAACGCGCCAATCTGGTTACAGGTTAACGGCGAAGATCATCAGCGCAGCGATATTCGTCATCTCATCTGGTCAGTGAATGAAACCATCAGCTACCTGTCCGGCTTCTTTGAACTGCAACCGGGCGATCTGATCTTCACCGGCACGCCGGAAGGTGTTGGCCCGGTGGTGAAAGGTGATGTGATCACGGGCAACGTTGAGGGTTTAACCCCTATCGCGGTGAAGATTGTCTGAGGTGCAAGATGAAGCTGTACAGTTTTTTTAATAGTTCAGCGTCGTACCGGGTACGCATTGCGCTGGCTCTGAAGGGCATTGATTACCAGACCGAAGGGGTGAATATCCGTATTGGTCAGCAAAACGAACTGGCCTACCGGCGGATGAATCCGGTCGGGCTGGTGCCGACGCTGCTGACCGATGATGGCGAGTCACTCGGTCAATCGCTGGCGATAATTGACTGGCTGGATCGTCATTACCCGCAAGTTCCGCTGTTACCGCAGGAAGAACCGGCTCGCAATAAAGTCCTGGAAATTGTTTATGCCATCGCTTGCGACATTCATCCTCTGAATAACCTGCGCGTGCTGCGCTACCTGACCGAAGAACTGAACGTCAGTGAAGAAGAGAAAAAACGCTGGTATGCGCACTGGATCCAGCAAGGGTTAAGCGCGGTGGAACAACTGCTGCGCCAGAGCCAGTCGGGACAATTTTGCGTGGGCGAGACGCCGACGCTGGCAGACTGCTGCCTTGTCCCACAATGGGCAAATGCGTTACGCATGAACTGCGACCTGAGTGCATATCCGCGCTGTAAAGCAGTGTACGACGCCTGCACGCAGCTGCCAGCGTTCATCGCTGCCGCACCGGAAAATCAACAAGATAAAATTTCAGCCTGACCAGGAGAACCATAATGACGAAAGTGACACGCGCAGTAATTGTGGGAGGCGGGATCGGCGGTGCGGCAACTGCGCTGTCACTGGCCCGCCAGGGGATCAAAGTGGTGCTGCTGGAAAAGGCGCATGAGATTGGTGAGATTGGCGCGGGCATCCAGCTGGGGCCGAACGCGTTTTCGGCGCTGGACAGCCTTGGCGTCGGCGAAATTGCCCGTCAGCGCGCGGTGTTTACCGATCACATCACTATGATGGACGCGGTAAACGCCGAAGAAGTGGTGCGCATTGAAACCGGTCAGGCCTTTCGTGACCATTTCGGCGGCCCTTATGCGGTGATCCACCGCGTTGATATTCATGCCTCGGTGTGGGAAGCGGTACTGACCCACCCGGACGTCGAATATCACACCTCTACTAACGTCGTGGATATTCGCGAGACGCCGGACGATGTTACCGTTTTCGACGATCGCGGCAATAGCTGGAGCGGCGATATTCTGATTGGCTGTGATGGCGTGAAGTCAGTGGTGCGTCAGAGCTTATTAGGCGATGTGCCGCGCGTTACCGGGCATGTGGTCTACCGTGCGGTTATCGATTGTGCCGATATGCCGGAAGATTTGCGTATTAACGCACCGGTACTGTGGGCGGGGCCGCACTGTCACCTGGTGCATTACCCTTTGCGCGGCGGCAAGCAGTATAACCTGGTGGTAACATTCCACAGTCGCCAGCAGGAAGAGTGGGGCGTGAAGGATGGCAGTAAAGAGGAAGTGCTTTCCTATTTTGAAGGCATTCATCCACGCCCGCGCCAGATGCTGGATAAACCGACCTCATGGCGACGCTGGTCAACTGCCGATCGCGAACCGGTGGCGAAGTGGGGAACGAAGCGCATAACGCTGGTGGGCGATGCGGCGCATCCGGTGGCGCAATATATGGCGCAGGGGGCCTGTATGGCACTGGAAGACGCGGTGACGCTCGGTAAGGCGCTGGCAGAATGTGACGGCGATGCGGCACAAGCCTTTGCGCTGTATGAGTCGGTACGTATTCCACGCACCGCGCGCATCGTCTGGTCGACACGTGAAATGGGGCGGGTATACCACGCTGCGGGGGTAGAACGGCAGGTGCGTAATCTGCTGTGGAAAGGGAAATCGCAGGCAGAGTTTTATCGTGGTATGGAGTGGCTGTACGGCTGGAAAGAAGATAACTGTCTGCAACCACGCTGAGCACTTTAATCCGCTGACCGGAGGCGCTACCATAGCGCCTCATTTTTTTGCGGGTGATGATATGCGTGTACTACTGGCGCCGATGGAGGGTGTGCTTGACTCTCTGGTGCGTGAATTGTTGACCGAAGTTAACGACTACGATCTGTGCATCACCGAATTTGTCCGCGTGGTCGATCAACTGCTGCCGGTAAAAGTCTTTCATCGCATTTGCCCTGAACTACAAAATGCCAGTCGAACGCCATCCGGTACGCTGGTGCGGGTACAACTGCTGGGGCAGTTCCCACAGTGGCTGGCGGAAAATGCTGCTCGTGCGGTGGAGTTAGGTTCCTGGGGCGTGGATCTCAATTGCGGCTGCCCATCGAAAACGGTTAACGGCAGCGGCGGTGGGGCGACGTTACTCAAAGATCCTGAACTCATCTACCAGGGTGCAAAAGCGATGCGCGAAGCTGTACCGGCGCATTTACCCGTCAGTGTGAAAGTGCGGCTTGGCTGGGACAGCGGCGAGAAGAAGTTTGAAATTGCCGATGCTGTTCAACAGGCCGGAGCCACGGAACTGGTGGTGCATGGGCGGACAAAAGAGCAGGGCTACCGTGCGGAGCATATTGACTGGCAGGCGATTGGCGAGATTCGCCAGCGGTTGAATATTCCGGTGATTGCCAACGGTGAAATCTGGGACTGGCAGAGTGCGCAACAATGTATGGCGATCAGCGGCTGCGACGCGGTGATGATTGGGCGCGGGGCGCTGAATATTCCCAACCTGAGCCGGGTGGTTAAATATAACGAACCGCGAATGCCGTGGCCGGAGGTCGTTGCTTTGCTGCAAAAATATACCCGTCTGGAAAAGCAGGGCGATACCGGGCTATATCACGTCGCGCGGATTAAACAGTGGTTGAGTTATTTGCGTAAAGAATACGATGAAGCAACGGAATTATTTCAGCATGTTCGGGTGTTGAATAATTCCACAGATATTGCAAGGGCTATTCAGGCAATTGATATAGATAAGCTGCGATAATAGTGGAATCGCAGCATATTAGAGACAATAAATCGCTTATTCAGCTTCATCATTTTGTTGCGCTCCTTTCATGTGCTAAGCCATATATCGCAACTGGCGCAAGGAGCGCGCAGGGGGCGGCCAATCGCCGCCGCCCCCTGCACCCCCGGGCTCTGGCGAACAAAATCGCCGCTGCGCGGTGCCCTCGGCTTATCCCTTACGGCTACCGGGTCGGGCGCGAGGTAACATCCCTGTAAGACGCGCCCTCAGCCCACATCCATGTGGGCTGCCCCGGCCTCCAGGGAACGCCTCGGCGATTTTGACGCCACCAACACCGGAGCGGTTTGTAAATCAAGTACACAAAACATCTAATAACTAACCGTCATATCTGGTTTATCTGATATTTTAAAATATCATCTTAAATACGCCAGTCACCACCAGTAGCCCAATCAGGAAAATAATCAATACTGCCCAGAGTATAATTTTCATTGGCGTTCCTTTATTTGTGAGTGCTGAATAAGTATAGGTAAAAATGAAACCCTTTGCCGTTATCCATAAACGATTAAGATAAATCAGATGATATCATTCACTTACCGTATATTTTTCTGAATATGTCGTTTTATTGCTGCTGATGTATTGCCACGCGAAACTAAAAAATACATTGCAACACACGGTAATCTCCGCGCACCTTTTCTTACCTGATTATTCCCCCATGAATCGTGATTCCTTTTATCCAGCTATCGCCTGTTTTCCGCTGTTCCTCATTCTGGCTGGGTGTGCGCCTGTGCACGAAACCCGCCAGGCGTTAAGCCAGCAAACGCCCGCTGCGCAAGTTGACAGCGCATTACCCACGGCGCTGAAAAATGGTTGGCCAGACAGTCAGTGGTGGCTGGAATATCACGATAATCAACTCACTTCCTTAATTAATAGCGCACTACAGAACGCACCGGATATGCAGGTGGCTGAACAGCGCATTCAACTGGCTGAAGCGCAGGCGAAAGCTGTAGCCACTCAGGATGGTCCGCAGATCGATTTTTCTGCGGATATGGAGCGACAAAAAATGTCGGCGGAAGGGTTAATGGGGCCGTTTGCCCTGACCGATCCGGTGGCAGGTACTACCGGGCCGTGGTATACCAACGGTACTTTTGGTCTAACGGCGGGCTGGCATCTCGATATCTGGGGAAAAAATCGGGCTGAAGTCACAGCGCGCCTCGGTACGGTTAAAGCACGGGCGGCGGAACGCGAGCAAACCCGCCAATTGCTGGCTGGCAGTGTGGCTCGCCTGTACTGGGAGTGGCAGACCCAGGCGGCGTTAAACACTGTCTTACAGCAAATCGAAAAAGAACAGAACACCATTATCGCGACCGATCGCCAGTTGTATCAGAACGGAATTACCTCTTCGGTTGAAGGTGTGGAAACCGATATCAACGCCAGTAAAACCCGGCAACAGCGCAATGATGTGGCGGGAAAAATGAAAATTATTGAGGCGCGGTTAAATGCGCTGACTAACAGCCAGACGAGCGGTTTAAAGCTGCATCCGGTTGTGCTGCCTGAAGTGACAAGCCAACTTCCTGATGAACTGGGTTATTCCTTGCTGGCACGCCGTGCCGATTTGCAGGCGGCGCACTGGTACGTTGAATCATCCTTAAGTAGCATCGACGCGGCAAAAGCGGCCTTTTATCCCGACATAAACCTGATGGCCTTCCTGCAACAAGATGCGTTGCACTTAAGCGATCTGTTCCGACATTCCGCGCAGCAAATGGGTGTTACGGCAGGCCTGACGCTACCCATTTTCGATAGCGGTCGTCTTAACGCCAACCTCGATATTGCGAAAGCCGAAAGCAACTTGTCTATCGCCAGCTACAACAAAGCGGTGGTTGAGGCGGTGAATGACGTGGCGCGGGCAGCCAGTCAGGTTCAGACACTGGCGGAGAAAAACCAGCATCAGGCGCAAATTGAGCGCGATGCCCTGCGTGTGGTAGGTCTGGCGCAGGCACGCTTTAACGCGGGCATCATTGCTGGTTCCCGCGTCAGCGAAGCCAGAATCCCGGCGCTGCGTGAGCGAGCCAATGGCCTGTTATTGCAAGGGCAGTGGCTGGATGCCTCCATTCAACTCGCCGGCGCGCTGGGTGGGGGCTACAAACGCTGATGATATGCGGCTTCTATACTTAACGTTTATTCAGCGTTAAGTGGAGAACTCCATGGCACAGGTCGCGATTATTACTGCCTCCGATTCGGGGATCGGAAAAGAGTGCGCGTTATTACTGGCGCAGCAAGGGTTTGATATTGGCATTACCTGGCACTCAGATGAAGAAGGGGCAAAAGATACCGCGCGTGAGGTAGTTAGCCACGGCGTCCGTGCGGAGATGGTGCAACTGGATCTCGGCAATCTACCAGAAGGTGCGCAGGCGCTGGAGAGACTCATTCAACGACTGGGGCGTATTGATGTGCTGGTGAATAACGCGGGAGCGATGACCAAAGCGCCGTTTCTTGATATGGCTTTTGATGAGTGGCGCAAGATTTTTACCGTTGATGTCGATGGTGCATTTTTATGCTCGCAAATTGCTGCCCGCCAGATGGTGAAACAGGGGCAGGGTGGTCGCATCATCAACATTACATCGGTACATGAACATACGCCGCTGCCGGATGCCAGCGCCTACACCGCCGCTAAACATGCACTCGGCGGGTTAACCAAAGCGATGGCGCTGGAACTGGTCAGGCATAAGATTCTGGTGAATGCGGTCGCGCCAGGTGCAATTGCCACGCCAATGAACGGCATGGATGACGGCGACGTGAAGCCCGACGCAGAGCCATCGATTCCCCTGCGGCGTTTCGGCGCAACGCATGAGATTGCCAGCTTGGTAGCCTGGCTATGTTCCGAAGGCGCAAATTACACCACCGGGCAGTCGTTAATTGTCGATGGTGGTTTTATGCTGGCGAATCCGCAGTTTAAGCCGGAGTAGTGCAATGGGATATGTGGATATTTCAATGGGTATGTTGTAGGCATGATAAGACGCGCCAGCGTCGCATCAGGCATGGAACACCTGATGTCGGATGCGGCGCGAACGACTTATCTGTGGCAACTGCTTTACGCCTGATTATCCGGCTTTTTCTTCCCGCGCCGTTTCAGCCACCAGCGCACGCCTACCACCAGAACCACGACCAGAATCAACCAGACCCAGTGCTTCAAATGCTGGTCGAGAGTGTGCAACCACGGCGCAATCACCTGACCACCAGCGTAACCGATAGTGGTAAAAATCAACGCCCAGGCAAATGCGCCGAGGATATTCAGTGGCAGAAAGATTTTCGGCGGCAGCTGGCTGGCACCAATCAGCGTCGGGCCAATCACCCGAAAGCCATACATAAAACGCGTACCGATGACAAACAGATACGGATGGCGTTGGATAAGTTTCTGCGCCCGCTCAATTTTATCCTGATGCTTAGAGAAACGGCGTAACAGCTTGCCGCCAAACCGCCGCCCGCACAGATAAAGCACCTGGTCGCCAATCATGCCGCCAAGCGCCACAGAAAGTACCACCAGCGGGAACTTTAATAGCCCCTGATGTGCCGCAACGCCTCCCAGCAAAGTCACGGTTTCACCTTCCGCCAGACTACCGATAACCAGCGCGGCATAACCATATTGTGAGATGAGTGTATTGAGATCCATAGGCCAGTCTGTCTCCCTTTGCTTGCCTGTAAGCATACACCCTGTGAATCATTCACGCTGAAAAAGGACGTACATCAGACGGTGCAAATTACATGAGCGAACAAAAAATAATCACAAGCTGACTTATACTTGAACTGTCAGGTTCATGAACTCACAACAAGGGGGCGGTATGAGCCATGTCTGGGGACTGTTTTCCCATCCCGATCGTGAAATGCAGGTGATTAATCGCGAAAACGAAACGATTTCTCACCATTACACCCACCACGTTTTGCTGATGGCGGCGATTCCGGTGATTTGCGCCTTCATTGGCACTACACAGATTGGCTGGAATTTTGGCGATGGCACTATCCTGAAGTTATCCTGGTTTACCGGACTGGCGTTGGCTGTCCTGTTTTATGGCGTTATGCTGGCTGGGGTCGCGGTGATGGGGCGAGTCATCTGGTGGATGGCGCGCAAATATCCGCAACGTCCGTCGCTTGCGCACTGTATGGTCTTTGCCGGATATGTCGCGACGCCACTATTTTTAAGCGGCCTGGTGGCGCTTTATCCGCTGGTCTGGCTGTGCGCGCTGGTGGGTACGGTGGCGCTGTTTTACACCGGCTATCTGCTTTATCTCGGTATTCCGAGCTTCCTGAATATCAACAAAGAGGAAGGTCTTAGCTTCTCCAGTTCGACGCTGGCGATTGGCGTACTGGTGCTGGAAGTGCTGCTCGCTATTACCGTTATTCTGTGGGGGTACGGTTATCGGCTGTTCTAGAAAGTTCTTTTGCGTTGCATTGCTGGCGTAAATGTCAGCAATGCAGCATTTCCTCACGATTCTCCTTTGACGATCTCACTTTTTGCTCGTTATGATGGCGTCGCTAGCCTCAGTAAATCCTTACTCCGGCGGTGCGCAACCCGTGCGCGTGAACCACTATCTGAATGCTCATCATGCCGAAATTTCGAGTTTCTTTATTTAGCCTGGCTCTAATGCTGGCTGTGCCTTTTGCACCGCAGGCCGTTGCGAAAACGACTGCCGCTACCACAGCTTCGCAGCCGGAAATCGCTTCCGGTAGTGCGATGATTGTTGATCTGAATACCAACAAAGTGATCTATTCGAACCACCCGGATCTGGTGCGTCCGATTGCGTCAATCACCAAATTAATGACCGCAATGGTGGTGCTTGACGCACGACTGCCGCTGGATGAAAAACTGAAAGTGGATATCAGCCAGACGCCAGAGATGAAAGGGGTCTATTCGCGCGTGCGACTGAACAGCGAAATCAGCCGTAAAGAGATGCTACTGTTGGCGCTGATGTCTTCAGAAAACCGCGCGGCGGCAAGCCTGGCGCACCATTATCCTGGTGGTTATAACGCTTTTATTAAAGCGATGAATGCGAAAGCGAAATCGCTCGGAATGAACAACACGCGCTTTGTTGAACCGACCGGATTGTCGGTGCATAACGTTTCGACAGCCCGTGACCTGACCAAATTGCTGATTGCCAGCAAACAATATCCGTTGATCGGTCAGTTGAGTACCACCCGTGAAGATATGGCGACCTTCTCTAATCCGACGTACACCCTGCCGTTCCGCAATACTAACCATCTGGTGTATCGCGATAACTGGAATATTCAGTTAACCAAAACCGGTTTTACCAATGCCGCAGGGCATTGTCTGGTGATGCGCACGGTTATCAATAATAAACCGGTGGCGCTGGTGGTGATGGATGCATTTGGCAAATATACCCATTTTGCCGATGCCAGCCGCCTGCGTACCTGGATTGAGACCGGTAAAGTGATGCCTGTTCCGGCTGCGGCGTTGAGCTATAAAAAACAAAAAGCCGCCCAGATGGCGGCGGCGGGGCAGACGGCACAGAACGATTAAGTTTGCTTGCCTGTAGGCCGGATCAGGCGTTTACGCCGCATCCGGCATTAGGTGCCAGTGCCTGATGCGATGCTTACGCATCTTATCAGGCCTACATCTGCATCAGGCATCCAGCTGTATTTACTCTGCTTCCTGCCAGTTTTTCCGCTTACTGGTCTTACCGATCCCAGGGTTCATACTGTTGGTCGGATCGTTCTCGCGATAAAACTTCTGCAGCGTCTCCGGCGCTTTATACAAATGACCGACGTTATGCTCGGCAGGGTATTGCGCGCCGCGCTGGCGTAACAGCTCCAGCATCTGTTCCTTCAACGCATGTACATCTGCACCTTTTTTGACGATGTAATCCTGGTGGAAGACATAGCACATAAAATGGCCGTAATAGAGCTTGTGTACCAACTGGCTGTCGATCTCCGGCGGCAAATGCTCATACCACTCCGTGTCATTACGACGCAGAGCAATATCCAGAGCCAGAATGTCTTCGACTTCATCGGAATGCACAGCCTGATAACGAATTGCCGCCCCCGCAGCCGCAAAACGGTGTAAAAATGCTTTGCTTCCTTCCTCCGGCGTACAGACAAAGAAATCGCCTTCAGCCTGTTTGAAATAATCCACCAGCCACGATTTCGCTTCGCCAATGCCATCGCCCGCCATTTTTAACAGCAGATGATGTTCATATTTATCGCGCCAGCTGTTCATGCGCGGGGGCAAATGGCTGGGGAACAGATGACCGAATTTTTGCATCGCACGGTCGGTAAAATGCGGACGGAAGAATTTCACTTTCTCCAGCATCGCATCGGTACGCCCTTTGATATTAAAGAAGAGAGGCATCTTGTCGGTGCCAAGTTTATCGATCATCAGGAAGGTGTCTTTGCCATATTTTTCCGCGATATCGTAGATATCCCGATGCATATATTCCCCTGCAACCGGCAGATTTTCGAAATTAGCCAGAATATGGCGGCGGATTTCAGTCAGCACTTCCGGCTGATTGGTGCCGATATAAAACACCTGCTGATTTTTTTCTGCTTCGAAGGTATCAAGACGTACCGCGAATACCGCCAGTTTTCCGGCGCAACCGGAGGATTCAAACAGGCGATCCGGGTCGGCGTTATAACGTGCGGGCGTGTCGGCTTCAATATCCCGAACGCGGTGAACATAATCATAATCGTGGGCGTGACGACCGTCGTGGCGAACATCATCTTCTTTGATACGATCGTCATCCAGCTTGCTGAGGATCTGCTCCGGTGTTTCGCCCAGATCAATCCCCAGATGGTTCACCAGCGTCAGTTTGCCGTCTTCATTTATGCGCGCGAACAACGACATTTCGGTATACGCCGGGCCACGCTGCACCAGCGAGCCGCCGGAGTTATTACAGATACCGCCGATGACCGATGCACCTATACACGACGAACCAATCACCGAGTGCGGTTCGCGCCCCAGCGGTTTGAGAGCTTTTTCCAGCGAATAGAGCGTGGTGCCAGGATATGCCAGCACCTGTTCGCCCTTGCCGAGAACGTGCAGTTTGTCGAGACGCAGGGTGCTGATGATAACGATATCGCGATCATAGTCGTTACCGTTTGGCGTCGAGCCTTCGGTCAGGCCGGTATTGGCGGCCTGCATCAGAATAATTTTGTCAGCGGTTACACAGGCTTTCAGCACCCGCCACAATTCCAGTAGCGAACCAGGGAAAACGACAGCCAGCGCGTCGCCCTGACCAGAACGGAAGCCCTTGCGATAGCGGGCCGTTTTTGCGGGATCGGTGAGCAGGTGTGAATGACCGACCAGACGGGCAAGTTCATTCAAAAAGGCTTTATTATCAGTTGTTGTCATGGAAGACATTTTCCACTCCTTGTGGTGGCGAAAAAATATCACAAACTAGAATAGCGCCTTGTATGACAATTCAGCGAGTGAATATTTTGAAAATTCAGACAATAAACTGAGCATTCTTTTTCTCTCTCCATCATGCTTATGGCAAACTACGGTTTTTGCACCATTTTCGCTGCCACATCGGGCAACAAAGGAAGAAAAATCCACATGAAATGGCTATGTTCAGTAGGTATCGCGGTAAGTCTGGCCTTACAGCCAGCACTGGCGGATGATTTGTTTGGTAACCATCCATTAACGCCCGAAGCGCGTGATGCGTTCGTCACCGAGCTGCTCAAAAAAATGACAGTTGATGAGAAGATTGGTCAACTGCGCTTAATCAGCGTCGGCCCGGATAACCCGAAAGAGGCGATCCGCGAGATGATTAAAGACGGGCAGGTTGGGGCGATTTTCAACACCGTAACCCGTCAGGATATCCGCGCCATGCAGGATCAGGTGATGGAATTAAGCCGCCTGAAAATTCCTCTTTTCTTTGCTTACGACGTGCTGCACGGTCAGCGCACTGTCTTCCCGATAAGCCTTGGTCTGGCCTCTTCTTTTAACCTTGAGGCGGTGAAAACGGTCGGGCGCGTCTCTGCTTATGAAGCGGCAGATGATGGTCTGAATATGACCTGGGCGCCAATGGTCGATGTCTCGCGCGATCCGCGCTGGGGACGTGCTTCCGAAGGATTTGGCGAAGATACGTATCTCACCTCAATAATGGGTAAAACCATGGTGGAAGCGATGCAGGGTAAAAGCCCGGCAGATCGCTACTCGGTGATGACCAGCGTCAAACACTTTGCGGCTTATGGTGCGGTAGAAGGCGGCAAAGAGTACAACACCGTCGATATGAGCCCGCAGCGCCTGTTTAATGACTATATGCCGCCGTACAAAGCGGGGCTGGATGCAGGCAGCGGCGCGGTGATGGTGGCGTTGAACTCGCTGAACGGCACGCCAGCCACCTCCGATTCCTGGCTGCTGAAAGATGTTCTGCGCGATCAGTGGGGCTTTAAAGGCATCACCGTTTCCGATCACGGTGCAATCAAAGAGCTGATTAAACATGGCACGGCGGCAGACCCGGAAGATGCGGTGCGCGTGGCACTGAAATCCGGCATCAACATGAGTATGAGCGACGAGTATTACTCGAAGTATCTGCCTGGGTTGATCAAATCCGGCAAAGTGACGATGGAAGAGCTGGATGACGCTGCCCGTCATGTACTGAACGTCAAATATGATATGGGGCTGTTTAACGACCCATACAGCCATTTGGGGACGAAAGAGTCTGACCCGGTGGATACCAATGCCGAAAGCCGCCTGCACCGTAAAGAAGCGCGTGAAGTGGCGCGTGAAAGCCTGGTGTTGCTGAAAAACCGTCTCGAAACGTTACCGCTGAAAAAATCTGCCACTATCGCGGTGGTTGGCCCACTGGCAGACAGCAAACGTGATGTCATGGGAAGCTGGTCAGCAGCCGGAGTTGCCGATCAATCCGTGACCGTACTGACCGGGATTAAAAATGCCGTCGGTGAAAACGGTAAAGTGCTGTATGCCAAAGGGGCAAACGTCACCAGTGATAAAGGTATTATCGACTTCCTGAATCAGTATGAAGAAGCGGTCAAAGTCGATCCTCGTTCTGCGCAAGAGATGATTGATGAAGCGGTGCAGACCGCGAAACAATCTGATGTGGTGGTGGCTGTGGTCGGTGAAGCTCAGGGGATGGCGCACGAAGCCTCCAGCCGTACCGATATTACTATTCCGCAAAGCCAACGTGATTTGATTGCGGCGCTGAAAGCCACCGGTAAACCGCTGGTGCTGGTGCTGATGAACGGTCGTCCGCTGGCGCTGGTGAAAGAAGATCAACAGGCCGACGCGATTCTGGAAACCTGGTTTGCGGGGACTGAAGGCGGTAACGCGATTGCCGATGTGTTGTTTGGCGATTACAACCCGTCCGGCAAGCTGCCGATGTCCTTCCCGCGTTCTGTCGGGCAGATCCCGGTTTACTACAGCCATCTGAATACAGGGCGCCCGTATAACGCTGACAAGCCGAACAAATACACTTCACGCTATTTCGATGAAGCTAACGGTGCGCTTTACCCGTTCGGTTATGGTCTGAGCTACACCACTTTCACTGTCTCTGATGTGAAACTCTCTGCCCCGACCATGAAGCGTGACGGCAAAGTGACAGCCAGTGTGCAGGTGACGAACACCGGCAAACGCGAAGGGGCGACGGTGGTTCAGATGTATTTGCAGGATGTGACCGCTTCTATGAGCCGTCCGGTGAAACAACTGAAAGGCTTTGAGAAAATCACCCTGAAACCGGGCGAAACTCAGACTGTCAGCTTCCCGATCGACATTGATGCGCTGAAGTTCTGGAATCAGCAGATGAAATATGACGCCGAGCCTGGCAAGTTCAACGTCTTTATCGGCACCGATTCCGCACGCGTTAAGAAAGGCGAGTTTGAGTTGATGTAATGCTTTATTAAGGGCGTGAAGTTTGCGCCCTTTAAGTATTTATCTGATTCTGCAACTGAATCCATCCGCTCAGGCTAACCTCGCCATTATCAACTATGCTTTTCTCTTAATTCGCTGAAAACAACAGTAAAAGAATGAGGAAAGCATCATGCCACTCTCAAAGCTTTGGGCAGGTTCACTGGTTATGTTGGCAGCCGTGAGCCTGCCGCTACAGGCGGCTTCTCCCGTTAAAGTCGGTTCAAAAATCGATACCGAAGGCGCGCTGCTCGGCAACATTATTTTGCAAGTACTGGAAAGCCACGGCGTACCGACAGTGAATAAAGTCCAGTTGGGAACCACGCCGGTGGTGCGCGGGGCGATCACTTCTGGCGAGCTGGATATCTATCCGGAATATACCGGCAATGGCGCTTTCTTCTTTAAAGATGAAAATGATGCGGCGTGGAAAAATGCCGGGCAAGGCTACGAGAAAGTCAAAAAGCTCGATGCAGAGCAAAACAAGTTAATCTGGCTGACGCCTGCGCCTGCAAATAACACCTGGACCATCGCCGTGCGTCAGGATCTGGCAGAGAAAAACAAACTCACTTCGCTTGCCGATCTCAGCCGTTATCTGAAAGAGGGCGGCACCTTCAAACTGGCGGCCTCGGCAGAGTTTATTGAACGCGCCGATGCGCTACCCGCTTTTGAAAAAGCCTATGACTTTAAACTCGGTCAGGATCAGTTGCTGTCACTGGCCGGTGGCGACACGGCGGTAACGATTAAAGCCGCTGCCCAACAAACATCCGGCGTTAATGCCGCAATGGCTTACGGCACTGACGGCCCGGTAGCGGCGCTGGGGCTGCAAACCTTAAGCGATCCACAAGGTGTTCAACCTATCTACGCGCCTGCGCCAGTGGTGCGTGAGTCGGTGTTGAAAGAGTATCCGCAAATGGCACAGTGGCTACAGCCCGTTTTCGCCAGCCTCGATGAAAAGACGTTGCAGCAACTGAATGCCAGTATTGCCGTAGAAGGGCTGGATGCTAAAAAAGTGGCTGCCGACTACCTGAAAAAAAAAGGGTGGACGAAGTAATTTCTCGTGACTTATCTACGCATTAATCCTGTTCTGGCGCTGCTGCTGTTGCTGACGGCAATCGCAGCGGCGCTGCCGTTTATCAGTTACGCACCTAACCGGTTAGTTTCTGGTGAGGGGCGTCATCTCTGGCAACTGTGGCCGCAAACGATCTGGATGCTGGTGGGTGTTGGTTGCGCCTGGCTGACTGCCTGTTTTGTTCCCGGTAGAAAAGGCAGCATTTTTGCACTCATCCTTGCGCAATTCGTCTTCATCTTGCTGGTATGGGGCGCAGGAAAGGCCGCGACGCAACTGGCGCAAACTGGCAGTTCGCTGGCGCGTGCCAGCCTTGGCAGTGGCTTCTGGCTGGCTGCGGCGCTGGCATTGCTGGCCTGTAGCGATGCAATCCGCCGAATCTCCACGCATCCGCTGTGGCGCTGGTTGTTGCATATGCAGATTGCCATTATTCCGTTGTGGTTGCTCTTCTCCGGTACGCTTAACGATCTCTCGTTAATGAAAGAGTATGCCAACCGCCAGGATGTGTTCGATGACGCGCTGGCGCAGCATCTGACGTTGCTGTTTGGTTCGGTGCTTCCTGCGCTGGCTATCGGTGTGCCACTGGGCATCTGGTGTTACTTTTCCACTGCGCGGCAGGGGACGATTTTTTCTCTGCTCAATGTCATTCAGACTGTGCCTTCGGTGGCGCTCTTTGGCCTGTTGATTGCGCCGCTTGCCGGGCTGGTCAGCGCATTTCCGTGGCTCGGAACGCTTGGTGTTGCAGGAACCGGAATGACCCCCGCACTGATTGCGCTGGTGCTTTACGCCTTACTGCCGTTGGTGCGCGGCGTGGTAGTGGGGTTGAATCAGATCCCGCGCGACGTGCTGGAGAGCGCCACCGCGATGGGCATGAGCGGGATGCAGCGATTCCTGCATGTGCAGTTACCGCTGGCGTTACCGGTATTTCTGCGCAGCCTGCGGGTGGTGATGGTGCAGACTGTCGGTATGGCGGTGATTGCGGCGTTAATCGGCGCTGGCGGTTTTGGCGCACTGGTTTTCCAGGGGCTGCTAAGCAGTGCCATTGATTTAGTGTTGCTGGGGGTGATCCCGGTGATTGTACTGGCGGTACTTACCGACGCGTTGTTCGATTTGCTTATCGCACTGCTGAAGGTAACAAACCATGATTGAATTTAGCCATGTCAGCAAACTGTTCGGCACACAAAAAGCCGTTAACGACCTCAATCTCAATTTTCAGGAGGGGAGTTTCTCGGTGCTGATTGGCACATCAGGCTCCGGCAAATCCACTACCCTGAAGATGATTAACCGCCTGGTGGAGCATGACAGTGGCGTGATCCGCTTTGCCGGAGAAGAAATTCGTTCGCTGCCAGTGCTGGAGCTGCGCCGCCGGATGGGATACGCCATCCAGTCGATAGGTTTATTTCCCCACTGGAGCGTGGCGCAAAACATCGCCACCGTGCCGCAATTACACAAATGGTCGCGGGCGCGGATTGACGATCGCATCGATGAATTAATGGCGCTGCTGGGGCTGGAGGCGAATTTACGCGAGCGTTATCCCCATCAACTTTCTGGTGGTCAGCAGCAGCGAGTCGGCGTTGCTCGTGCGCTGGCTGCCGATCCGCAAGTTTTGCTGATGGATGAACCGTTTGGCGCGCTGGATCCTGTGACGCGCGGCGCGTTGCAACAAGAGATGACGCGCATTCACCGTTTGCTGGGGCGCACCATTGTGCTGGTCACTCACGATATTGATGAGGCGCTACGGCTGGCAGAACATCTGGTGTTAATGGATCATGGTGAAGTGGTGCAGCAGGGTAATCCGCTGGCGATGCTTACTCGCCCGGCGAATGATTTTGTGCGCCAGTTTTTTGGTCGCAGCGAGCTGGGCGTGCGCCTGTTATCGTTACGTAGTGTGACCGATTATGTGCGCCGCACCGAACGCGCTGAAGGTGAGGCACTGGCAGAAGAGATGACGCTACGCGATGCGCTCTCATTGTTTGTCGCTCGTGGTTGTGAAGTGTTGCCGGTGGTTGACGCTCAGGGTAAACCTTGCGGCACATTGCATTTTCAGGATCTGCTGGTGGAGGCGTAAGCGTATGAAAATAATGCGCGATCCGCTGTTCTGGCTCATTGCTCTGTTTGTGGGGCTGATTTTCTGGCTACCCTATAGCCAGCCACTGTTTGGTGCTTTATTTCCGCAATTACCTCGGCCTGTTTATCAGCAGGAAAGCTTTGTTGCCCTGGCGTTGGCTCATTTCTGGCTGGTGGGGATCTCAAGTTTGTTTGCCGTGATCATTGGTACTGGTGCGGGAATTGCTGTCACTCGCCCGTGGGGCGCGGAGTTCCGCCCGATGGTAGAAACCATTGCCGCCGTTGGGCAGACTTTTCCGCCCGTAGCTGTGCTGGCGATTGCTGTTCCGGTGATGGGGTTTGGTCAGCAACCGGCGATTATTGCCTTGATCCTTTACGGCGTGCTACCGATCTTACAGGCAACACTTGCCGGACTGGGAGCGATTGATGCCAGCGTGACAGACGTTGCCAAAGGGATGGGAATGAGCCGGGGTCAGCGATTACGTAAAGTGGAGTTACCGTTGGCAGCGCCAGTGATTCTGGCCGGCGTGCGGACTTCAGTAATTATCAACATTGGTACGGCGACCATTGCCTCAACAGTAGGAGCCAGCACGCTGGGAACGCCGATCATCATCGGACTTAGCGGATTTAACACTGCTTATGTGATTCAGGGGGCGTTGCTGGTGGCACTGGCGGCGATCATCGTAGACCGCCTGTTTGAACGACTGGTGCAGCGACTCAGCCAGCACGCAGAATAAAGGTATAACCTGCGAGCATGACGCCACCGATACCGCCTAACGCCATCAACAGGAACAGGGTGATAACCCCAATTTTCGCTATGCGCATAATGCACTCCTTATGTTAACGAAAGGATTGTACAGTAAAGCGCATTTGTTAACGAATCATTAAATGCCGAGTGGGAAAATATCATGGCCTTGTTCCTGCCAGCTGGTGAGTTGCTGCTGCTGGGCGGGAGACTGGTTTTCACCGCACCACACTAATAGCGTGCGGCCTTCAAACAGTTCCGGGCGTAGTTGATTGAGTGAGTGAGCGAGGACATCAATGCGCCATCCTTGTTGACTGGCAATCCATCCTTCCAGCCACAGACGAGTGGTATCCTGAATATTCCAGCCAACCACCAGCGCATCTTTGCCCTGTTTTTTACGTGCTGAGGCCAGACAAATGGCGATGTAGTTGATCAGTACACCGTCGAGGATCGCCAGTAACGCCTGGAGAGTTGGTTGCTGACACTGAAGACGTCGGCGCAGAGGAATGAACAGATGTGTGGTGAGCGTCTGGGCGGGGTAATCCTGACCACGCTCTTTGATCCACATTCGCAGACTTTGTAGATTGCCACTTTGCAGGTAATTAAGCAGAGTTTCTTGCTGATCGCGCCAGCCGTTTTGCACATCAACATTCTCATTACTGAGTAGCATTTTAACTTTGCTGACCTGCACGCCGTTATCGATCCAGCGTTTGATCTCGCGGATCCGGTCAATATCGGCATCGTTGAACAGGCGATGTCCGCCGTCTGTGCGCTGCGGTTTCAATAATCCGTAACGCCTCTGCCACGCGCGTAACGTGACAGGATTGATATCACAAAGCAACGCCACTTCACCAATTGTGTAAAGCGCCATCCTACCACCCATGCTCGCGAGGTCCCGGTTTAACTTTAGACGCAGATTTGCGAACCAGGTAGTTTTGTCCGTTTTTAGTTCATCGTTAGGGTGATTTTATTTTTGCCAGGCGATTTTGAGTGATCGTACTCACGAATTCTCATTTTTCTGCAAGAGTTCAAAGAAAGTTAAACGCAGGCAATGTATGTTACGCGTTTTAAAGGGAAGTGTGGTTTGCGGGTATGTACGATTTTAATCTGGTGTTGCTGCTGCTTCAGCAGATGTGCGTTTTTTTAGTCATTGCATGGTTAATGAGTAAAACGCCATTATTCATACCGTTAATGCAGGTCACGGTTCGTCTGCCGCATAAATTTCTCTGCTACATCGTTTTTTCCATCTTCTGCATCATGGGCACCTGGTTCGGGTTGCATATCGACGATTCGATTGCTAATACGCGGGCGATTGGCGCGGTGATGGGAGGCTTACTCGGCGGCCCGGTGGTGGGCGGTCTGGTTGGTCTGACCGGCGGGTTACATCGATACTCAATGGGGGGGATGACCGCGCTAAGTTGCATGATCTCGACTATCGTCGAAGGATTGCTCGGCGGCCTGGTACACAGCATCCTGATCCGACGCGGGCGCACTGATAAAGTCTTTAACCCCATTACCGCAGGTGCCGTCACGTTCGTTGCTGAAATGGTGCAAATGTTGATCATCCTGGCGATCGCCCGACCTTATGAAGATGCGGTGCGTCTGGTGAGTAATATTGCTGCGCCAATGATGGTCACCAATACCGTCGGCGCGGCGCTGTTTATGCGTATATTGCTTGATAAACGCGCGATGTTTGAAAAATACACTTCGGCTTTTTCCGCTACCGCGTTGAAAGTCGCAGCCTCGACGGAAGGCATTTTGCGCCAGGGGTTTAACGAAGTGAACAGCATGAAAGTGGCACAGGTGCTGTATCAGGAGCTGGATATTGGTGCAGTCGCGATTACCGATCGAGAGAAATTGCTGGCCTTTACCGGAATCGGTGACGACCATCATTTGCCAGGCAAACCGATTTCCTCGACCTACACCTTAAAAGCGATTGAAACCGGCGAAGTGGTCTACGCCGATGGCAACGAAGTGCCTTACCGTTGCTCTTTGCATCCGCAATGCAAACTGGGGTCGACGCTGGTGATTCCATTGCGTGGCGAAAATCAACGGGTGATGGGCACCATCAAATTGTATGAAGCGAAAAACCGTTTGTTCAGCTCAATCAACCGCACGCTGGGGGAGGGGATTGCGCAGTTGCTTTCGGCGCAGATCCTCGCCGGGCAATATGAGCGGCAAAAAGCCATGCTCACCCAGTCAGAAATTAAACTGCTTCACGCCCAGGTGAATCCCCATTTCCTGTTCAATGCGCTTAACACCATTAAAGCCGTTATCCGCCGCGACAGCGAACAGGCCAGCCAGTTGGTGCAGTATCTTTCTACTTTTTTCCGCAAAAACTTAAAGCGGCCTTCGGAGTTTGTTACTCTCGCCGACGAGATTGAACATGTGAATGCTTATCTGCAAATTGAAAAGGCGCGCTTCCAGTCGCGATTGCAGGTCAACATTTCTATTCCAGAGGAGTTATCCCGGCAGCAGTTGCCCGCGTTTACCCTGCAACCAATAGTGGAAAACGCTATTAAACATGGAACATCACAACTCCTGGATACAGGGCGAGTGGCAATTAGCGCAAGGCGTGAAGGGCAACATTTAATGCTGGAGATCGAAGACAATGCCGGTTTGTATCAACCGGCAACTAATGCCAGCGGGCTGGGGATGAATCTGGTGGATAAGCGTTTACGTGAGCGTTTTGGCGATGACTATGGGATAAGCGTCGCCTGTGAGCCTGATAGTTACACCCGAATAACGTTACGACTGCCATGGAGGGACGAGGCATGATTAAAGTCTTAATTGTCGATGATGAACCGTTAGCACGGGAGAACCTGCGCGTATTTTTGCAAGAACAGAGCGATATTGAAATTGTCGGCGAGTGCTCAAACGCCGTGGAAGGGATCGGCGCGGTGCATAAACTGCGCCCGGACGTGCTGTTTCTCGACATCCAGATGCCGCGCATCAGCGGTCTGGAAATGGTGGGGATGCTCGACCCGGAACATCGTCCGTATATCGTTTTTCTCACCGCGTTTGACGAATACGCCATTAAAGCCTTTGAAGAACATGCCTTTGATTATCTCCTGAAGCCAATTGATGAAGCGCGACTGGCGAAAACGCTGGCGCGTTTGCGTCAGGAACGCAGCAAGCAGGATGTTTCGCTGTTACCGGAAAATCAACAGGCGCTGAAATTTATCCCTTGTACGGGGCATAGTCGGATTTATTTGCTGCAAATGAAAGATGTGGCGTTTGTCAGCAGTCGGATGAGCGGTGTTTATGTCACCAGTCACGAAGGGAAAGAAGGTTTTACCGAACTGACTTTGCGCACTCTGGAGAGTCGTACACCGCTACTGCGTTGTCATCGTCAGTATCTGGTTAACCTCGCGCATTTGCAGGAGATTCGCCTGGAAGATAATGGCCAGGCCGAGTTAATTTTACGTAATGGCTTAACCGTGCCGGTCAGCCGCCGTTATCTGAAAAGCTTAAAAGAGGCGATTGGCCTTTAAAAGACTGCTAAAATGGCTTTTTGCCTCATCAACACCTAAAGGCCTCATGCTAAGTAACGATATTCTGCGCAGCGTGCGCTACATTTTAAAAGCCAATAATAACGACCTGGTGCGCATTCTGGCGCTGGGCAATGTCGAAGCCACTGCCGAACAGATTGCCATCTGGTTGCGTAAAGAAGATGAAGAAGGTTTTCAACGTTGTCCGGACATTATTTTGTCCTCATTCCTGAATGGCCTGATTTACGAAAAACGCGGCAGGGATGAATCTGCACCGGCACTGGAGCCGGAACGTCGTATTAATAACAATATTGTGCTGAAAAAATTGCGCATCGCGTTTTCACTGAAAACCGATGACATTCTGGCGATCCTCACCGAACAGCAGTTCCGCGTTTCTATGCCGGAAATTACTGCGATGATGCGTGCGCCGGAGCATAAAAACTTCCGCGAATGCGGCGATCAATTCTTGCGTTATTTTCTGCGTGGACTGGCGGCGCGCCAGCATGTGAAGAAAAACTAAGACAGGTCTGGAGGCCATGCAGAGAGCATGGCCTCCGGCAGATTATTTCACTTCTTTAAAGCCAGCGGCTTTCATCACCAGTTCCATTTGCGCCATAGTGATGCCTTTTTTGGCATCGTCAGCAGAAATGTTAATGCCGGAAATACCCTGCAGGGCTTTAAAATCAACTTTTTCCATATCGATAGTCACGTTTTCCTGCGCGTAATTATCAGTAAAGGTTAATTTTTCTTCAACGCCAGTAATGTTTTTATATTTTGCACTTAACGGCTCAAGCTTTTTAGCTGCCTCTTCTTTGTTAGCCGCACCGATGGTTGCAAACTGAATTTTGGTTTCTGAAGATTGCTTAAGCACCTTGTCGCCTTTGTAGACATAGGTAATGGCAATTTCAGTACCGTTCAGATTGGCACTAAATTTCTTTGATTCTTCTTTATCACCACAGCCAGCGAGAGAGAAAACCAGAACAGATGCAACAACGAGGGAAAACAGTTTGTTGAAAGCCTTCATGTAAAACTCCATTTTATCAAGATCAGAAAACTGGTGACTCTCACCAGGGCGCTATAGAATATTCTTTATACCTCGTCTTGAGCAGTCCGGAAATGGAGTAGATCTCTTAATAAAAAGCATTTTTTCCTCCTTGTTGCTCAAGCATCAGCAACAACTGTTCGCAGAGTAAAACACAGTTATTCAATACTTCTGCCAGTGTCTCGCCTTCCGAATTGCGTAATTGCTTCAACACATGCGCCAGCCGATAAAAACCTACTACGGTGAGTTCGTTCGCCAGCAAATCAGCCTGACTAATGGCGCTCTGTTGCTGATAGCGCCAGCCGTTATGGAGCAGTTGAATAAGCAACGCCTGGCAGCGCATCAGCACTTGATGAGCGGTGGACGGTACAGGAAGAACGCTGGCGGAAGGTAGCGGTGCCACAGGCGCAGTTTCTGCATCCAGCGCCCAGGCGCGAGTTTGTGTCATCATCACCTGTGGCTCCAGCGTCAATTGCCCCTCAACAAAACTGACAAAACCAGAAACCAGACACACAGGATCATCCTGCTGTTGTAAAAGGGACGCCATACGTTCAACTGCAAAAGGCGCACTGGTTGAAGCTGGCAGTGATAACGTCAGCACATTATCTTCGCCTTCGCCACTGATTACCTGCGCATCCAGCCTCTGGCGGCTGCTATCCCAGCCAAGAGAAAGACATTCCGCCACCGGCAGAATAAATAAATTATCCACCTGGTTAAGAGGTCGTATGCAGGCTGGTGGACGCTGGCATAGGTATTCCCGCAGAGCCACAATGCCTGGCTGGCGTAACGGTGCTCCCAGCATTTGCCAGGCATCAGGTGACAGTGGCACAACGCTACTTAAGCGGTTGCGCGTACCTAATAACAGTTCGCCTTCGGCGCTCCGACGTGCAGCTTGTGAAACAATTTGCCCACCCGCCAGCGCGGCAGCCTGAAAGGTAAACAGCCGACGCGTAGCTGCTGGCGCCTTTTCTTGTTCACTTCTCGACCAACTGCGTGACAGATGCAAAATACTGCCAGTGTCGGGGTCGCTAAACCAGATCCGTAAACCATACTGTTGGAAGTCCTGCCAGCAACGCATACCTAACGATACCAGCCGCAGATGATCAAGCTTTGCTTCTCCGGCAATGCCTGCACCAACGACCGTGCGCCAGGGCATGGGCGGGACTTCACTAACACCGTCGCGTCGTGCCATCTCTTGTGCACAGTTCAATCGACTGTTTAATGCCGCAAGCTGATGTAAGCATTCTCCGGCATGATAGTGACTGGCGCGGGCGTGGGAGGCATCAATACTGGCGCGCAGTTGCCGTAGCGATTCACTCACCCATCGCCAGTTGCAGCGTTCCGCCGCTTGCTGTGCGCGGCTGAATGCTGCCTCGTAGTGGAGTAACGGCTGGCTGATGCCGCCCAGCCATAATGCCTGGCTTAATTGTTGGACATATTGACGACATGCTTTGCCTTCGTCGCTGGCAAATGGATCGTCGTTCGAGGCGACGTGTTCGCTGCGCATCTGCCAGATTAAATGGGTAAATTCTGCCTGCTGCGTTTTGGCCTGGGCAAATGCCTGCACTGCCAGTACTACGTGTTCGCACAGCGTTCCTTCAATGCAATCACAACGGGCGAAACGAATGCTGCTGCGGGAATAAAAACGCACATCGCTCATCGGTAAGCGGGCAGAGGGAATTTCGCCTGGCGCGCAGAACAGTTCAATGGTGATACCTTTGGCGACCAGGGATTGAGCGCGTTTGTGCGTGGCAGTGGGCAGGGTAGTCAGTTCTTCCAGCCAGATTGCCGGGTTCCATTCCTCTTCTTTTTCCGTGGGCTGAGAGGTAGCACAAAGTCGCTGATAACTTAACACCAGCATCACGCGATGGCGGCACATACCGATGGCTCCGCAGCTACACTGAGCCTCCTTCAGCGCCTGACCGCCTGCCAGTTGGCTGCGTGTACCGTCACTAAATGTGGCGATCAGCGTGCCGTTTTCATGGCTGATTTGCGGGATATTGCCATTTTCCAGCTCCTTAAGGCTGCGCTTAACAAAACCAGCATTGCTTAACGCCGTCAGGGCTTGTGGCGTCAGTTCTAATAATTCCGGGTGTAGTGCATTCATGACTGAAGATTCTCCGCCAGCCATGACGCCAGTTCGCCCGGCGTCATGGCAGCAATTTGTGCACCGACATTAACCAGCGCCTGGGCCATATCACGGTCATAACAGGGCGTTGCTGTGCTATCGAGCGCCGCCAGTCCCAGCACTTTGATGCCGCTTTGAACACATTGTTTCACCTGGTGGATGAGTGATGATGATGCTCCTCCCTCATAAAAATCGCTCACCAGAATAATTACACTTTTAGCCGGCTGTTCAATAAGTTGACGGGCATACTCCATCGCACTGGCGATGTGCGTTCCGCCGCCTAACTGTACTTTCATTAATAACTCCACCGGATCGGCAACGTCTGCCGTGAGATCGACCACGCTGGTGTCAAAAGCGACCAGATGTGTGCGGATACCGGGTAGTTGCCATAGACAGGCCGCCATCACTGCCGAGTGGATCACCGAATCCACCATTGATCCACTTTGATCAACCAGTAAAACCAGTTGCCATTGTTCGCTATGGCGCTTAATTCGGCTGTTAAAGCGGGGCGATTCGATATACAACTTGCCATGTTGCGGATGCCAGTGTTGCAGGTTGGCGCGCAGAGTACTTTTGAAATCGAAATTACGCGCCAGGGGAATGTGCGAGCGGCGGCGGCGGTCACGTACACCAGAAAAAGCCTGACGAACTTCCTTCGCCAGTCGCGCCATAATTTCTTCCACCACCTGGCGCACTATCCGGCGAGTGGCGACCAGCACGTCCGGATTCATCAAATGTTTAGTGTGCAAAACGGCGCGTAACAGGCTTTCAGAGGGCTGCATACGTTCCAGCACCTCAAGATTTGTCACCACATCTTCAATGCCGTAGCGCAGCACCGCGTCACTTTCCAGCCGCTCAATGACCTGTTGCGGAAAGAGCGTATGAATACTATTGATCCATTCTGGTGTGGTGAGATTTGAGCTACCTAATCCACCGGATCGTTCACCACGCTGGATACGTTCGGGATCGCGCCCATACAGCCACTCCAGCGCATGGTCTATCTGCCGGGCATTGCCATCCAGAGCACCAAGGGTAGTTTCTGCCGCTTCGCCAAGAATCAATCGCCAGCGTTGTAGCTCACGGGTAGTCAGAAGATCGTTCAGTTCAGACATGGAATACTCCCCAGTGTTGCAGCGATGCCAGTGCCTGCTGTTCGAGTTGTTGATGATGTGCAATAGCTTGCGGTGGGCAATGCAACGGCATTTGCAGCGCCGAAACAGGAAGTTGCGCCAGTTGATAATGTTCAAGCACCTGATGCGCCAGCGTCCCGCGTTCTCGTGGTGGTAGCCAGGCCATCGCCGCGCGCAAATCGGGCAGGGCGTTAATAAAATCGGCGTCACTCAGTTGATTTAAATGACGGCTGAAACCGGCGATAAATGCAGGCTGACAGGCCAGTTGATGACGAGCTAATGCCAGCAAACCGTGCAGCGCCTCGCCAGATTGTGCGGGGGATAACTGTGCCAGCATCGTCAGCGCCGCTTCGGCACTGGCGTTGGGATGTTCCAGACGCATCAGTGCTCCAAGAGCCGCGCCGCGATCCAGCGCCGTTGCATGAGTGCTCTGGCTGCGGCGTTCCAGTAACGCCAGGGCGGCGGAAAGCGAAACGCCTGACAGTTGAATGCCGCTATGAAGGTCGCGCAGGATATGGCACAACGCTCGCCAGCTATGTAAATGGGCGTGAAATTCTTTTTCGTCCGGTCTGCCGTTGGATTCACATAGCCATAGCGTGCGATCGATGGCCGCACATAACGTTGATTGTAATATCTGTGAGCCTTGCATACCGCTGATTTCATCCAGCCGCCACAAAGCGTAAAGCACCTCCAGCGCCTGGCCCATCTCAGCAAACTGATTTTCCTGGGCGATGAGCAACGCGAGTTGTTCCAGTAACAGCTCACTAAAGTTCGCCAGACCGGCCAATGCTGCCTGACTCAGACATGCAGTGATGCTGCTAATTCCTCCTGCATCCAGCATGTCTGCTTCTAATTTGTTACGTGCAGCTTCCTGAAGTGTGGCGCCAAAGCAGGCTGCTTCAATCAATGCGGCATGTTGGCTAAGTGGTTGAGTTAATTTCCACTGTTCTTCGCCGTTACCCGCAAGCGTCAGTGTACTTCCGTGTTGACGTGTGATGCCGGGGAGTTCGAGGATTGCCAGCCGATGCAGCACTTGACTTTGTGCCAGGCCGCCGGGGGTAAAGCGATTCAACGCCAGGTCGGATGGTAGGGTGATTTCGGTACGTTCCAGTTCGGACGTTACATCTTTTGGTAGAGGAGGCAGAGGCGTGGAAGGGGCAAGTTTGCCAAATCCATCTCCTGCCAGGACATCAATCAGCGTCAGCAAAATGGGATCGGTATCCGGGTGAATGACTCCGCGATAGCTCCACGGTAGCGGCGCGTTTAATGCTTCTTTGATAAGCGAGCCCGCTAATGCATCCAGCCAGTCAGTACGTAGCGGCAGAGTATGACCGCGCAGTTGTGCCAGAGCCATCGAATGCAGATGGGCGGCAGCCATATCGGCGGTGGAGGCTGGTAAGTGGTGCTGACGTAAACGGGTTAGAATCGTTTTAAGTAACAGCTCTCCGGCGCGTTGCAAACCAAATTTCCAGCACCAGTTTTGCCAGACCGGAGCTGGCATTCCTGAAAGGTATCCCGCCAGCACATCAAGGCGTTTTTCACTGTATGGTGTGAGATAACAACCAGTAACAGCTTCTGGCAGCGATGGTAATTCTGGTTTTTGACTTTCCTGCAAGCATTCGCGCCATCTTTTTGCCAGCGCCGGGGCGTGCCAGCCGCCGCAGACGACTAACACATTGCCATTGTTTTGCCGCATAGCCCATGCAATCCAGCGAGCCATAAAGGTTTCACGCTGGCAGTTGAGAGCATCAGCAGGGGTTTCTCCCCGTAGTTGTTCAAAATAGTGAGCCAGTGATGATGGCAGCACAGCTTGCTGGCTTTCATCTTCGAACAGGTGATCCCACAGCGTGTCGCTGTTATCCATGCGGGTAGCGCGTAACAGTAAGGCCAGACCGCCATCAGCCGCAGCCGATTCATCGTCATCTTCTTCACTTTGCGCCCAGCAAGGCAAATCGATAAAGTACGTTTGCGCCTGAATGCGACGCGCAGCGTGCAATGCCTGCCACTCCGGGGAAAATTCGGCAAACGGGGTCCAGGCACCGCGCCCCGTGGCCTTACTGTCCTGATATTGAGAGTAACTGTATATGGCAACAGGAAGCTGGTGGGCTAAAAACAATTCATCTACCCGGTCATTAAAATCGGCTGGACCTTCAATCAACACGTATCGTGGTTGCTTACTTTCGATTAGCGATTTCACCAGCCGGGCACAGGCCGGGCTATGATGCCGGATGCCGACAATTAACGGCTCGCTCATACAACTTCCCTCACGGCAGACGGTGGCGAGCTTGATAATAAGCCTGCCAGTGAGCTTCTTTATACGTGGCAACACGCTGTTCAAAGTAACGGCGCAGCCGAGCGCGATCTTCTTCGTTATCTTTGACGATGGTGCCAGCAATACAGTCCACCAGATCGGCAGGCTCTCCCGGGCGATTCGCTAAAAACCAGGCGCGGACCCCCACGGCGTGTGCCACGTTAACGGCTTCAGCGGTAGACATAATGGCCGTCAGGGTATCCATTGACGTTTTCTTTTCGCCGTTGGCACGCAGATCGCGGAAGGTACGCACCAGTAATTCCAGTACCGCGTCAGGTACTTTGTGCGGAATGCCACTATGAGCCAGCAAACGCGCCGAAGCACTGGCGACCAGTTCCAGTTCCTGGGCGAAATCCATAATCGGAAAGACGGTTTCAAAATCGAAGCGACGCTTTAGCGCCGCGCTCATTTCATTGACGCCGCGATCGCGGGTATTGGCGGTGGCAATAATGTTAAAGCCTGCACGGGCGTAGAGTTGACTTGCTTCACCGGTAAGTTCCGGAACCGTCATAACCCTGTCAGAAAGCATACCTAACAGACAGTCTTGTACTTCCAGCGGTGTACGCGTTATCTCTTCAAAACGGACGATTTTGCCATCACGCATCCCCTGGTAGAGCGGAGCCGGGACAAGAGCTTCTGTTGACGGACCATGGTTGATTAGCAGAGCGTAGTTCCAGCCGTACTTGATTTGGTCTTCGGTGGTTGATGCGCCGCCCTGAATGGTTAAACCAGCATCGCCGCTAATGGCTGTTGCGAGCAATTCAGAAAGGAGAGATTTTGCCGTACCCGGCTCCCCAACCAGTATTAAACCGCGCCCGGTGGCAAGAGTCACTAACATGCGTTCGATAGCAGAAGGGCTGATTACGACTTTACGGCTGATGTTTTGCGCCTCATCGCCAAGAATAAAAGCACGGGCTGCAGGCAAACTTAACTGCCAGCCGGGAGGGCAGGGCGCGCGATCATTTTGTTTTAATTTTGCCAGTTCATAGGCATATAACACAGCGGCAGGCGGACGCTGCAGATGATTATTCTGCGGTGACATATATTCATCCCTGAAATGTATTAATAAAATAAACGATATTCTACGCGCAATAAATGTTTGGCGCATTAACTGTTTGAGTGGAAAATATCTGGAAAGTAGATCACAGGAAATAAAAAAACCTGCTGGTGAGGCAGGTTTTTTTATTTACAACTTTGATGTTAACTTACTGATTGTGCAACATTTCGTACCAACGAATGAATTATAACCATACCTACGCTCCATTGCAATTCAGCAAGTGAGATTTATAATCCTGTCCGTTGGGAGGTTGTTCTGGATCGGGCCAATTTCAAGTCCTGGCTGCCGGACGGGTGGTGCCGCAGGCGGTGCCCTGATCCGGAGAGCAACGTTTCGTACCAACATACGTAAACCGGCATCGACAGGCAGCGTAAGGGTAAGGTGCTGGTGTTGCGCTCCTTAATAAGGAGAGCGAATGGACACGCTGACACGAAAGTTAACCGTGCTCATTGCTGTACTGGAGCTGTTAGTGGCTCTGTTACGGTTGATTGATTTGTTGAAGTAATTAGCAAATTGAAACGCATCTAAGGGGGAATACCTCTTCCCCCTTTAATAAATTATAATTCTATTTGTTGACTGAATATATTATGTAGTTCACGATTAAAAATTGCTATTACAGTTTCTGGTGATTCACCTCTTAATATTCTCTCATCAATAAATTCATCTCTTATATAAATCAAAGCATCATTTATTAGCGGGTCGCTATCATCTCGATCAAATTGATTAAATGTTGGATGCAACCGGAAGCGTTCCAGTCGGTAGACCGTTCCAGTAAATAATTGGGCATATTTATGTATTTCAAGTCGGAAGGAAAAGGGTTCTTCAGGATCAATGACCTGATAGTCGTAAATAGAGACCAGTTCACTTTGCACGATCATGGATTTTCTCAGTTGTCAGACAGCGGGCAGTTTTGTTACTACCCGCAGTGCGTTAGTGAAAAATGATGTCCGGCGTACTTAAGGCTTCACTCAAATCAAATACATCGAGTTCGGCAAAAGTGACAGATTGATTGTCACGATACACTTTAAGAGAACTGAAACTCATCAACGCCTTGCTATCAACATTGTAGTGGTGAAAACCGGGTGAAAACTTAAGCACCAGACGATACTCACCTAAGCCATAGACAAATTCGTCTTCATACCCTGATGCCCAGCCCTTGTAACGCATCCCCATCAGTTGCCCAACGGTGGCTGACTTCCCCTGCCAGCGGTTCAGGCTATTGTTTGCTGCTTCATCTGGCGTGAGAAGTACCGTGCGTCGTGCCAGTTGACGAAATGGCGGAATAATCTCGTAATCGGCAAAAAGTTGTTCAAATTCACCACGCATTTCTGTTGGCATTTCTAACGGGTGCGCAATGCCAATCAGGCAATCTGGAGGTAGATCAATAACATCGTCCTGTGCATTACAGAATTCCCCTTCTGCCGCCACGCGAAATGCATTAAGTAAACGACGTGGTTCATTTGCCGGATAAATGCCCCATATCAGTCGCTGGGCAACCAGTCGGGTAAAAGGATGTTTAACAAACAGAGAGTAAAAATCTGCCAGCGACCAGCGTCGGGCGGTGCGCAGTGCCGATTCCAGACGCGGCAGTAGATCTTTGCTGATCTGAGTAGCGTCTTTTCTCAATCCTTTCAGGCGAGCCAGTGCTTCAGGCGCTTTACGTTGATCGTCATCGGCTCGCAGCCGGGGAACACTTTTCTGGCGCACGTTTTGCTGATCGTAGATAACCGGGGTGAGGTTTTCATCGAAACGAACGCTAAACTGTCGTGAACCAAAATCGAAGATAAGCGCCTGTGGATCATCAAGGCCCAGTGTTGGGACTAATCTGTCCGCTAACTCTTCCTGGCTTAGTCCGCGATTTTCTGCGACCAACTGGAGATATTCCGCCGCGTTATCACGTAAGGGGCGCGATTTCGCTCGTTGCGAGATATGGTGCAGTTGTATTAGCGCCATATCATTATTCATCAGGGTAAGTATATTCAGGCCACTGACAGCCCGGGCTGATTTGCCTTCCTGCGGCCAGGCGAGGATCTGCGTTGTCAGATCCCGTGCCGTGCTTTCATCGCCAAAGAGACTTAACGCCAGAAATGCCCAGTTGTCTTTTGCGGGGGCGCCAGCTTGTTGCCAGACGGTAAACAGATCCCAGGCAAAAGCGGCCAGCGTTTGCGCCTGGCAGAACGTTTTCAATTGTTCCAGTCCGCTATAAAAACGCCCACCCTGGGTAAAGCGCAGCATTTCGCCAATAATTTCCAGAGCATCATCGGTAACAGGCTGATTATTATTGATAAGCCGTGGCTTGTGCCACATTGTCGGATGCCAGAAATCAGGGGCTTTCGGAATGCGCGGCGGGTAAATTTCTAGTGGGTTCTGTATAAGCAATTGCTCCAGGGTAGACCACACATCAGTACGCTGCCAGCGGTTCGCCACGGTTTGCAATAATTCGCCATGTCCCTGTTCATACAGTAAACGCAGGGCAAGTAATGCGGCTTCGCGGTTGTCGCTGGGCTTAGTAAAGACGAGAGGAATAAGTGCGGTAGCTGTATGTTCTGGCCATTGTAAAATCCACAGGCGTGCCAGATCACGCTGAGTGGCAAAACGGTGCCAGATGCGGGCGACGGGTAGCGCCAGTTCGGTTGTGCCAAAATTTAAAGTTAACGGAAATGTTTCTTTCGGACGATGTGAAAAAGCCAGCAACAAACCGGGTAATGCATCCAAACCGAGGATGCTGAGAAAATAGTCTTCACCCGCGAACAGATGTTTTTTCTCATTGATACGCAGCCAGAAAGCCACTGCCATCTCACGCGGAAGCTGTGCCAATAAATACAGATTCCAGACACTCTTTTCAGGACGATAACGCGAGTAGCTGTCATTTTCCCAGGCGTTAATTAACGCTTCAACGTCGCCGTTACGAAGCGCCTGTTCTGCTGATTTTGCTTCCGGAGAATGCCAGCCATTGTTGATTTCCTCGACTCTGCCCTGGTAGTAATGCCACTGAACCACTAATGATTTGCGCGCCGCATCCAGTTTGCCGGGCAGTATATAATTTCGGAACAGCCATACATCATCCCCAAAACCTAGCTCCTGTAGTACAACGCGACCACTTTTTCTTTCCATGCGTTCCGCAAAAGATCCCGTGCTGAAATAACGGGCAGACTCTGTGGCGGCAAGCCTCTCTCGTTCGCCTGGTTGCCAGCGGGCTTTGGGAGCTAATTTGAGAGGCGCTAAATCAAGGCGCAGCAATGCCGTTTTTTTCTTACCTCGCCACGGTGGAGAAACAAGTATTTCTGGCAGGTCGTTGCTATGAGTACTCTCGAAAGCAGGTTTCGGCGGTGCCGATAAATAACTATTCAGCACGGCCTGGGCTTGAGCACTTAACCATGGACCTATGTCTTCTGCCAGTTGTGGCTGCGATGCCATCAACGTTTGTAACAGCGTGCGCCAGTATTCATCACGTGCTTTTTGCTGTGCAGGCAGTTTTTTGTCTTCAATGACTGGATAACCAGGACGAGCAGGTGGTTCTTTTAACGCCAGCAGTTCAGCCAGTGCGGTGAGTGTCGAATGGGGGAAATTTTTACTGTATTTAGCAACACGTTGCAGGCTGGGTTTGTTTTTATCAGCCACCAGTAACAAGATGCGGATGACCAGCGGGTGGTTTATTTGTACCAGCAGACTGCCGCAGTCGTCTTTATGAGCATACATTGCCAGACGTGGCACGGTAGCTAACCCTTGTTCGCGTAAAAGGGCGGCACAGGCAGGGTAACCGAAGTGGTTTTCATGCGACATGTAGCTGGCTTCGCGATCGCTAAATACGTCCAGGCTCCAGTATCGTTCGAGTTTTTTTACCGCCGTATTATCAGTAGCAACGACCTTTAACCACTCCTTTGAGTGAAAACTTGTTGATGGGCTTTCAAGGCTGGCAAGCTCATTCGCTATATCTGGTTTTTCCGGAAGCATCAGCGCAATAAAAGGGCGGCGAACTGTGGGGATCTCTGGCAGTGCAGCAATGAGTTTGTCGGCGCAACGCTGCCAGCAGTTTTCCTCCGCCAGTGAAAGATGTTTACGCAGACGAAAATCGAAATTGCTATAAGTCTCTGAGCGATAGCCATAGCCTGTATCTTCGTTAGGTGTCATTAAACACACAGTTGATGGATCAGCATGATAATTCAGTGCAATGAACTGACGCGCTATCACCACATCCGTTGCATATTCCAGCCCATATTTTTGCACGATTTCATCAAGTAACTGCTGGCTATCATTTTTCTCGATACAGATCAGAGCCGCCATTGTAAAGGCTGGGATTGACGGTTTATGCTCGCCAATCAAATTAATTGCCTGCTGGATGGCGGACTGCCACTCCAGTGAACATTTATCATAATGCCAGGTGATATTTTTCTTCTTGCCTGCTTGTTGTAGTAATTCATCTCCCAATGTCTGGATGAGACTTTCAGTGATAACGGGCACTGGTTCGCCCGGCCAGCGACGATGACTGAGCGGCGTTTTGCCTTTTTTAAATTTCAGTTCCAGTTGCGCATCGTCCGCCAGCCACGGTAATTCCTTGCTCATGTTCTTCCCTTATTCAAATAGAGCTTCAATGTCATTAATTAACTCGCTGGTGGTGATGTCATCGAGCACGGAGAACTGGGCTTCCTGTGTTGCGTTATTCCTCCAGCCATAGCTTTCTGCTTTGCCATCCCATAGCCACAGTTTGCTTAAGAGTTGCTCGGCGCTGAGTTCGGCTGGTGACATGCCTACCGCAAAACCTTCATCGATTTCCATGATTAACGACCAGCGACCAAGAGGTTTGATCATCCAGCCGATCCAGCCTGCATCCTGCGGTTCGCCACGCAACCAGCCTTTATTTGCCAGCCCCATGACCCGACCGCTCGGGCATTTTCTGCCTGTCCAGCGAGTCAGTTCGCTGGCATTGCGCTCAGCTTCTGTCAGGGAGTAACTGTTACGGTCAAGCTGGCGGAACGGTGGTAGCAGTTCGTAGTCAGCAAAAAGCTGACCAAAGGCGGCAGCATCCGTCGGTGATATTTCCAGAACGTGAGGAATACCAATAGAGATATCGCCTTCCGACAGGGTGAAGAGATCATCGTCAGCGGTGCTGTAGCTGTTATCTTCCGCAACGCGAAAGCAAGCCAGTAGCTGGTTGTCGGTGCTATAAACGCCCCAAATCAGGCGGCGGGTTAAATGGCGTACCAGTAGGTGCTCAACCAGAAAGAGCCGGAAGTTTTCCTCTGACCAGCGACGGCGCAGGCACATGGCGGATTCCAGCCTTGCCACCTGTTGGACGGCAACGGTACGGGCATCTTTTTTCAGCAGTTTAAAGCGATTAACGGCATCGGCAGCGAGCGTTTCATCATCACTTTTGTTCGGTTTTGGAAGGTCTTTCAGGCGGCTGCCGGAAACATCACGTACAAACGGTTTTAAGGTTTCATCAAAGCTGACGGTGAACTGACGTGGGCCGAAATCCAGCAGCAGCGAACCGTTATCATCCAGACCGAGATCCGGTGCTAACCGGTCTTCAAGTTCCGCGACCGTGAGTTCGCGGCTTTCGGCAATGTTGGCAATCTTTTCTTTTGCCCGCTCCTGCAATGCTTTGAATTTCAGCTTCTGGGCGATACCGTTAAGTTGCATCAGAGCAATATCGCTGCCGATAGCGGCGAGAATATCCAGTCCGACGGTGGCCCGTTTATGCTGGGATTCGCCAGGCCATGCGCGGATAATCGGCGTCAGTCTGCGGGCGGTGTCATCGTTGCCGAGAACACCTAGCGCACTGAACGCCCAACTCTCTTTCGATGGCGCGCCAGCCGTCTGCCAGGCGATAAATAGATCCCAGGCAAATTCAGCCAGTGAGTCTGCGGTACAGACATCTTTCACCTGTAATAATCCCGGATACAGCGCGTCTTCCTGGGGGAAGCGGAGCATTTCGCCGAGGTGGAGGAGGGCGTTATCAGGCAGTTGCTGAGCGTTTTCTTTTAATACCGGGCGCGTCCAGAGCGATGGCTGATAAAAGGTCGGAAGAGTAGGGATTTTTGTCGGGTGATTATCCAGCGGATCGAGAGCCAGCAGGGCGTTGATGGCGGCTGTTACTTCCGGTTGGTTATAACGCAGGGCGACTTGTTCCAGTAATGGCTGATGACCATTTTCAGTCAACATACGCAAGGCGGCGCGGGCATTATCCTGGGCTTCACCGGCTTTGCCGAGCGCCGTTGGCAGCAGGCCGGTAATGGCATGTTCAGGGTATTTAAGAAGCCAGGTACGGGCGTCTTGTCGTAGGATTTTGAGTTTGTTGAAGGCGCGAGCAATCAGCGGCGCTAATTCGATAGCCGCAAAATATTGTGCTACAGGCAACGCTTCCTGTGGATAGCGTGAAAAGGAGTGAATAAAACCCTGCAACCCGCTGAGTTGCAGGTGCGTCATGACATATTCGACGCCGACGTGTGGCTCTTTACTAAGGACATTCCACGCCTGCGCTGTTTTTTCGATAGGCAGTGCAGCTAACATGTAGAGCTGCCATTCCCGTTGATAGGAGTGCCAGAAGGTTTTAAATTCGCTGATCAGCGCGGAATAATCTCCCCGCAGCCAGACCTCTACAGCAACATCAGGCGCTTTCATATAGTGATCATTATTCCAGCGATTGAAACCCAGGCGCGTCAGGTAATTCTGAGTATCCTCTTTTTGTCCGATATCTATTTGATGTGCGTACCAGCGATGCCTTGCATGAATCTCTTTTTCTGCCGTCTCGGTCAATGTGCAGCGTGACTCCAACGCTAATGGCGCTAAGTCCAATACCGGCATTACAGATTTTTTCTTTTTCACCCGCCACGGGGGCGAGACTAATACGGCTGGCAGCATATCGTCGCAGGCATGGTTTGAGGGTTGTGTCAGCTGTTGCTGGCATGATTTCAGCACTGTAGCTGCTGGTGACGTTAGCCAGGGAATTACCCGTTCTGCTAATGCTGGTTGAGAGATAAGCATTGTCATCAGCATCATACGCCAGCTTTTTTCCTCTTTTTGCGCCAGCAATTCAGCTAATGCCGCCATAGCAGCATGTGGAAAGCGAGCGAAAGCCTTTGTCATCCGTTCGTGGCAACGCTTTCCTTGCTCGCTAGCATGGATAAGCGACGTAAGTGCCTGCGGGTGGTTGATATGCATCAACACTTCACCGCATGTGTCGCCGGAAGCATAAGGGGTGAAACGGGCTAGCGCAGCGACACGTTGTTCCTGAAGTATTGTCGCACACCAGATTTTACCGCAGTAATAATCATCAAATACCTGCCCTGGGTGCCCAGGATGGTATTTTTCCAGTTCCGTCAATACCTGCTCATCTGTGGCCACTAGTTTTAGCCATTCCAGCGCATATAACCCTTTTTGCCCGCAAAGACGTCTGGCAATTTCATGAGCTACTTCTGGTTTTTCTGGCAACAATAACGCAACTAGTGGCTGGTTCCAGGCAGGCATGTTTCCGAGTGCAGCAATCAGTTTGCCGGCGCAGCGTTGCCATACCTCGTCATTTGCTAGTGACAGATGCTTACGCAGGCGCATTTCAATTGCGGCGAACCGTGACAGATAATCAGGCTGCGTCTTAGCCGGGGTGACCGTAATAAGACTGGCGTCATAATTCCAGCTAAAACAGATGGATTGCCACGCAATGATCACTTCAGTGGCATATTCCAGACCACCTTCCTGGACAATTTGATCCAGTAACTCTTCGTGATCATTACGATTGAAACCTTGTTCCAGAGCAACCAATACCGCCAGAACTTGTGGCGGCAGCGTGGTATGAATGGGGGAGTCGATAAGGTCGACAGCCCGGGCTATTGCTTGCTGCCAGTCCGGTGAACAGGCGCTGTAATCAAAGGTGACCATCTTTTTAAAACGCCGATGAGTATTTGCGGCGACGGTGCGAAGTAGAGTTAATTTACCCTCTTGTGGCACAGGATTGCCTGGCCAGCGTCGATGACTTAGAGTTGTTGGGGCTACTTCTGTAGGCAGAATGATTTGGGCATCGTCTGCCAGCCAGGGAAGAGTAGCTCCAGCAGATGTTGGTTTGGCTTGTGGCAAAGGGGGGATTTCAGGGCTTTCGGTAACTTTGGCGAGGGCAGATGACGGTGTTATTACAATGTTCTCCGCCACATACCCCTTTTTCGTTTTCTCCGCAATCAACTTCAGCTCCGCCTTTTCCGCCGCCGCAGCGTCCGCAAAGTTTTTTACCTGGCTTTGCCCGGTGGTGCCGACCTTACCCCAACTTATATGCAACTCGTTTCCCTGCTGCTCAACCGCCCAGAATTTATGTGATTTTTCGTCCTGATAAATATAGGTTTTCATTGTTAAATCCTTTTAATCAAACAGTGATTCAATATCGTTAATCAACTCGCTGGCGGTGATGGCATCAAGCTCCGAGAAAGTGAGCGTGTAGCGTTCCCCTGGTGAAGTGATTTTTACGCTTTCAACAGGTAGCAGGTCGCCATAACCCGTTTCACCATAAATCAATGAGAAATGTTCTGTTTCAAGTTCGAGATCGCCATAAAGGGTAGATTTGCGCATTGCATAGACGCTGCCGCTTTCTTCCAGGCGTTGCCAGCCTCTGCGTTCCAGTCCGACAATGCGCCCGGCCTGGCAAAGCCGTCCGCTCCAGCGTGTCAATTCATGGGCGCTGCGTTCATTGTCAGCAAGGTGGTAACTACAACGGTCGAGCTGTTGGAAGGGGGGAAGCAGTTCGTAATCAGCGTAAATTTGCCTGAATGCAGCGGCGGATTCAGGGGAGATTTCCAGCACATGCGGAATACCGATGTTCCCTGCTGGCAGCGTGAATAGCTCATCCTGCGCATCGCTGTAAGTGCTGTCTTCTGCCACGCGGAAACAGGTCATAAGGGCGTTTTCATCGTTATATACTCCCCATAACAGCCGTCGGGTTAAGTGACACATCAGCGGATGTTCTGCCAGGAACAGGCGGAACTGCTCTGCCGTCCAGCGTCTGCGCTGGCACATAGCCTGTTCCAGGCGAGCAATCTGCTGGCTGGCTATGGCGCGTACATCTTTTTTCAACTGTTTGAAGAGGTTAACGGCGTCAGTTGCCAGTGTTTTATCATCGCTCTGGTTGGGTTTAGGTAAATCTTTCAGAACTTTGCCGTTTGCGTCGCGAACCACGGGTTTTAGGGTTTCGTCAAAACCAACGGTGAATTGACGTGAACCGAAATCAAGTGTCAGAGAGCCGTGGGCATCAAGTCCTAAATCGGGAGCCAGTCGGTCTTCCAGTTCGGCCATTGTCAGCCCGCGATTTTCGGCGACCATATTGATTTTGTCGCGGGCATGTTCCTGCAATGCTTTGAATTTAATCTTTTGCGCAATGCCATTAAGCAACATCAGCGCCATATCGCTACCGATACTGGCTAACACATCCAGCCCGGAAACTGCTCGTTTATGCTGGGATTCCCCCGGCCAGGCACGGATAAGCGGGGTTAATTTACGGGCGGTGTCGTCATTGCCTAAAATTCCCAGCGAGGTAAATGCCCAGTTTTCTTTTGCGGGGGCGCCAGCTTCTGTCCAGGCGGTATACAGATCCCAGCCAAATTCAGCCAGTGATTCGCGGGTGAAGGTTTCTCTAATGATATCCAGCCCAGCGTAGGCGGTAATGTCGCGAGGAAAGCTCAACATAGTGCCGAGGTGGCGCATAGCGTCATCTGGCAGAGGCAGGTTGTTACTTTTAAGCCGTGGTCTGCGCCATAAGCTGAACTGATAAAAGCCGGGCAGAGGGGCGATTTTTGCGGGATATTCTTCCAGCGGATCGCTATCGAACAATGTTGCCAGCGCAGCTAAAACATCAGGTTGGTTATACCCTTGGGCGATTTCCTCAATCGTTTCTCGCTGGTTTAATTTCACCAGCAGACGGAGCGCCTGGCGGGCACAATCACGATCTTTTCCTTGTTTGCCCAGTGCCACAGGAAGTAGCCCGGCGGCGGCATGGCGTGGGAATTTAGCCAGCCATTTTCGGGCATCTTCAGCAGACATTGTTTTCTGTAATCGCTGCGCCATCTGTAATGCTAATTCGCTGACGCCCAGGAAGAGAGTGAATATCCACAACTGTTGTGGCTTACGTTGCAGACATTTCATAAACGCAGGAATGGCCGCATCACCAAAAATCGCCAGAATCTCTTTCTCGCCGGAGAATTCTTCTTCATTGATTATTTGATTGAGGAAAGAAATAGCATGTTGAGTGGGTAGGAAACAGAGAGCGTACAACTGCCAGGATTTACTGCCTTTGTTATGGTATTGCGCAAACTCTGCTTTCAGCGACGGGAAATCGAAACGTAACAGGGCATCAACTGCGCTTTGTGGCATTATTTTTTTTTCGTATTGTTCTTCTCCGGTTCTGCGCCATTCCTTAAACCCCAGTCGCCAGAGAATTTGTTGTTCTGGTGTAAAAGGAATGAAAGATGTCTCCCAGCTTTCTTTTTCAATTAGTGGCAGATCGGTAAAAAATGTTTGCTGTGATGCCTGATATTTTGCGATGTCACTGAATCTGGATATGTCAGTATAACTGATTAATTCTGTAATTCCTGGTGTGATATCAGTGACGGCAGGAACGGGAAGTATCGGTAAATCAAATACGGGTACTGCATTCTTTTTCTTATTTATTACCCACGGTGGCGAAGTAAACAGCTCTGGCAACATATCCGCAGTGGCATATTCACATTCTTCAGTCGCAGGTTGCGGACGACATTCAGATAAGATACCTGCCGCTTTAGCATTAACCCAGGGAATAACGTCACATACCAACTCTGGCGTGGCGGTAATCAGTTTGACAAGTGCGTTACGCCACTGTGTATCTTCATGTATTGCCAACAAAGTAGCATAAGCGGCAATAGCCGCAGCAGGATGTTTTTGACAGGCTTTGCTTAAGTATTCCAGGTGCTTTTTCTTGCCAATTACACCGAGGATCAGAATTTGAATCGCATCCGGGTGATTCGTTTTCCATAGCCATTTGACAAGGTTTTCGGTTTCACTGATGTGATTGAAAACATAATCCGGGTCGTCAGAATGGTCTTCCGTTAACTCAAGAAGTATCCGGCTTACACCGCGCACCCCATTATTTGCCAACAACATTGCCAGATAAGCGCGAAAATCACGATACAACGGTGGGAAGTCGTATTTTTCTGCTGTAGTTAGAGCAGTATCATCGGTTACCACCAGTCTTAACCAGGTCATCGCCGGAACGTTTTGATCTGCATAACGTAGCGCCATGGCATTGGCGATATCCGGTCGTTCAGGGATCAGTAGCGCCGCAAAAGGTTGCCGTGCCGGGGAGAGCGAGGGAATAGCAGCAAGTACTTTATCTACACAGCGTTGCCACTCATCTTCTGAAGCGAGTGAAAGATGATGACATAGACGTTGATGCCAGTTCGGTAGCGATTCTGCTTCGAGATCGGGAGGAATTATGGTCGTGACGGCGGCTTTTACTGTTTTATATCTAAGTTGAAGAGCGAGAAGGGTGATTTCAACGGTAGTTTCCAGGCCACAACGAACGACTAAGTCATCGACCAGTTCATCTGTTGAGTAAGAGTTCCAGGAGTGCCAGAGTAATGCCGCATCAGACTGCGCACTACCTGTCTGTAGATTATCCTGGATTCGCAACTGTAATTCGGCAAACGCCTGCTGCCAGTTTTCCGGATAAGAACTGTAGTATTTTTTTAAATCATATGCATAAGTGCTATCTGCAATGCGCTTCCATACCTCACCTTTATTGCGCAGATAATTAATTTCTCTTGGCCTGGTGCGATGAGGAAAAGCAAATCGATTAATATCGTCAGTTAACGCAATGGCTGCATCATCAGCAAGCCATGGCCGTTTGTTTTTACTTACAACTGCGGTTTTAACTTCAGAAGGGGTACTTTCTTTTGTGACTGGCGGGAGAACCATATTTACCGAGTCACCTTCCACATAACCCTTCTTCATTTTCTCCGCGATTAGCTTCAGCTCTGCTTTTTCCGCAGCAGCAGCATCCGCAAAGCTTTTTACCTGGCTTTGTCCGTTGGTGTCGACTTTTCCCCAGCTAATATGCAGTTCGTTTTCCTGCTGCGCCACCGCCCAGAATTTATGTGATTTCTCGTCCTGATAGATAAAGTGTCCATTCTGCATCCCTGTAATTTTATCCAGTTTAATACAGATGCTAACAGCATTTGCGCAGGTTACAGAGCGACAAAAAGGCGAGAAAACAACTTTAGGAATTTATAAAGAAAAGGCGCTGTCGATGCAGCGCCTTGAAGGGGATTATTTCACTTGATGACCCGGTTTAGCACCGGCATCCGGGCTTAACAGGAAGATATCTTTCCCGCCAGGACCGGCGGCCATCACCATGCCTTCGGAGATACCGAAGCGCATTTTACGCGGTGCCAGGTTAGCCACCATAATGGTGTGACGACCAATCAGCGCCTGCGGGTCTGGATAAGCAGAACGGATGCCTGAGAAGACATTACGTTTTTCACCACCAAGATCCAGCGTCAGGCGCAGCAGTTTGTCAGAACCTTCAACAAACTCTGCGTTTTCAATCAGCGCCACGCGCAGGTCAACTTTGGCGAAGTCGTCAAAGGTGATGGTTTCCTGAATCGGATCATCAGCCAGCGGGCCAGTAACTGGCGCGGCAGTGGCTTTCACTTCTTCTTTAGAGGCTTCCACCAGTGCTTCAACCTGCTTCATGTCGATGCGGTTATACAGTGCTTTGAACGGATTAACTTTGTGCGCCAGCAGCGGTTGCTGGATGCCATCCCAGGTCAGTTCCGTATTCAGGAACGCTTCCGCACGCTCGGTCAGTTTCGGCAGTACCGGTTTCAGGTACGTCATCAGCACGCGGAACAGGTTAA
>NZ_JABWMT020000030.1:0-47797 GCF_013368915.2 Escherichia sp. 93.1518
ATTAAAACCACCAAATATATATTAAAAATAACGACTGCTTTCTTCTTTAATAATTAATGGTTAAATTGCAATAAATCATATTCTTTGTCGATTATTTCAGGCAGTGTTGTGCCGAATTTAGTGAGTTATTAATTCGTTGTGTATTTATTTATACAACTAGTTCGGTGTACTGGAATTTAATTAGAGGAATCTATGCGAGGGAAAAAACGCATTTGGTTATTTTTTCTGCTCATGGCAGTAGTGGTGGGTGGCGGTGGGTTATTGCTGGCGCAAAAAACGTTGCATAAAACGTCGGAAACGGCATTTTGTCTTTCCTGCCACTCAATGAGCAAACCGTTTGAGGAATATCAGGGGACTGTCCATTTTTCTAATCAAAAAGGTATTCGTGCTGAATGTGCCGATTGCCATATTCCAAAGTCAGGAATGGATTATTTATTTGCTAAATTAAAGGCATCTAAAGATATTTATCATGAATTTGTTAGCAGCAAAATAGACAGCGACGATAAGTTCGAATCCCATCGTCAGGAAATGGCCGAAACAGTGTGGAAAGAATTAAAGGCCTCAGACTCTGCAACGTGCCGTAGTTGCCATTCTTTTGATGCCATGGATATTGCTTCGCAAAGTGAAGCTGCGCAGAAAATGCACAACAAAGCGCAAAAGGATGGCGAAACCTGTATCGATTGTCATAAAGGCATTGCCCATTTTCCGCCTGAAATAAAAATGGATGACAAGGCGGAGCATGAACTGGAAAGTCAGGCCGCTACTTCAGTTACTAATGGCGCACATATTTATCCTTTCAAAACTTCTCGCATAGGTGAACTGGCTACTGTGAATCCTGGTACCGATCTCACCGTCGTTGATGCCAGTGGCAAACAGCCGATCGTTCTGTTGCAGGGTTATCAAATGCAGGGCAGTGAAAACACGCTCTACCTGGCGGCAGGTCAACGGCTGGCGTTAGCCACACTAAGCGAAGAAGGTATCAAGGCGCTAACGATAAACGGGGAATGGAAAGCTGACGAATACGGTAATCAATGGCGTCAGGCGTCATTACAGGGGACGCTTACCGATCCCGTATTAGCGGACCGTAAACCGCTATGGCAATACGCTGAAAAACTTGACGACACCTATTGCGCTGGTTGCCATGCGCCTATTGCCGCCGACCATTACACCGTCAATGCCTGGCCGTCCATTGCCAAAGGGATGGGGGCGCGAACCAGCATGAGCGAAAACGAACTGGATATTTTGACGCGGTACTTCCAGTACAACGCTAAAGATATTACCGAGAAACAGTGATCTTCGTTGATCAGGGAGGAAGTTATGACATTAACAAGACGTGAGTTTATTAAACATAGCGGTATTGCGGCAGGGGCGCTGGTGGTGACATCGGCTGTACCGTTACCTGCCTGGGCAGAAGAGAAGGGCGGTAAAATTCTTACCGCAGGCCGTTGGGGGGCGATGAACGTAGAAGTGAAGGACGGTAAAATTGTTTCTTCTACAGGCGCGCTGGCGAAGACCATCCCGAACTCTTTGCAATCTACGGCGGCGGATCAGGTGCATACCACGGCGCGTATTCAGCATCCGATGGTGAGAAAAAGCTATCTCGACAATCCACTGCAACCGGCGAAAGGTCGCGGCGACGACAGTTACGTTCAGGTGAGCTGGGAACAGGCATTAAAACTGATTCATGAACAACACGAGCGCATCCGCAAGGCCAATGGACCATCTGCTATTTTTGCCGGATCTTACGGTTGGCGTTCTTCTGGCGTGTTGCATAAAGCGCAAACTTTACTGCAACGTTATATGAATCTGGCGGGCGGTTATTCAGGACATAGCGGCGATTACTCGACCGGGGCTGCGCAGGTGATCATGCCGCACGTTGTCGGTTCCGTAGAGGTTTATGAACAGCAGACCTCCTGGCCGCTAATTCTGGAAAACAGCCAGGTGGTGGTGTTGTGGGGGATGAACCCGCTGAATACCTTAAAAATTGCCTGGAGCAGTACCGATGAGCAGGGGCTGGAGTACTTCCATCAACTGAAGAAATCCGGCAAACCGGTGATTGCCATTGATCCTATCCGCTCCGAAACGATCGAGTTCTTTGGCGATAACGCCACCTGGATCGCGCCGAATATGGGCACAGACGTGGCGCTGATGTTAGGGGTTGCGCACACCCTGATGACACAAGGCAAACACGATAAAGCGTTCCTTGAAAAATACACCACCGGCTATCCGCAATTTGAAGAGTATCTGACCGGCAAGAAAGACAATTCGCCGAAGAGCGCGGCCTGGGCGGCGGAAATTACCGGTGTGCCGGAGGCGCAGATAGTCAAACTTGCCGAACTGATGGCGGCGAATCGCACGATGCTGATGGCAGGTTGGGGAATTCAGCGCCAGCAATATGGTGAACAGAAACACTGGATGCTGGTGACCCTGGCGGCGATGTTAGGACAGATTGGTACGCCGGGCGGCGGCTTTGGTTTCTCTTATCATTACTCCAACGGTGGCAACCCAACACGCGTTGGCGGCGTACTGCCGGAAATGTCTGCGGCGGTTGCCGGACAGGCCAGTGAGTCCGCTGATGATGGCGGAATGACGGCGATCCCTGTCGCCCGTATTGTCGATGCGCTGGAAAATCCTGGCGGCAAATATCAGCACAATGGTAAAGAACAAACTTACCCAAATATCAAAATGATCTGGTGGGCTGGCGGCGGTAATTTCACCCATCACCAGGATACCAATCGTCTGATAAAAGCCTGGCAGAAACCAGAGCTGATCGTCGTTTCTGAATGCTACTGGACGGCAGCAGCTAAACACGCGGATATCGTATTACCGATCACCACATCGTTTGAGCGCAATGACCTGACGATGACCGGCGACTACAGCAACCAGCACATCGTACCGATGAAGCAAGTGGTTGCGCCGCAGTTTGAAGCACGTAACGATTTTGACGTGTTTGCCGACCTTGCTGAATTACTGAAACCTGGCGGAAAAGAGATCTATACCGAAGGTAAAGATGAAATGGCGTGGCTGAAATTCTTTTATGATGCCGCTCAGAAAAGCGCCCGTGCGCAGCGTGTTACCATGCCAGTGTTTAATATCTTCTGGTTGCAAAATAAACTGCTCGAAATGCGCCGCAGCGAGAAGAACGAGCAATATGTTCGCTATGGCGATTTCCGCGCCGATCCGGTGAAAAACGCGCTGGGTACGCCAAGCGGCAAAATTGAGATCTATTCCAAAACGCTGGAAAAATTTGCTTATAAGGATTGCCCGGCGCACCCAACCTGGCTTGCACCTGATGAGTGGAAAGGCACCGCCGACGAGAAGCAGTTGCAGCTTCTGACCGCGCATCCGGCACACCGTTTACACAGTCAGCTTAACTATGCGGAGCTGCGTAAAAAATATGCGGTTGCCGATCGTGAGCCGATCACCATTCACACCGAAGATGCTGCTCGTTTTGGCATTGCGAACGGCGATCTGGTACGCGTCTGGAACAAACGCGGTCAGATCCTGACTGGAGCCGTGGTGACTGACGGGATCAAAAAAGGCGTGGTATGCGTGCATGAAGGTGCATGGCCAGATCTGGAAAATGGCTTATGTAAAAACGGCAGTGCGAACGTGTTAACGGCGGATATCCCCAGCTCGCAGCTGGCGAATGCTTGTGCCGGTAACACCTCTCTGGTGTATATCGAAAAATACACGGGCAATGCGCCGAAGTTAACGGCGTTTGATCAGCCAGCCATTCAGGCGTAAGAAATAAATAGCGCCCGGAAATGGGCGCTAAATTTTTACGGCTTACGCGCAATCAGCACCGCGCGTTTAGGCGCAGGATATCCTTCTACCGTTTTACTCGGATCATGCGGGTCGAGGAAATCGGACAGAGACTCGGTAACCATCCATTCGGTGCGTCGCTGCTCTTCTGTTGTGGTGACACTCACGTCCACAATGCGGATATCAACAAAACCACACTTTTTCAGCCAGTTTTTCAGCGCCAGCGCGGAAGGAATAAAGTAGACATTACGCATTTGCGCGTAACGGTCGCCCGGCACCAGCACGGTGTTTTCGTCGCCATCAATAACCAGCGTTTCCAGTACCAGTTCACCTTCATTCACCAGCTGATCTTTCAACTGCCAGAGATGCTCCAGCGGCGAACGGCGATGGTAAAGCACGCCCATCGAAAAGACGGTATCAAAGGCTTTCAGTGCCGGAAGTTGTTCAATACCTAACGGTAACAAATGTGCGCGCTGATCGTTACCCAGTAGTTTACGCACCGCTTCAAACTGGCACAGAAACAGTTGCGTAGGGTCGATACCCACCGCCAGATGTGCGCCCGCGCCAATCATGCGCCACATGTGATAACCGCTGCCGCAGCCGACATCGAGGATCGTGCGCCCGGTCAAATCAGAGAGATGGGGCAGAACACGATCCCACTTCCAGTCGGAACGCCATTCGGTATCAATGTTAACGCCATACAGCGAGAAAGGCCCTTTGCGCCACGGCATCAGGTTGCGCATCAGGGTTTCGATGCGTTTAATTTGCCCGGCACTCAGTGGCTCTTCGCTTTCTGCCGTCACGCTATGCAGTAAATCAAGACGATACGGTTTAATTTCAGGCAGAAATTCCACCGCATTGGACCACTGTTTAAACAGACCGTGCTGCTGTTCACGCTGCCAGTTGGCAATCTGCGCGGGCAGTGTTTCCAGCCAGTGCGAAAGGTGATTTTTGGCAATCAGAGAATAAAAGTTACCAAAGTCGATCATGCAGCGTCCTCTGCTTTTAATGCCACCAGCGAACCAAAGTTAAAGCACTGGAACCATAGCTCGCTATGTTCAAACCCGGCTTGATGCAGACGCGCTTTGTGGGTTTCAACGGAATCAGTCAACATTACGTTTTCTAACATGCTGCGCTTCTGGCTGATTTCCAGCTCGCTGTAACCGTTGGCTCGTTTAAAGTCGTGGTGCATGTTGAACAGCAGTTCACCAACTTTGGCATCTTCGAAACTGAATTTTTCCGAAAGCACCAGCGCGCCGCCAGGATTCAGCCCCTGATAAATTTTATCCAGTAATGCCTGACGTTCAGAAGGTTCCAGGAATTGCAGGGTAAAATTCAGTACCACCATTGACGCGTTTTCAATAGCGATATCGCGAATGTCACCCTCGATCACGTCTACAGGTGTCGGCGCTTTGTATGCATCGATATGGCGACGGCAGCGTTCGATCATCGCTGGAGAGTTGTCGATGGCAATAATTTTGCAATTATCATGATGAATGTTGCGACGCACCGAGAGCGTCGCGGCGCCCAAAGAACAGCCCAAATCGTAGACCTGCGTACCTGGTTGTACAAAGCGTTCAGCCAGCATCCCAATCATTGAAATAATATTGGAATAGCCAGGAACGGAACGCTGGATCATATCCGGGAAGACTTCGGCTACCCGTTCATCAAAGGTCCAGTCACCCAGACTGGCGATAGGGGCAGAAAATAGCGTGTCGCGGTGAGACATAACGTAAAAATCCGGGAAAAAGAAAGTGGCGTATTGTGCGCTAACGCAGGGAGAAAACCAACTCCCAGGGCATATACCAAAGATTCGCCAGCACCATCAGCAACAGCGCACACCAGGTGGCGCTCATGCCGGAACGTCGCCAGCGAAACAGACGGTGATGAAAACCGTAATAATGCATCAGACGACCAGCAAGCAGAATGATGCCGCAAATATGCACCATCCAGGTTTCTGCGCCATTCATTTCCATAAACAGCATCAACACAATCGCGATGGGAATATATTCCACCGCGTTACCGTGAATGCGAATGGCGCTTTGCAGTTCGCTAAAACCGCCGTCGCCATAGGCAACGCGATATTGCATTCGCAGGCGAACAACATCAAAAGAGAACTTCATTAATAACAACGCACCTAAAACGGCATACAGCGCGCTTACCATACAAACTCCCTTTAAAATGGCCGATGGCACTTGTCTATGATAGGTGGCAATTTCAGAAAAGAGAAGATTGCTGTGGAATAGCCGGAACTGCTCCGATCTCTGGGAGTGTTTTACGCAAGTCTTCCCACAGAGTATGTACCAGTTCCGGTGCCTGGGCGATATCTGGTGTATGCAGGAAAAGATAAGGCGTGGTGGTCTGTTGCCATTGCGCTAATTTTTGTAACCAGACCTGAAATAATTCCTGGTTTTGTGTCATATCATCGCAACCGATAAAACGGATCAGCGGATTCGTCGCCGTCAACACGGCATGTACCGGAACTTTCGGTTTTTTCCGCTGCGCGTCGCGAATGGCTTCACTATGTGGACGTGCTGCATGAACCGGACGGCTGTCTAAAATCACCCGATTAACGCCACGCTGATGCAAACCGCGATTAAGCGTTTGTTCTTCCTCGCCTTTGGTGAAAAACTGCGGATGGCGGACTTCCACACCATAGGTAAATTCGTCAGGAAGAGAATCAAGAAAGTGCCAAAGAGCTGGCAGCTCCCGTGGACCAAACGTGGCGGGCAGTTGCAGCCAGTATTGTCCAATGCGCGGCGCTAACGGTGACATGCGGGTCAAAAATTCAGTCACTAAATCATCGCAATGCCGTAATGCTGCCTGATGCGAAATAGTCGCCGGAAACTTAAAGCAAAAACGAAAATCATCGGTGGTCTGCTCGCGCCAGCGCAGAACAACTTCCGGCTTTGGCAGAGCATAAAGTGTGGTGTTGCCCTCCACGCAGTTAAAATGGCGGGCGTACTCTTCCAGGCTGGAGATCCCCAACCGCACCCATTTGGGATGCGACCATTGCGGCAGACCGATGTAAATCATAATGCGTTGAGGATCTCTTCCACGCGACGCACGCGGGCAATGCGCGGGTAGATATGGTTGATGCTGTTATTGTGCTGTTCGGTGCTGGCTGCACTGCAGGCGTCTTCGGCTATCACCAGATTAAAGCCGAGTTCCCAGGCATTGCGGGCGGTTGATTCGACGCCAATATTGGTTGAGATCCCACATAAGACGATGGTGTCAATGCCACGACGGCGTAATTGTAACTCCAGATCCGTACCGTAAAACGCACCCCATTGACGCTTGATGATTTCGATATCGCTGTCGGTTGCACCTAACGCCGCAGGATGTTGCCACCAGTTTTCCGGCAACGTTCTGGCAGGTGAGGGTGCATCAACAGGCTGTTTTAATGCTTCGGCGTAATCGGCAGACCAGCCGACGCGCACCAGAAACACAGGCTGTCCGTTAGCTCGAAATTTCGCTGCCAGCTTCCCGGCGCGATTAACGACATCTTCAGCAGTGTGCGGACCACCGGCAAACGGTAAGATGCCTTCTTGTAAATCAATCACCACCAGCGCAGTGGTTTTAGCATTCAGTTCAAGCATGATGACTCCAGATAAAACAAAATCGAGCCTCTCACCTTAATGCGATTAGCCGATGGCAGAACGACAAATTTTGTTAATTTTTATGTGCTCAGGCAACACCTTTATAGCAAACAAGGGTAGAGTCTAATTTCAGGCCTGATATAAAGTGGTAACGAGTCGTTCCAGAGCGGGCCAGACTCTTACGGTGCGGCAGAATTTCCAGTATAATAGCCGCCTTTTTTCATTCAGTTGTGACATACAGCTAACGCTGCGACTTAGGTCACCTGCGCAGCAGGGGACGTCCGCCGGCAGCTAAGTTAAGGGATATCTCATGCGTACAGAATATTGTGGACAGCTCCGTTTGTCCCACGTGGGGCAGCAGGTGACTCTGTGTGGTTGGGTCAACCGTCGTCGTGATCTTGGTAGCCTGATCTTCATCGATATGCGCGACCGCGAAGGTATCGTGCAGGTATTTTTCGATCCGGATCGTGCGGACGCGTTAAAGCTGGCCTCTGAACTGCGTAATGAGTTCTGCATTCAGGTAACGGGCACCGTACGTGCGCGTGACGAAAAAAATATCAATCGCGATATGGCGACCGGCGAAATCGAAGTGCTGGCGTCCTCGCTGACCATCATCAACCGCGCAGACGTTCTGCCGCTGGACTCTAACCACGTCAACACCGAAGAAGCGCGTCTGAAATACCGCTATCTTGATCTGCGTCGCCCGGAAATGGCTCAGCGCCTGAAAACCCGCGCAAAAATCACCAGCCTGGTGCGCCGTTTTATGGATGACCATGGCTTCCTCGACATCGAAACCCCGATGCTGACCAAAGCGACGCCGGAAGGTGCGCGTGACTACCTGGTGCCTTCTCGTGTGCATAAAGGTAAATTCTATGCGCTGCCGCAATCGCCGCAGTTGTTCAAACAGTTGCTGATGATGTCCGGTTTCGACCGTTATTATCAGATTGTAAAATGCTTCCGTGACGAAGACCTGCGTGCTGACCGTCAGCCAGAATTTACCCAGATCGATGTGGAAACCTCTTTCATGACCGCGCCGCAAGTGCGTGAAGTGATGGAAGCCCTGGTGCGTCATCTGTGGCTGGAAGTGAAAGGCGTGGATTTGGGCGATTTCCCGGTAATGACCTTTGCGGAAGCCGAACGCCGTTACGGTTCCGATAAACCGGATCTGCGTAACCCGATGGAACTGACCGACGTTGCAGACCTGCTGAAATCTGTTGAATTTGCGGTATTCGCGGGTCCGGCGAACGATCCGAAAGGCCGCGTCGCTGCTCTGCGTGTTCCGGGCGGTGCATCGCTGACCCGTAAGCAGATCGATGAATACGGTAACTTCGTCAAAATCTACGGCGCGAAAGGTCTGGCTTACATCAAAGTCAACGAACGCGCGAAAGGTCTGGAAGGTATCAACAGCCCGGTAGCGAAGTTCCTCAACGCTGAAATCATCGAAGCCATCCTGGATCGTACTGCCGCGCAAGATGGCGATATGATTTTCTTCGGTGCCGACAACAAGAAAATTGTTGCCGACGCGATGGGCGCACTGCGTCTGAAAGTGGGTAAAGACCTTGGTCTGACTGACGAAAGCAAATGGGCACCGCTGTGGGTTATCGACTTCCCGATGTTTGAAGACGACGGCGAAGGCGGCCTGACCGCGATGCACCATCCGTTCACCGCACCGAAAGACATGACTGCTGCCGAGCTGAAAGCGGCGCCGGAAAATGCGGTGGCGAACGCTTATGATATGGTCATCAATGGTTACGAAGTAGGCGGTGGCTCTGTGCGTATCCATAATGGTGATATGCAGCAGACGGTGTTTGGTATTCTGGGAATCAACGAAGAGGAACAGCGCGAGAAATTCGGCTTCCTGCTCGACGCCCTGAAATTCGGTACTCCGCCGCACGCAGGTCTGGCATTTGGCCTTGACCGTCTGACCATGCTGCTGACTGGCACCGACAACATCCGTGACGTTATCGCCTTCCCGAAAACCACGGCGGCAGCGTGTCTGATGACTGAAGCTCCGAGCTTTGCCAACCCGACTGCTCTGGCTGAGCTGAGCATTCAGGTTGTAAAGAAGGCTGAGAATAATTGATATGACTTATAAGCGTCCCGTTTCGATCTTAGTGGTCATCTATGCACAAGATACGAAACGGGTGCTGATGTTGCAGCGGCGTGACGATCCCGATTTCTGGCAGTCGGTAACCGGCAGCGTGGAAGAGGGTGAAACCGCGCCGCAAGCTGCCATGCGCGAAGTAAAGGAAGAGGTCACTATAGATGTTGTCGCTGAACAACTGACCTTAATTGACTGTCAGCGCACGGTAGAGTTTGAAATTTTTTCACATTTACGTCATCGCTATGCGCCGGGCGTGACGCGCAATACAGAATCATGGTTCTGCCTTGCGCTCCCCCACGAACGTCAGATTGTTTTTACTGAACATCTGGCCTACAAGTGGCTTGATGCGCCCGCTGCAGCGGCGCTCACTAAGTCATGGAGCAACCGGCAGGCGATTGAACAGTTTGTAATTAACGCTGCCTGAACAGGCAGGGCTATCTGGAGATATTTTTATGGCAGGTCATAGTAAATGGGCCAACACCAGACATCGTAAAGCTGCGCAGGATGCTAAGCGCGGTAAAATCTTCACTAAAATCATTCGTGAGCTGGTGACCGCAGCTAAACTGGGCGGCGGCGATCCGGATGCTAACCCGCGTCTGCGTGCAGCCATTGATAAAGCACTGTCTAACAACATGACTCGTGACACCCTGAACCGCGCAATTGCACGTGGTGTAGGCGGTGATGATGATGCGAACATGGAAACCATCATCTACGAAGGTTACGGTCCTGGCGGCACTGCAATAATGATTGAATGTCTGTCTGACAACCGTAACCGTACTGTTGCTGAAGTGCGTCACGCATTCAGCAAATGTGGCGGCAACCTTGGTACTGACGGTTCCGTAGCCTATCTTTTCAGCAAAAAAGGTGTGATTTCCTTTGAGAAAGGTGATGAAGACACCATCATGGAAGCGGCGCTGGAAGCAGGTGCAGAAGACGTTGTGACCTATGATGACGGCGCAATCGACGTCTACACTGCGTGGGAAGAGATGGGTAAAGTACGTGATGCTCTGGAAGCGGCTGGTCTGAAAGCAGACAGCGCAGAAGTTTCCATGATCCCGTCAACCAAAGCCGATATGGATGCAGAAACTGCACCGAAACTGATGCGTCTGATCGATATGCTGGAAGACTGTGACGACGTGCAGGAAGTTTACCATAACGGTGAGATCTCTGATGAGGTTGCTGCGACCCTCTGATGAGGCCGGCTAACCAACAAAACGGAGACGCGTGATGTCTATTATTCTCGGTATTGACCCGGGTTCGCGCGTTACCGGCTACGGCGTTATCCGTCAGGTGGGCAGGCAACTGTCCTACCTGGGCAGTGGATGCATACGCACCAAAGTGGATGATTTACCGTCTCGTCTGAAGCTCATCTATGCGGGCGTGACGGAAATCATCACCCAGTTCCAGCCCGATTATTTCGCAATCGAACAAGTCTTTATGGCGAAGAATGCCGACTCTGCCCTGAAACTGGGGCAGGCACGCGGCGTGGCGATTGTGGCAGCGGTTAATCAGGAATTGCCGGTGTTTGAATATGCTGCCCGTCAGGTCAAACAAACGGTGGTAGGTATTGGTAGTGCTGAAAAAAGCCAGGTGCAACATATGGTGCGCACCTTGCTAAAACTACCCGCTAACCCACAGGCGGACGCCGCCGATGCGCTGGCGATTGCCATCACCCACTGCCATGTCAGCCAGAATGCGATGCAGATGAGCGAATCGAGGCTGAACCTGGCTCGCGGGCGACTGCGTTAAGTTATACCGCCTCAGTCAATTCTGGCTGAGGTGTTTCTACTCCCTCTGCATGAATCAACACCAGACCCGGATGATGCCACAAACTCGCTGGCGTGACGGTTTTACGCGCCCACGGAATCGAACCTAAAAACCAGAATTTCCAGAAAGTAAGCTTTGCATTCGGATTGCTGTTTAACAGTTCTCCAAATGTCTCTATTTCACCCACCGGGATACATAGCGCCTCTTTATAAATATCAAAAACGAATTTTGAACAGAACTGGCGGGAAGATTCGTATTTAAAACCGGTATGGTAGAGCTTGCGCAGCCGGGAGGGAACCTGTTCTACCAGCCGTTGTTTTTGCTGTTCTGTTAACCCGATACCTAATCGCTTTACTGCATAGCGTTGGTTAGCAGAGCGTTTAATAAAGCGGGACAGTGTAGTGATGGTGGAGAGGGGAACACGACTTTCTGCGACCAGAAAATCATCGCCGTCATGACCGATAATGATCCCGACGTGATTATTCCAGCAATTTGATGCGGCAGATATTTGACCAAATAAGGCAGCACCTATACATGTAAATACAATATCGCCAATTTCATATTCAGAAGGGTAATTAATTTTCACTTTGTCATTCCATTGAAATAAATATGAATATACGTAATACCATAAAAAATATTTTTTTGCAGGAACGGAAAGGTTTATTTTTTTAGTGGATTTATCCTCTAAATATTTAACATTACAATATTTATTTTAAAGATGACTTAGCGGATCAATTATACTGCGTCATTTTTCAGTTCATGGAGACGCCTCGCAATTTTTCTTCATCCTTCGCTGGATATCTATCCAGCATTTTTTTATCATACAACATTATCTTTGATTCATTACGCAGGAGCGTCATGTGATAGGCAGGCTGAGAGGCATCATTCTGGAAAAACAACCCCCGCTGGTGTTACTTGAAGTGGGCGGCGTAGGCTATGAAGTGCATATGCCGATGACCTGTTTTTATGAACTCCCTGAAGCGGGCCAGGAAGCGATTGTTTTCACTCACTTTGTGGTGCGTGAAGATGCGCAGCTACTGTATGGTTTTAACAATAAACAAGAGCGCACGTTGTTTAAAGAGTTGATCAAAACTAACGGCGTGGGACCGAAACTGGCACTGGCGATCCTCTCGGGTATGTCAGCGCAGCAGTTTGTGAATGCCGTTGAGCGTGAAGAACTGGGTGCACTGGTGAAATTACCTGGCATTGGTAAGAAAACTGCTGAACGCCTGATCGTTGAAATGAAAGATCGCTTTAAAGGTCTGCATGGCGATCTGTTCACACCGGCTGCCGATCTGGTATTGACCTCACCGGCAAGCCCAGCAACCGACGATGCCGAACAGGAAGCTGTTGCTGCGCTGGTGGCGCTGGGCTATAAACCACAAGAAGCCAGCCGCATGGTGAGCAAAATCGCTCGCCCTGATGCCAGCAGTGAAACATTAATCCGCGAAGCCCTGCGCGCCGCGTTATGAGGTAAAGGATGATTGAAGCAGACCGTCTGATTTCTGCCGGTACGACTTTACCGGAAGATGTGGTAGATCGCGCCATTCGCCCCAAATTACTGGAAGAGTATGTTGGTCAGCCGCAGGTTCGTTCACAGATGGAAATTTTCATCAAAGCGGCGAAACTGCGCGGCGATGCCCTTGATCATCTATTGATTTTTGGTCCTCCGGGTCTGGGTAAAACCACACTTGCCAACATCGTCGCTAATGAAATGGGCGTCAATTTACGCACCACCTCTGGCCCGGTGCTGGAAAAGGCGGGCGATCTGGCGGCGATGCTCACCAACCTTGAACCACACGATGTGTTGTTTATTGATGAGATCCACCGCCTTTCGCCTGTGGTGGAAGAAGTGTTGTATCCGGCCATGGAAGATTACCAGTTGGATATTATGATTGGTGAAGGCCCGGCAGCGCGTTCAATTAAAATCGATCTTCCCCCGTTCACCCTTATTGGAGCGACCACGCGTGCTGGCTCGCTGACGTCCCCCCTACGAGATCGTTTCGGTATTGTGCAGCGTCTTGAGTTTTATCAAGTGCCTGATCTGCAATATATCGTCAGTCGTAGCGCACGGTTTATGGGGCTTGAGATGAGTGACGATGGCGCGCTGGAAGTGGCTCGCCGGGCGCGAGGTACGCCACGTATCGCCAACCGCCTGCTGCGTCGTGTGCGAGATTTCGCCGAAGTGAAGCATGATGGCACCATCTCGGCAGATATCGCTGCTCAGGCGCTGGATATGCTGAACGTTGATGCGGAAGGTTTCGATTATATGGACCGCAAGTTATTGCTGGCGGTAATTGATAAATTCTTCGGTGGGCCGGTAGGCCTGGATAACCTGGCAGCGGCCATTGGCGAAGAACGTGAAACCATTGAAGATGTGCTGGAACCTTATTTGATTCAGCAGGGCTTTTTGCAGCGCACGCCGCGCGGGCGTATGGCGACAGTGCGGGCGTGGAACCACTTCGGGATTACGCCGCCAGAAATGCCGTAGGTCGGGCAAGGCGTCCACGCCGTATCCAACATTAAGCTATCGACAAGATGAAGCCAGACAGGCGCTCCCGCAGGAGCGCCGAATTGATTAGCGACCAAACAGGTCACGTTTTTTTGCTTTAAACGGCTGAGAGATCACCACCAGCACTGCGACAATCAGGTAAGCAACAAAAATACCGAGCAGCCACTGCGGCATATCCAGACCTAAAAAATCCCACTGACGCTCAGCGCAATCACCAGAGGCGACAAACACTTGTGGCACCCATTTATCCAGCGGCAGCCAGTCCGGGAATCGGACCATGAAATCACAGGTCATAAACGGTGAAGGATAGAGCTGGAGCATGGTGTGCTCGTAAGTTAATTGCACGCCACGAAAAGCACTATACAGCCAGATGATCATCGCCACATAACGCAGCGGAGTTTTCGGGGCGATAGCGCCAATCAGCGCGGCGCCCAGAATGCCGAATAACGCACAGCGTTCATAAATACAGAGCACGCAAGGTTTAAGTAACATCACATGCTGGAACCACAGCGCCGTCAGTTCCAGTGCCAGAGCGGTAAACGCCATTAACAGCCACGCCCCCCGGCCTTGTGAACATTGGTTCAAAAATCGCAACATAATAATTTCCCTGCAATATGCATCGAATGCGCAGTTTAAACCAATTCATTCGTTGCGCCACCAGGAGGGAGTAAAAATAGGATGTAATTGAACAATTATCGGGCGGAAAGGCAAACCGGGCATAAATATGCCCGGTAAGTTGTTATCAAAGCGTTGCAATCCACCCCATTTGCATAAACCATTCAGTTACAGGAGCAAGCGTAAACTCTACGCAGAGTAATCCGACGAGGGTCAGTACGAGAGTGTAGGGCAGAGCCATCCACACCATGCGGCCATAAGAAAGACGTATTAATGGCGCGAGTGCTGAGGTCAACAGGAATAAGAACGCTGCCTGTCCGTTCGGCGTGGCGACGGAGGGCAGGTTGGTTCCGGTGTTAATGGCGACTGCCAGCAGTTCATATTGCTTCATACTAATAGCACCGCTCTCCATTGCCGCTTTTGCTTCATTGATATAAATCGTCCCTACAAAGACGTTATCCGAAATTGAAGACAGCAAACCGTTGAAGATATAAAACAGCGATAGCTGAGCGTGTTCTGATGCCTGCAATACAAACTGGATAATTGGGGAGAACAGTTGTTGGTCGATAATCACCGCCACTACCGAGAAAAAGACCGTCAACAGTGCGGTGAATGGCAGAGATTCGGTGAAGGCTTTGCCGATTGCATGTTCATCAGTTACACCGGTCAGTGATGTCGCCAGAATAATGACAGACAAACCAATCAAGCCGACCTCTGCCAGATGCAAAGCCAGCGCGGTGACCAGCCAGACGCCGATAATCGCCTGGACAATCAGACGAATTTTATCCTGACGTGTACGCTGGAGGCGGCTTTGATCGTCAAACTGTTGCAGCACTTCGCGGACTTTTTCCGGCAGCGTTTCGCCGTAGCCAAACCAACGCAGCTTCTCCACCAGCAGGCAGGTTAACAGACCGCAAATCAGGACAGGGACGGTCACCGGTGACATGCGCAAGAAGAAATCGCCAAAATGCCAGCCAGCAGCTTTGGCAATGATCAGGTTCTGTGGTTCGCCTACCATGGTCATCACGCCGCCTAATGCAGTGCCGACACCCGCATGCATCATCAGGCTACGCAGAAAGCCACGGAACTGCTCCAGAACCACTTTGTAATGCTTGTCGATATGGCTGTCGTCTTGCAGGTCGGTATCTTCGGTGCGGGAAGAAGCTACGCGGTGATAAATACCATAAAAACCAACAGCAACGCTGATCACCACAGCAACTACGGTTAAGGCATCGAGGAACGCAGAGAGAAACGCCGCCGCCACGCAAAAAGAGAGTGACAGCAGCATTTTGGAGCGAATGCTTAACAGCAAACGGGTAAATATGAACAGCAGAAGCTGTTTCATAAAATAGATGCCCGCCACCATAAACATCAGTAACAGTAAGACTTCAAGATTTGCCGCCACCTCTTCACGGACGTGTTCCGCACTGGTCATGCCGATGAAGACAGCTTCGATAGCCAATAGACCGCCGGGGAGCAGCGGATAGCATTTCAGAGCCATCGCCAGAGTGAAAATAAATTCCGCGACAAGCAGCCAGCCAGCAACAAAAGGGCTGATGAGGAAAATTAACGGGTTAACAATTAAGAAAATAATAAGGGCAAGTTTGTACCAGTCAGGTGACTGACCCAAAAAATTGCGCCATAACGCGCGGCCCCAGGAGATCTCCATGATGGTTTCCCTTACCTTACAAATAATAAATGATGTTTTTATGTTAGAACGCAAAGCTTAACGGTCGGGGGGGATCGAGGCAAGTCTTGATAGTCAAGGGGAAAGAGATACAGAAAATGAAGCCTTGATCCCTTTTTTCTTCTTTTTGTCTGCTATCAGCGTTGTTAGCCCTCTGGTATGATGAGTCCAACTTTGTTTTGCTGTGTTATGGAAATCTCACTATGGTCATTAAGGCGCAAAGCCCGGCGGGTTTCGCGGAAGAGTACATTATTGAAAGTATCTGGAATAACCGCTTCCCACCCGGGACTATTTTGCCCGCAGAACGTGAACTTTCGGAATTAATTGGTGTAACGAGAACGACGTTACGCGAAGTGTTACAGCGCCTGGCGCGAGACGGCTGGCTGACCATTCAACACGGCAAACCGACGAAGGTGAATAATTTCTGGGAAACCTCCGGGTTGAATATCCTTGAGACGCTGGCGCGACTGGATCACGAAAGTGTACCGCAACTCATAGATAATTTGCTGTCAGTGCGTACCAATATTTCGACCATTTTTATTCGTACCGCGTTTCGCCAGCATCCTGATAAAGCGCAGGAAGTGCTGGCAACGGCTAATGAAGTGGCCGATCACGCAGACGCTTTTGCTGATCTGGATTACAACATTTTTCGCGGTCTGGCGTTTGCCTCTGGTAACCCGATTTATGGTCTGATCCTTAACGGAATGAAAGGGTTGTATACGCGCATTGGTCGTCACTATTTCGCCAATCCGGAAGCGCGTAGTCTGGCGCTGGGCTTCTACCACAAGCTGTCTGCGTTGTGCAGTGAAGGCGCCCACGACCAGGTTTACGAAACAGTACGCCGCTATGGGCATGAGAGTGGCGAGATTTGGCACCGGATGCAGAAAAACCTGCCGGGTGATTTAGCCATTCAGGGGCGATAATCCATCCATACTGATGACTAATGCATAGTTACCTGATGCGCTATGCTTATCAGGCCTTCAATATATTGAATTTGCTATGTTCTATAAGCCGGATAAGACGTTTACGCCGCATCCGGCAAAATAAACCCTCCTCAAACGAGGAGGGATATTTACAGATTTCCCATTCTTGGCGGGCAACGTTCCAGTAACTCAACGCTGCCGTCTTCGTTTTGCTGTTCGAGCATCACATCAAACCCCCACAGGCGATGTACATGCTTCAGCACTTCTTTACGCCCCCGATCCAGTGGTGCGCGGTTATGTGGAATGTAACGTAGCGTCAGCGAACGGTCGCCGCGTAAATCTACGTTCCAGATCTGAATATTCGGCTCAAGATTACTTAAGTTATATTGCGACGATAAACGGTTACGGATCTCCCGATAACCTTCCTCATTATGAATGGCGGAAATCTCCAGATAATTATGCCGATCGTCATCCAGCACTGTGAAGAAGCGGAAATCACGCATTACTTTCGGTGACAGGAACTGGCTGATAAAGCTCTCATCTTTGAAGTCACGCATCGCGAAATGCAGCGTTTCCAGCCAGTCGGAACCGGCGATATCCGGGAACCAGTATTTGTCTTCTTCCGTTGGCGACTGACAAATCCGTTTAATATCCTGAAACATAGCGAATCCGAGGGCATACGGGTTAATTCCGCTGTACCACGGGCTGTTATAGGGCGGCTGGAAGACCACATTGGTGTGGCTATGCAAGAACTCCAGCATAAAACGTTCGGTCACTTTCCCTTCATCATACAGATGGTTAAGGATAGTGTAGTGCCAGAAGGTCGCCCAGCCTTCGTTCATCACCTGAGTCTGTTTTTGCGGATAAAAATACTGGCTCACTTTACGTACAATGCGCAGGATTTCACGCTGCCATGATTCCAGCAGCGGCGCATTTTTCTCCATAAAATAGAGCAGGTTTTCTTGTGGCTCGGATGGATAGTGGCGCGCTTCGGCAACGGTTTTCTCTTCCTCGCGCTTAGGCAGCGTTCTCCAGAGCATATTGACCTGGCTTTGCAGATACTCTTCGCGACTTTTCTGCCGGGCTTTCTCCTCTTGCAGCGAGATTTTTTGTGGGCGTTTATAACGATTCACACCGTAGTTCATCAGCGCATGGCACGAGTCCAACAGCTTTTCTACCTCATCAACGCCATAGCGTTCTTCGCACTCGGTAATGTATTTGCGGGCGAAAATCAGGTAATCGACAATCGAGCTGGCATCGGTCCAGCTACGGAATAAGTAATTGTTTTTGAAGAAAGAGTTATGGCCATAACAGGCGTGAGCCATCACCAGCGCCTGCATGGTAATGGTGTTCTCTTCCATCAGGTAAGCGATGCACGGATTAGAGTTAATAACGATTTCATAGGCCAGCCCTTGCTGACCGTGCTTATACAGACGCTCGGTTTCAATAAACTTTTTGCCAAACGACCAGTGCGGATAGTTAATTGGCATCCCGACGCTGGAGTAGGCATCCATCATTTGCTCTGATGTAATTACTTCAATCTGGTGCGGGTAGGTATCAAGCCGGTAGAGTTTTGCCACCCGGTCTATCTCTGCCAGATAAATATCCAGCAGGTCGAACGTCCAGTCAGGTCCATCGCTCAAACGTGTGGAGTCCTTATTCATAGAATCGATCGTCGCCATACGCGCACCTCATTGTTGTCGGCGCTCTCTGTGTGGAGCACCTCATTTCAAGCATAGAACACCAGTTAAAAACCGCGTCGCTGGAGAATTTTTTTCTTTGCGATTTCTTATTATCGGAGTGCCAATAATTAGCTTCTGAACGGAATTTTCTGCTGGATATAAAGCTCGACCAGCAGGAGATACTAAAGACGCCATATTCCCGTAGAGTCAGGGAGATGTGAGCCAGCTCACCATAAAAAAGCCATATGTTGAATAATATTTTTATCTGAGTTATCAAGATGTAATTAGATTATTGTTCTTTTACTATATCTACCGTTATCGGAGTGGCTATGCGAGTTGTCATACTGGGAAGTGGTGTGGTAGGCGTTGCCAGCGCCTGGTATTTAAATCAGGCAGGACATGAGGTCACCGTCATTGATCGGGAGCCGGGGGCCGCCCTGGAAACCAGCGCCGCGAATGCCGGGCAAATCTCCCCCGGATATGCTGCACCGTGGGCGGCACCAGGTGTGCCTTTAAAAGCGATCAAATGGATGTTCCAGCGCCATGCGCCGCTGGCGGTTCGTCTCGATGGTTCGCAATTCCAGTTGAAATGGATGTGGCAAATGTTACGTAACTGTGACACCAGCCACTATATGGAAAACAAAGGGCGGATGGTGCGCCTGGCAGAATACAGCCGTGATTGCCTGAAAGCATTGCGCGCCGAAACCAATATCCAGTATGAAGGCCGGCAGGGCGGGACGCTGCAACTGTTCCGCACTGAACAACAGTATGAAAACGCCACTCGCGATATCGCCGTACTGGAAGATGCAGGCGTGCCATATAAATTGCTGGAATCCAGTCGCCTGGCGGAAGTGGAACCTGCGCTGGCGGAAGTTGCGCACAAACTGACTGGCGGCCTGCAACTACCCAATGACGAAACCGGTGACTGTCAGCTCTTTACCCAGAATCTGGCGCGAATGGCGGAACAGGCGGGGGTTAAATTCCGCTTTAATACGCCAGTCGATCAACTGCTTTGTGACGGCGAGCAGATCTATGGCGTGAAGTGTGGTGATGAGGTGATTAAGGCCGATGCGTATGTTATGGCATTTGGCTCTTACTCGACGGCGATGCTCAAGGGCATTGTCGATATCCCGGTTTATCCGCTGAAAGGTTATTCTTTGACCATTCCGATTGCGCATGAAGACGGTGCGCCGGTGTCCACCATTCTTGATGAAACCTACAAAATCGCCATTACCCGTTTCGATAATCGCATTCGTGTCGGCGGCATGGCGGAAATCGTTGGTTTTAATACTGAGTTATTGCAGCCGCGTCGTGAAACGCTGGAAATGGTGGTGCGCGATCTCTATCCGCGCGGCGGTCATGTCGAGCAGGCTACTTTCTGGACCGGTCTGCGCCCGATGACACCAGATGGCACGCCGGTTGTGGGGCGTACACGCTTTAAAAATTTGTGGCTGAATACCGGTCACGGCACGCTTGGCTGGACGATGGCTTGCGGTTCCGGTCAGTTGTTAAGCGATCTGCTGTCAGGGCGCACGCCAGCGATCCCGTATGAGGATCTAAGTGTAGCGCGCTACAGTCGTGGATTTACGCCATCACGTCCAGGCCATTTACATGGCGCGCACAGTTAAGGAATCGAGATGACTCGTCCGATACAGGCCAGCCTCGATCTGCAGGCATTAAAACAAAATCTGACCATTGTCCGCCAGGCCGCGCCGCACGCGCGCGTCTGGTCGGTGGTAAAAGCGAACGCTTACGGGCACGGTATCGAGCGTATCTGGAGCGCGCTCGGGGCGACCGATGGTTTTGCGTTACTTAATCTTGAAGAGGCTATTATCCTGCGCGAGCGCGGCTGGAAAGGGCCAATCCTGATGCTGGAGGGTTTTTTTCACGCTCAGGATCTGGAAATTTATGACCAGTACCGCCTGACCACCTGCGTGCACAGTAACTGGCAGCTCAAAGCACTGCAAAATGCGCGGCTAAAAGCGCCGCTGGATATTTACCTTAAGGTGAATAGTGGGATGAATCGGTTGGGGTTCCAGCCCGATCGCGTGCTCACTGTCTGGCAGCAGCTGCGGGCGATGGCGAACGTTGGCGAAATGACGCTGATGTCGCATTTTGCCGATGCGGAGCATCCTGATGGGATTTCCGGCGCGATGGCGCGTATTGAGCAGGCAGCGGAAGGGCTGGAGTGTCGGCGCTCGTTGTCTAATTCGGCGGCAACCCTGTGGCATCCGGAAGTGCATTTTGACTGGGTTCGACCTGGCATTATTTTATATGGTGCTTCGCCGTCCGGTCAGTGGCGCGATATCGCCAATACCGGATTACGTCCGGTAATGACGTTAAGCAGTGAGATTATTGGTGTTCAGACGCTAAAAGCGGGCGAACGTGTGGGCTATGGCGGTCGCTATACTGCGCTCGATGAGCAGCGAATCGGCATTGTCGCCGCCGGATACGCCGACGGCTATCCGCGTCATGCACCAACCGGAACACCTGTTTTAGTGGACGGCGTGCGCACCATGACGGTGGGGACAGTCTCGATGGATATGCTGGCGGTCGATTTGACGCCTTGCCCGCAGGCGGGTATTGGTACGCCAGTTGAGCTGTGGGGCAAGGAGATCAAAATTGATGATGTCGCCGCCGCTGCCGGAACGGTGGGCTATGAGTTGATGTGCGCGCTGGCGCTACGTGTACCTGTTGTGACGGTGTAACTTGTGGCAAGCCGGATAAAATGCGTAAGCATCGCATCCGGCGATATCAGCCGCATCAAACTTAAGATTCGGCTTCTTCCTCCGCCACCCGAACGCCAATCTTCAACACTTCGTTATCTTCTTTCTCAGCCACCGTCCAGATCATCCCGGCAAACTCCACCTGGTCGCCGACAACCGGAGCCGCACCTAACAATTGCTGAACAATTTCACCCAGCGTTTGCTGTTTATCGCGATACTCCCGACCGTCTTCCAGACCATAGATCAGCGCCACATCGGCATATTTCGCGCTGGCTTCGAGAATGAAGTCACCAAAGAAGCGTTGATCAAGCGCGACCGGCGGCGACTGGCTAAACAGTTTTCCGAGTGCCGGAAGATCGCGTTCCCGACCAATCACGCATAACACGTCGCCTTCGCGCAGTCGGGTGCTGCCGGTGGGGTGAAGCAACTGGTTATCACGAAACAGTGCCGCAATGCGCGTCTCTTTTGGCATATGCAGATCGCGCAGCGCCGCGCCCACGCACCATTTATCGGCACTCAATTGGTAAACAAACTGCTCCCACGGATTTTCCGGATGAATATCCAGTCCAACGCGTGACACCGGACGCCCCACTGGCGGAACCACCACTTTGGCTTTTTTCGCTGCCCACGACAGCGATGTTCCCTGCAATAGCAGTGAAACCAGAACTACGAAGAAGGCGACATTAAAGAACAGACGCGCATTCTCCAGCCCCGCCATCATCGGGAACACCGCCAGGATGATCGGCACTGCGCCGCGTAATCCAACCCAACTAATAAACACGCGCTCGCGCAGATTGAAGCCACGGAACGGTAGCAATCCAGCAAATACCGAAAGGGGGCGGGCGAAGAAAATCATCCATGCAGACAAAATGAGCGCCGGAATGGCAATAGGCAACAGGTCGCTCGGGTTAACCAACAGCCCCAGCACCAGGAACATAGCGATTTGTGCCAGCCAGGCGAGGCCGTCGAAATTTTGCAGAATGCCGTAGCGGTTGCGAATCGGACGATTACCCAGCAGAAAACCGCACAGATAAACTGCCAGAATGCCGCTGCCTTCCAGCGCCGTGGTTAAAGCAAAAATTAAAATACCGCCGCTTAATGCCAGCAATGGATACAAGCCCGCAGGCAGGGCGATGCGGTTAATCATCTGCAGCAGTAAATAACCCCCGCCAAGACCGATTACGATCCCCAGGCCAAATTGTTGCAGGATATCGACAACGAACATCCAGCTAATAGTGCTTTCATGCTGCTGGATCATCGCAATCAGGGTTATTGTCAGAAAGACCGCCATCGGATCATTGCTGCCGGACTCTATTTCCAGCGTCGAGCCAACACGTTCGTTAAGCCCTTTGCCGCCCAGCAGAGAAAAGACCGCTGCGGCGTCGGTGGAGCCGACAATTGCGCCAATCAATAAGCCTTCAATCAAATCAAGATTAAACAGCCATGCCGCCATCATGCCGGTTAAACCGGAGGTGATAAGCACGCCCAGCGTCGCCAGTGAAAGTGCAGGTCCTAACGCCACGCGAAATGAACTGGCCTGGGTGCGCATTCCGCCATCGAGCAAAATAATCGCCAGTGCCAGGTTACTTACCATGTAGGCAAAAGGATAATTATCAAACGGAATGCCGCCGACACCATCGACTCCAGCCAGCATACCGATCGCCAGGAAAATAACCAGAATCGGAATGCCAAGGCGGGAAGAAAATGAACTAAGTAAAATACTGCTGGTGACAAGGATGGAGCCTAAGATAAAAAGGCTAATAATTGTTGCGGCATCCAACGGTCGGTTACTCCTGATTACGCTGTCTCGTGCTATAAACCTACCATATTCACGGCAGAAACAGCGTTTTAGTTAGCCCGGAAGCGTGATTTTTTTACGCTTTCAGAACAGGATGACCGCTAATTGTCAATTGTGTGCCGTTTTTGTCGTTTTTGAGGATAGCATGTGCACCCAGCGGCAGCGTCACTGTGCGTTGTTCATGACCAAAGTCGAGGCCGGTAATCAGCGGAATCGACAGGCGGGAACGCAAGAACGTGTACACCGACGCCAGGTTGTAACCCGCATCATAATCATTGGGCGTGCTGCCACTGAAGCTACCGAGAATAATCGCCTTCTGGCGCTGTAAAATTCCAGCATGATAAAGCTGTAACAACATGCGTTCGACACGGAACGGATGTTCGTTGATGTCTTCCAGTACCAGAATACCGTTCTCAATTTGTGGCATCCACGGCGTACCGATAAGCGAAATCAACATCGCGAGGTTGCCTCCCCACAATGTTCCTTCTGTTTGACACGCCGGGCCTTCCCCTTGCCATTCAATGCTGAACGTTTCATTGCGTAACGCCAGCCAGAAGTGGTGCTCGGTAAAGGCATTCAGCTCATCCGCGCCAAAATTTGCCACCAGCATCGGGCCGCTAAAGGTGATGACATTGCCTTGTGCCAGAAGACCGCACTGAATGGCCGTAAAATCGCTATGCCCGCAGATAAGCAACGGATCATGTTGTTGGCGAGCCACCAGAGCCTGCCAGTCAATATCCGCCAGTAAGCGACTGGCACCGTAACCGCCGCGTACTGCCAGCACGATGGTGTTGGGTGAGGTCAGTCTGGCAAGGGAATTGAGATCTTCCAGACGCTCCGTTTCCGTACCAGCAAAACGTTCACAGCGACGGGTGATAACCCCGACGTTATTGACCTGATGCCCCGCATCGGTAAGGCGCTGAACGCCGCGCTGTGCGGCGTGCTGATTAATGCAGTAACCCGACGGGGCAATTAAGTGAAACAGAGACATGGCAATTCCTTGCTGACAACAGAAACGAAATGTATATCATGCCGCTTAGGTGTGCCGTTGTCACCTCAACGGCGATTCCAGGCTATAAGGATTGATGAAGTGAAATTGAGATGGTTTGCCTTTTTGATTGTGTTATTAGCGGGTTGTTCTTCAAAGCATGACTATACGAACCCGCCATGGAATGCGAAAGTCCCGGTACAACGTGCGATGCAGTGGATGCCAATAAGTCAGAAAGCCGGAGCGGCATGGGGCGTTGATCCGCAATTGATCACGGCAATTATCGCTATCGAATCGGGTGGTAACCCGAACGCGGTAAGTAAGTCGAATGCTATTGGTTTAATGCAGTTAAAAGCCTCAACCTCCGGACGTGATGTTTATCGCCGTATGGGCTGGAGTGGCGAGCCGACGACCAGCGAGCTGAAAAACCCGGAGCGTAATATCTCAATGGGGGCGGCTTACCTGAATATTCTGGAAACCGGCCCGCTGGCAGGCATTGAAGATCCGAAGGTACTGCAATATGCGCTGGTGGTGTCATACGCTAACGGGGCTGGTGCGTTGCTGCGGACTTTCTCATCAGATCGGAAAAAAGCGATCAGCAAAATTAATGATCTGGATGCTGATGAGTTCCTCGATCACGTAGCAAGAAATCATCCTGCACCGCAGGCTCCACGCTATATCTACAAACTTGAGCAGGCGCTGGACGCGATGTAACTCAGTCGCGCACTTTGTCCGCTTTCTCCCGGGCTTCCCGTTCGAGTGAGAATATAATCCGCTGTAATTGCCGCTCCACCGTCGGGCTGACGTTAAGAAAACGAAAGCTCAGGCGGGGAGTGGAGATAGTTTCATTTCTGCTATCAATCACTTTGCGCTCGCTGATGGTCAGTAACTGGGCGTCAAAGTGAAAAACACCCCATTGTCCCATGTTGACTTCAATCTGTGCGAAGCGCATACCTTCGTGCAATCCGGCCGGTTTTTCCGTTTCCAGTAATGCACCCATGCCACCTAGTGATAAATCACTCAGGCGAAAACGTAACGTACTGTTATCCGCCAGTTTGGTCTGACAATAATAAGGCGGATGAAGTGGGGCGGAGATGCGGAAATATCTGCGTCGTTGCACAAACCATAATGCGGGAGGGGGAGTGGCGATAAACGCCGGAAGCTGCAAATATTCACTTTGCTGTAATTGAGCAAGGGTAAATTCGATTTTGGCGCCTTGCGTTTCGGCGGTAATAGTGATTTGTCGCGCTTTAAGCACGGCATTGTTGTCTTCTTGCTGACTACCAAAATCCAGCACCAGTTTATCAGGGCTTATCGCCAGTATATTGCTGATCAACTGACCATCTGACCAACTGATACGCAGTGGTACTGCGGCTTTATGTAAATCGCGTAAAACGCCCAGGACTGCTAACGGATTTTGTTTCAGGAACTGCTCATGGTAATGACTCACGCGGAAAAACTCCTGACCGACAAACTGTCTTTGGTTTATCGGTAGGGACTAACAAAACTTAATACAAATGCGTGAATTTTTTTTACAACTTACGACTAATTCAACCGACAGCCTCCCACCATTGATCCTGTGCTTGCCTATACTTAGAGCGTTGACGTAAGCATTTCTTGCGTCCGATTCATCGAAACGAGGGCCTGAACATGGGAATTATTGCCTGGATTATTTTTGGCCTGATAGCCGGCATTATCGCCAAGCTGATCATGCCAGGGCGTGATGGTGGTGGATTTTTCCTGACCTGCATTCTCGGGATAGTCGGTGCGGTTGTCGGCGGCTGGCTGGCGACCATGTTTGGCATTGGCGGCTCCATCAGTGGTTTTAATTTACATAGCTTCCTGGTGGCGGTGGTCGGCGCTATCCTGGTGCTGGGGGTATTCCGCCTCCTGCGAAGAGAATAACGTAATCTTTCTGGCGGATAGCGGTGCAGGCATCACTATCCGCTTTCAAATTATGTGTAAATCTCACGGTGTTTGAAAACCAGATAAAACGGCAACGTCATCCTGATAAGCAGAATGACGCTGTCGGGAGAAGAAAAGATTAAGGTGTGGGTTCTGTGACTTTTGTTGGCTGCGTTGCGGAAGCACTGGTCGGGCGCGTTGCCGGAACGTTGTCACACGGCTTTTCTTTCGGGCAGATCAAATCCAACATTTTCAGCGTTACGCCGTTGGTCCAACCAAAACCATCTTGCAACGGATATTCGCCACCACCGCCACCTGTTCCGGTGGTGCTGACATCATATTTCTCCACCAGCTTTTTCTCCCGGTCATAGGTGTGCTGAACATTGGTCAGAAAGTGCCAGCTAATGTCCATCGCCACATCTTCCTGTCCGTAGTTTTGCAATCCCTCAGTAGCGACCCATTGTAACGGCGCCCAGCCATTTGGCGCATCCCATTGCTGCCCACTTTTCACCGAGGTGGTGTTCAGTCCGCCAGGTTGCAGCAGATGCGTTCTGGTCGCTGTTGCCATTTTACTGGCGCGATCTTTCGCTGCTGCATTAACGTACAACGGGAACAGGGCGGCGGCAGTTAACTGATTACGTACTTTATGACTCTTCAGATCGTAATCAGCATACCAGCCGTGTTGATCATTCCACAAGTATTTTTCGATCCCTTTCTGACGGGCATTCGCCAGCGTTTCGTATTGGCTGGCCATCGCATTATCCCCGGCGGCTTTACTGGCGCTGGCAAGGATTTTTTCCATTTTATACATCAGGCTATTGAGATCGACCGGTACGATGCTGGTGGTGCGTAATGTACTTAACTGCTGTGGATTGTCCATCCAGCGCGAGCTGAAATCCCAGCCAGATGCGGCGGCAGAACGCAGGTCACGGTAAATTTCAGTGGCAGGACGATTTGGATTGCTTTTAGCGGTAGCGATATCTTCTACCCATGATTCCGGACGAGGTGTATCGCGGTCGTCCCAGTAGCGGTTAAGAATGGTGCCATCCTTGAGCTTTACAACGCGCTTTTCCTGTTGCCCGGCTTGCAGATTTTCAACGCCGTCCATCCAGTAAGCATATTCTTTTTGTAGTTGCGGCAGATACTGTTTCAACGCGGCGTCGCCTTCATGTTGCGCCAGTAACTCCACCATCAATGCAAAGAAAGGCGGCTGCGAACGGCTTAAATAGTAGCTGCGGTTCCCGTTGGGAATATGTCCATAAGTATCTATTTCATAACCAAAATTCGCCACCATATCCGCCACTTTATCCCAGTGACCGCTTTCGCCAAGCCCCAGCATGGTGAAGTAACTGTCCCAGTAATACACTTCCCGAAAACGGCCTCCTGGCACGACATAGGGTTTCGGCAATGGCAACAGAGAGTCCCATTTTTCGGTGCTTTCCGTTGTGCGGGTTAATACCGGCCAAAGTCCATCAATATGTTCACGCAGCGACTGTCCCTTCGGTGGGACATGCTTCTCGCCTTCTTTTGGCAGAGTGAAATTAACTTTCACAAAGTGCCGTAAATCAAACCCGCTCTGGTTCTGCTGCATCCGGTAATCAGCGAGGATCATTAGCGGGTCGCTGTTGGGCACGGCGTCGGCAAAGGTTTTTTGATCAGGAAAAAGTTTGGCGTTTTGCACATCGTCAAACAACGGTCCCAACAAAATATCAGGCGATTGTGGTGTGACAGCGATTTCTTCCGCTTGTGCCGATAGCGTGGCAAAACACAATAAAACGGTGGTGGGAATTAACGCCATTCTTTGCAGGTGACGAGGGACACGTGGTTTCATCAATCATTCTCCTTTGGCGATACCGAACAAAACGGTAATCAAGTATCAGAAAACCTTAGTTCAGGATCGCGGCAACTGCATGATTGAAATCTCATTCTGCGAAGTGTCAGGCATATGGATGGTGTAATTAAAGGCATAAATAGTGTTGCAATATATTCACAAAATATATGTTGTTTATTAAATGGGCAGTGACTTTTGCTGTGCGATCACAGAAGAAAAAAATCATAAGAATTTAATGAAAAAACATAATAGACCGACCAAAAACTTCCGTGAAGAATTGCGCCAGTGAAAGGTATTACGTGAAGTAAATTTATAGATAAGGATAAAACATGTCTAATGTGGAAAAATTGCCAATAAAAGAAAAAATAGGCTATAGCCTGGGTGATGCTGCCAGCCATATCGTCTTTGATTCTTCTGTTGCCATCCTCGCTTATTTCTATACCGATATTTATGGTCTGCCGCCAGCCGTAATGGGAACCATGTTTTTACTGGTGCGTCTACTGGATGCAATTACCGATCCGATTATGGGGGCAATCGCCGATGCAACCTCATCTCGTTGGGGGCGTTTCCGTCCGTGGCTGTTGGCCATCTGTGTACCGTTTGCGGTCAGTTGCGTGCTGGTTTACTCCATTCCTGATTTCTCTGACAGCGGTAAGGTTGTCTATGCGGTTGCCGCCTATATATTTATGACATTAATGTATACGGCCATTAATATCCCTTACTGCTCATTGGGCGCGGCGTTGACGTCCGATCCGCGTGAAAACCTGTCACTGCAATCCTGGCGTTTTGCCATCACGCCTATTGGTGGTGCGTTAGGTACTGCATTTATCCTGCCTGTCGCTGACTTCCTCTCTCCTGGGGACCGGGCTACTGGTATCCAGATTGCGATGGCGGTTTTTGGCGTTATTGGCTGCATTATGTTCTTAATTTGTTTCCTGACCACCAAAGAGCGTGTACAACCTATTCAGGAAGAAAATCTGAATATCGCGCGCGATTTGAAGATTCTTTTTAAGAATGATCAGTGGCGCATTCTCTCTGTTTATAATTTTATGATGCTGGTGGCGGTGGTTATCCGTGGCGGTGCTGTTGTTTATTATGTTAATACCGTTTTAAATAAAGGTTCAGATATTCTTACGTGGTTTATGCTCGGCGGAATGTTTGCTTCTATGTTAGGTTCTGTACTGGCGAAACCATTTGGTACTCGCTTTTGTAAAATTAAACTTTCATTCTGGGTTAATATTATTAACGCAGCGTTGGGCGTGCTCTGTTATTTCCTGTCGGTGGAATACTGGATTATTCCATTACTGGCTCATCTGGCAATTCAGATTATTCAGGGCGGAAATGGTGCGCTCCAGTGGTCAATGATTACCGATGCGAATAACTATGGTGAATGGAAAACGCGTCGTCGTATTACGGGGATGAACGTTGCTGCGAATATTTTTGTCATCAAACTGGGTGTTGCGGTAGGTGGGGCGGTGATTGGTTGGGTACTGGCTTATTATGGTTATGCAACCAGTAGCACAACTCAATCCGCTAATTCAGTACAGGGCGTAGTGTTACTGTTTACCCTCCTGCCGGCATTCTTCTACTTCCTGACTGCAATTTCTATTAAGTTTTATCTGTTGAATGAAGCGAAAATGAACAAAGTAGTACAGGATTTACAACATGGTCAGTACGCTGGCTAATAGCGTACGGCTTTTTCGGATGGCATCGTAGCGATGCCATCCGAACACTGTTTTAGCCATCATGGCTAAAACGTTGGGTTTTAACGTCCAGAGTTAACGTCTCTTCAGGTTGTACCGCGTACAGTTTTTCCCCCTGCAGGCAAACCCAGCCAATACCCAGTTCACGGGCAATTAAGGCGCTGTGGGATACCGGACTTCCGGCACTAAGGCAGATGCCTTTAACGACCGTCGGGTCCAGTTGCAGCACGGTGGAGGGATAAATGTTCTCTGCCAACAAAATGGTCGGTGTACTAAATTGCGGTAGTTCTTCTTTTGTCTGTGTCAGATGGAGTAGGGTGCGATGCAGAAGATCATCCACATCGATATAGCGCGCCTGCAGATATTCATCATCAATCTGCTGATATTGCTGGCTAAGTTCTTTAAGAACCTGCTGCCAGGCATACTCTGCGGTGCAATGTTCATGCTGAAGAAGTTCGCTTGCTGCCGCCAGCAGTTCAGGATCGTCTAACAGAGTATGGTGACCGGAAAAGATCGCGGCGATATCGTCAAGCCCGCTTGCTTCTGCCTTTGCCGTTAACGTCATCAGGTCTAACAACGTAAAGTCAATAGCCTGGCGTAATCGTTCCTGTTCGTGTTCCACCGTCAGGATTGATTTTGCCTGTACTGTGCATAAAACCGGTTGATAATAAAAGGCTTTACCCGTGACAGGAGTAACCTGGCGCAGAGTTGGTGGCGCAATATCTTCTGTTTCACCAAAGTTATCTTCAGCCAACTGGCGGAAAGCGGCCAGCGCCTCTTCAGCTTCTGGCCCTTTCACGATCAGGCGCAGAGTATCGTTATAGCGGACTTGTAATAGCGCAATTTGGTTAATACTTTCCGGCGTGACGCATTTGCCGTTTTTCTCCAGCAACATATCTGCATTAAATACCGATAAGGTATAGACCAGTCGAGAGGCCGGGCGTACGTGGAGGCCGTTACGGTTTTTAATCACCACAGCGAGGGAACGGGCTTCTTCATCGTGCGGCGGGCATGTGTCAGATATCTCAGTGGCGGATGACGGTAAACCCAGTTGTTCGCGTTTGGCTTCCAGCGCAGACATAGCATCATGAATAACTTTGTCGATACTTGCACCCGATGCCGCGCTAACCGTTGCCGCCAGAGTTCCTTCGACCAATGGCGCTGCACACAAACGTACTTTTGCGGCGATCTCTGGCGCCAGCAATTCCAGAGCGGTTTCTGCACTCAATAACGCGCTTCCCATGTCCATCATAACCAGCACATGGTCGGCATCAGCAACGGATTCGATGGCTTCCATCACTTTGACGGCATCAGTACCAATGGGATTTTGCGGGTCATCAATCCCTGCGGCAATGGCGATTTTACAACTATCGCTCATTAACATCTGACGGGCTAATTCACCGACACCTTCACCCAGCCGGGCGCTATGTGAAACTATGACCAGGTTTACCATCACCAATTCCTTACTCTTTCGCGGCTAACGCCAGCATTTGCATCATAAACCTCACTGAGGTCGCGCCAGGATCCTGGTGACCAATACTGCGTTCACCGAGATAACTGGCACGGCCTTTGCGAGCTTGCATCGTAATCGTGCTTTGTGCAGCGGATTCAGCCACTCCGCTGGCTGCGTCGAGCGCCGCCGGAACAGAGAGATTTTGCTCGCTGGACTGGCGTAACGACTCAACCACTGGTTTCCAGACATCGCACATGGTTTTATCGCCAGGTTCGGCTTTCCCCCGACTGATTACGCCGTCCACACCATCGCGGAACATCTGATAAAGCTCTTCCAGCGTCAGGCTTTGGCGCGCCTGAGTCGCCTGCGCGGCGCGAATAAAGAATGTACCGAATAGCGGACCACTGGCACCACCGACGCTGGAAAGCAGCGTCATACCGGTATTTTTGAGGATGAAACCAATATCCTTGTCCTCAATGGCGGGTAGTTTTTCCACCACTTTGCTAAATCCTCGATTCATATTTAGCCCGTGGTCAGCGTCGCCAATTTCACGATCCAGTCCGGTAAGATAATCGCTCTCTTTGCTGAAGATTTCTCCACAGCGAGTAAGCCAGTTAACAATTTGAGTTCTGCTCAGTGACATCGTTATCTCCTTATTTACCCCAGTTCAGCGCCGGGGTGTGGACTGGGGCATCCCATAACGCCAACGTTTCGTCATCAACCTTCAGTAAGGTGATGGAAAAACCGGTCATATCCAGTGAAGTGCAATACGCGCCGATTAAATTACGTTCGATAGTCAGCCCCGCTTGCTGACAACGCGTAGTCAGACGGTTATAGACGCCGTAAAGCTCAGAAAGTGGCGTGGCGCCGAGATTGTTGACCAGCGCAATCACCCGATCGCCAGATTGTAGCGGCTGTTTGGTTTGTATCTCTTCCTGCCAGTTTCCTTGTTGATAATTCCAGAAGCGCAGTGTGCGATGGTATGTGCCATTTTCCAGCAGTGTGTCGAACATTTCATCGACGGTTTGATCAAGGGAAGAGAAGGGGCGACGATCGATACCCGGCTCGCCATGAATACCGACGCCAAACTCCATCTCATTATCTGCCAGCGTAAATGAGGGTTTGCCAGCGGCTGGAACGGTACAGGCACCGAGAGCGATACCAATTGAGTGCCCCTGATTATTCAGCTTACGCCCCAGTTCCGCACAGGCGTCCAGTGAGTCGCCACGTTCCGCCGCCGCACCCACAAGTTTTTCTATTAACACCGTATTGGCAACACCGCGCCGCCCGGCGGTATAAAGACTGTCTTTCACCGCGACGTCGTCATCAATGACCACCGTGGTCACTTTTACGCCACTGTCGTGGAGTAATTCGGTTGCTGTTTCGAAGTTAAGAATATCGCCGGTGTAATTTTTAATGATCAGCAGTACACCTTCGCCGCCATCAATTTGCATGGCGCATTCAAAGATTTTATCGGGGGTCGGTGAAGTGAAAATTTCGCCCGGACAAGCCCCCGAGAGCATTCCCTGACCGATATAACCGCAGTGCATCGGTTCGTGCCCGCTGCCGCCGCCTGACAGCAGGGCGACTTTTCCGGCAACCGGTGCATCGGCTCGTGTGACGTACAGCGGATCCTGATGCAATGTCAGTGAAGGATGCGCTTTCGCCAGCCCTGCCAGTTGTTCGTTCAGTACGTCTTGCACATCATTGATCAATTTTTTCATTATTTTGCTCCAGCAATTATCGTAGGGCATGGATGATGTTCAACGACACGGCGACCACTGACTGCCGATGAATCCATTGTGCATCAGACTTAGGAAAAGAAAATTCATACAAATTATGTTTCATGGTGAAACATATGTTTTAATAAATGTTCCATTATGGAACATAAGAATGCCCTGATACTTAAAATTGCGAGTCAGAACACCTTTTGCCAGAAGCGAGTGGAATATGAGAGGCGGTTTTCACAACGATGACCAGGCTAACTCTCCCTGGATTGCAGCATCCTGGGAGCGATGCCGCAAACTGATGAAACGGGAATCGTGGAGCGTACCGCACCAGGCCCAGGGCGTGACATTTGCTACTATCTGTCGGCGTAAAAAGGCGATGCTGACACTTGGTCAGGCGGCGCTGGAAGATGCCCTGGAATATATGGCGCCACGAGCGTGCGTTTTGCTTATTCTCGATGAAACTGCCTGCATCCTTAGCCGTTATGGTGATCCGCAGACTATGGAGCAGCTTAGTGCGTTGGGATTTAATGACGGCACTTATTGTGCCGAAGGAATCATCGGTACTTGTGCGTTATCGTTAGCGGCTATCTCTGGTCAGGCGGTGAAAACGATAGCCGATCAACATTTTAAACAGGCGCTCTGGAAATGGGCATTTTGTGCAACGCCGCTGTTTGACAGCAAGGGGCGATTGACGGGGACGATAGCCCTGGCGTGTCCGGCGGAACAATCGACAGCAGCCGATTTGCCGTTGACGCTGGCAATTGCTCGCGAGGTGGGAAACTTACTGCTAACGGACAGTTTGCTGGCTGAAACTAATCGGCATTTAAATCAGCTTAACGCCCTGTTAGAAAGTATGGACGATGGCGTGATTAGCTGGGATGAGCAGGGTAATCTGCAATTTATCAATGCTCAGGCGGCGCGTGTTTTACGTCTGGATGTGACGGCAAGTCAGGGAAGAGCAATCACGGAACTGTTAACGTTACCCGCCGTGTTGCAACAGGCAATAAAACAGGCACATCCGCTCAAACATGTGGAAGCGACCTTTGAAAGTCAGCACCAGTTTATTGATACGGTCATTACCCTTAAACCGATAATTGAAGCCCAGGGAACCAGCTTTATTCTGCTGCTGCATCCGGTGGAACAGATGCGGCAATTGATGACCAGTCAATTAGGCAAAGTTAGTCATACTTTTGCTCATATGCCACAGGATGATCCGCAAACCCGCCGCTTGATTCATTTTGGTCGTCAGGCGGCGCGCAGCAGTTTTCCGGTGTTACTTTGTGGAGAAGAAGGCGTTGGTAAAGCCCTGTTAAGCCAGGCGATTCATAATGAAAGCGAACGCGCCGCAGGTCCCTATATCGCCGTCAATTGCGAGTTATATGGTGATGCGACGCTGGTGGAAGAATTTATTGGCGGCGATCGCACGGAGAATAAAAATGGCCGTCTGAGTCGTCTGGAACTGGCACACGGCGGCACGCTGTTTCTCGAAAAGATTGAGTATCTGGCGATGGAGTTACAGTCAGCATTGCTTCAGGTCATCAAGCAGGGCGTTATCACGCGGTTGGATGCGCGGCGTTTAATCCCGATTGATGTCAAAGTGATTGCCACAACGACCGCAGATCTGGCAATGCTGGTGGAACAAAATCGCTTTAGTCGGCAGCTTTATTACGCGCTCCATGCATTTGAAATTACCATCCCGCCTCTGCGTATGCGGCGCGGCAGTATTCCGGCGCTGGTGAATAATAAATTGCGTAATCTCGAAAAACGCTTCTCAACCCGTTTGAAGATTGATGATGATGCGCTTGCTCGTTTGGTCTCCTGCGCATGGCCCGGTAATGATTTTGAACTGTATAGCGTCATTGAGAACCTTGCCCTGAGCAGCGACAACGGGCGTATTCGCGTCAGTAATTTGCCTGAGCATCTGTTTACCGAACAGGCGACAGAAGATATCAGCGCCACGCGTCTTTCCACCAGTCTGTCATTTGCGGAAGTCGAAAAAGAAGCGATTATTAACGCCGCCCAGGTGACTGACGGACGTATTCTGGAAATGTCGGCGTTACTTGGAATTGGTCGCACCACGCTGTGGCGAAAAATGAAACAATATGGCATTGATGCGGGGCAGTTTAAGCGCCGGGGATAGCGGGAGTATGCACTCTCCCGCGTATGACTTGCTAATTAATAGCGACCATGACTGCCATGATTTGGCCCACCATTTGAAGGTGGCATTGGCTTACCGGAAGCCGCAGGACCACGCGGGCCATCGCTGTGGCGGTGATGATGGTGAGGAACACAAGCACTTAACAGGCTCGCAAAGACAATTGCTAACAGGCTGAAGGTAAATGTTTTTTTCATGACAAACTCTTGAACAGTTAATGCATTGTGATTGTTATCACATAAAGACCGCATTGTTAATATTGCCAGGAGTCTGATTATGAGTTTTGGTAACTCAGAATTGAAAGAAGCAGAGTAGCAGGCGTAAAAAAGCCATTATGTGCGATTCACATAATGGCTCATTATTAACCGTCAGGGGATTTAAACGTTAAACAGGAAGTTCATCACATCGCCATCTTTAACGATGTAATCTTTACCTTCTGCACGCATTTTGCCTGCTTCTTTCGCGCCTTGTTCACCTTTGTAAGTGATGAAATCTTCAAACGCGATGGTTTGTGCACGGATAAAGCCTTTTTCAAAATCGGTGTGGATTTTGCCAGCAGCCTGCGGCGCGGTTGCACCAACCGGAATGGTCCATGCGCGCACTTCTTTCACCCCGGCGGTGAAGTAAGTTTGCAGGTTCAGCAGTTTATAACCGGCACGGATCACACGGTTCAGACCCGGCTCTTCCAGTCCCAGTTCCTGCATAAATTCGTCACGTTCTTCGTCGTCCAGTTCGGCAATGTCGGCTTCAACAGCAGCACAAACCGGAACGACAACAGAACCTTCTTTCGCCGCGATTTCACGCACCTGATCCAGATACGGGTTGTTTTCAAAACCGTCTTCGTTGACGTTAGCGATGTACATCGTCGGTTTCAACGTCAGGAAGCTCAGGTAACGAATAGCTGCTTTTTCTTCTGCGCTTAAATCCAGCGCGCGCAGCATACCTGCGTTTTCCAGTTGGGGCAGGCATTTTTCCAGTACCGCCAGCTCGGCTTTCGCGTCTTTATCGCCACCTTTGGCTTTTTTCTGTACGCGGTGAATCGCACGTTCACAGGTGTCGAGATCCGCCAGAGCAAGCTCGGTATTGATAACGTCAATATCGTCTGCCGGGTTAACTTTGCCGGAAACGTGAATGATGTTGTCATTTTCAAAGCAGCGAACAACGTGACCGATCGCTTCGGTTTCACGGATGTTGGTCAGGAACTGGTTACCCAGACCTTCGCCTTTCGATGCGCCTTTTACCAGGCCAGCGATATCGACAAACTCCATGGTCGTGGGAAGCGTACGCTGCGGTTTTACGATTTCAGCCAGTTGATCCAGACGCGGATCGGGCATTGGCACAACGCCTGTGTTCGGCTCGATGGTGCAGAATGGAAAGTTGGCCGCTTCAATACCGGCTTTGGTCAGCGCGTTGAACAGGGTAGATTTCCCGACGTTGGGCAAACCGACGATACCGCATTTGAATCCCATGATTTAAATCACCTTAATATCTTAATAATCAACCTGTTATCGTAAACAGATTGTAGAAATGGAAATAACTCTGCCTATTATACACGGCACGCGGCAAAAATGCCGCAGACAACGACTTATTGCGCTTTAAAGGCGTGCAATCGGTTCGTTGCTTTGGTCAAGCCATCTGTAAACCACATTTCAGTACAACGTGCCGCTTCGTCGATGGCTTCATCAATTAACTTCTGTTCACTAACAGGAGGTTTGCCTAACACAAACCCGACAACTTTGTTTTTATCGCCCGGATGACCGATTCCAATGCGTAAACGGTGAAAGTTAGGGTTATTACCCAATTTACTGATGATATCTTTCAGTCCATTGTGACCACCATGGCCGCCGCCCAACTTAAATTTGGCGACGCCAGGGGGCAGATCCAGTTCGTCGTGGGCGACCAGAATTTCGTCCGGGTTAATGCGGAAAAAACTGGCCATCGCCGCGACGGCTTTGCCGCTGAGATTCATAAATGTGGTCGGGACTAACAGGCGGACATCTTCGCCTCCAACGGTAACTCGCGAGGTATAACCAAAGAATTTAGCTTCTTCGCGCAAGGGAGCGCGCAAACGCTCCGCCAGTAAGTCAACGAACCAGGCGCCAGCATTGTGTCGCGTTGCGGCGTATTCAGCGCCGGGGTTCGCCAGGCCGACAATCAATTTAATCGTCACGTATTTTGTCCTGAGTGAGTGCATAACTGGCGCGTAGTTTACTGGTTGTGGCCTCGCTTGACAAAAAACAGCACCTTATACGCAGACAACACAATAATTGCCTCTGCGAACTATTAGAAAGTCAGGGTGTTCAGGCGGTTATTTGTAAAGTTTTGTTGAAATAAGGGTTGTAATTGTGATCACGCCCGCACATAACCTACAGGGTGTTGTCTATACTTTACACATAAGGAAGAGGGGTATTCCCTGTTACAACCCAGAAAGTTCCGGAGGTGACATATGAAACGCAAAAACGCTTCGTTACTCGGTAACGTGCTCATGGGGTTGGGTCTGGTGGTCATGGTGGTCGGCGTGGGGTATTCAATCCTCAACCAGTTACCACAGTTTAATATGCCCCAGTATTTCGCACATGGTGCAGTGCTGAGTATTTTCGTCGGTGCCATTCTCTGGCTGGCGGGTGCCCGTGTTGGCGGACATGAACAGGTGTGTGACCGTTACTGGTGGGTTCGCCACTATGACAAACGTTGCCGCCGTAACGATAATCGTCGTCATAGCTAACGCATAATGTAGTTTGCTGACCAGTCAGTTTGCGCTGACTGGTCAATTTAATGCCTTTCTTACAGATCAGCCATTGCTGCGCTGCGATTCGGGAAGAACGCCAGGCGTCCAGGGATCGGTTGAATACCAGAACGAGCCATGGTGCGCAGTGGCTGGAATTCCACGTTACACACCCGCAGTTCACACCCTTCAGGCAGGCGCTTCACAAAACGCTGGAACGCATCAAGGCCACCGGCATCAAGCACCGGAACTGCATCCCACTTCAGAATAACAATTCTTTTGCCTTCCAGACGCGATTCAAGATCGGTGAATAAGCCTTCAGCCGCAGCGAAAAACAGCGGACCAATAACTCTCAGAACCAGTACATCGTCAGGAACATCTACCGCCACAGGTGCCAGACGAGTCATACGGGCGATGCGACGCATAAACAGCAGCGATGCCAGTACGATACCCACACTGATGGCAATAACCATATCAAACAGCACGGTCAGCGACATGCAAAGCAGCATGACGATGATGTCATCTTTCGGCGCATGGCGCAGCAAGTCGACCACTTTGTGTGCTTCACTCATGTTCCATGCCACCATTAACAGCAGGGCAGCCATGGCGGAAAGCGGCAGCCAGGAGAGCAGCGGTGCCAGTACCAGCAGGGCGAGAATAACCAGAATCGAGTGGATCACCGCCGAGATGGGCGAGGTTGCACCGGCACGGACGTTAGCGGCAGAACGCGCGATCGCGGCTGTAGCGGTAATACCACCAAAGAACGGGGCAATGATATTCCCCAGACCCTGACCGACCAGCTCGCTGTTCGCTTTGTGTTTAGTCCCGGTCATACCATCCAGTACCACAGCGCAGAGCAGAGATTCGATTGCGCCGAGCATTGCCATTGAGAATGCCGCAGGCAGCAGTGTGCGTATGGAGTCCCAGGTCAGCGTGAATTCTGAATTAGGTAGATCCCACGGCAGTACCAGTTGCGGCAGCAGTTGCGGAATACCATTACCCTGAGATCCATCGGCGAGGACGTAGTGGAATTGCGATCCGATGGTAGCAACGTGTCCACCGAGCAGGTTAACAATACCCATCACCGCACAACCAGCCAGCAAGGCCGGAAGATGACCGGGTAAACGAATGCCCAGACGCGGCCAGAAAATCAGTATCCCAAGCGTTACAATACCAATTGCGGCATCGCCCACGTTAATGGTCGGTAGCGCCATAAATAATGCGCCAACTTTTTGCAGATAATGTTCCGGGACATGTGCCATTTGCAGACCGAGAAAATCTTTAATCTGCATCGTACCGATGGTGATCCCGATACCCGAAGTGAAGCCTAAGGTAACGGAAACCGGAATATACTCAATCAGGCGACCGAAGCGCGCCAGCCCCATCAGGATCAAAAAGATCCCCGACAACAACGTCGCAACCAGCAGGCCTGCCAGTCCAAACTGTTGCGAAACAGGATAGAGAATTACCACAAATGCCGCAGTCGGACCGGAAACGCTAAAACGCGACCCACCCGTCAGAGCAATGACAATCCCTGCAACAGCAGCGGTATATAAACCGTACTGCGGAGCTACGCCACTACCAATTGCCAACGCCATCGCCAGCGGAATAGCGATAATCCCGACGGTAATCCCGGCAATCAGGTCACGGGTAAACCGTGCGGCAGTGTATTTTTCTTTCCAGCAAGCGTCGATCAGAGCGCGGAAAGGCATCACATGTGAGAAGAATATTTTGTTCACAATAATGTTTCATCCGTGAGCGCATCATCTGTCAACTAAATGGCAGGTGAAGGAGGCATAGGTCATACAAATGGATATTACAGACAAAAAAACCCGCCGCAGCGGGTCTTTGAGCCGGGTTCGATTAATGTTCGAACATAGCAGAGATCGATTCTTCGTTGCTGATACGACGAATCGCTTCGGCCAGCATACCTGACAGGGTCAGAGTACGCACGTTCGGCAGTGATTTGATTTCATCGCTCAGCGGAATGGTATCGCAGACAACGACTTCATCAATTACAGAGTTACGCAGGTTGTTCGCCGCGTTGCCAGAGAAGATCGGGTGAGTCGCGTACGCAAATACACGTTTAGCACCACGTTCTTTCAGAGCTTCAGCAGCTTTACACAGCGTACCGCCAGTGTCGATCATATCATCGACCAGTACGCAGTCACGACCTGCAACGTCACCGATGATATGCATCACCTGGGAAACGTTCGCACGCGGACGACGTTTATCGATGATTGCCATATCGGTATCGTTCAGCAGCTTAGCGATAGCGCGGGCACGCACAACGCCGCCGATGTCCGGGGAAACCACAATCGGGTTATCCAGATTCAGCTGCAGCATGTCTTCCAGCAGGATCGGGCTACCAAATACGTTATCAACCGGAACGTCGAAGAAACCCTGAATCTGTTCAGCGTGCAGATCCACTGTCAGCACACGGTCAACACCGACGCTGGAGAGGAAGTCTGCAACCACTTTCGCAGTGATTGGTACACGAGCGGAACGGACGCGACGGTCCTGGCGCGCATAGCCAAAGTAGGGGATAACAGCGGTGATACGACCTGCGGAAGCACGACGCAGGGCATCAACCATAACGACTAATTCCATCAGGTTGTCGTTAGTAGGGGCACAAGTGGACTGGATGATGAAAATATCACCACCGCGTACATTTTCATTGATTTGTACGCTGACTTCGCCGTCGCTAAAGCGACCTACAGCGGCGTCGCCGAGTGAAGTGTACAGGCGGTTGGCAATACGTTGTGCTAGTTCCGGGGTGGCGTTACCAGCAAAAAGCTTCATATCAGGCACGAGAAGAACCTCAGGCATGCGTCCATTGGTGGAAAGAATCTGCCGAAAACTGTGCGGGCCAGGCAATATTCTTTCCAGGCGGTGTATTAAAGAGCGCGATGCAACGTCTGGAACAAGGTGACGTTGTCACCGAAACTCAGCTTGCCCGGCTTAAAGCATGGCTCTGTGCAATGGGGAAAGGTTGACGCCTTTCGCCACAAAGCCATTGAGCCATTCCGGGGCTTGCTCTAGCACCTGGCGGGCTTCAGACTCTGTATCAAATTCAGCAAAGACACAGGCCCCTGTCCCAGTCAGGCGCGACGGGGCGTATTCTAACAGCCAGGAAAGCACCGCATCAACCTCGCGAAAACGTTTTCTTGCGATAACCTCGCAATCATTACCGAATTCACATTTTAGCAACGTATCAATTGACCTTTTCGGCGTGTTGCGCGGGAGTTCAGGATCTTTAAAAATCACCGGTGTCGGAATACTTACACCAGGGTGCGCCACCAGATACCATTTCTCTGGCGGATTCACTGGCGTTAATATTTCACCCACTCCCTCAGCAAAAGCGGCATGACCACGGACAAATACAGGAACATCTGCGCCCAGCGTCAGACCCATTTCCGCTAGCTCATCGATGCTCAGGCCGCATTGCCAGAGATGATTCAGCGCCACCAGAACAGTCGCGGCATTCGATGAACCACCGCCCAGGCCGCCGCCCATCGGTAATTGTTTGTCAATGCTGATATCTGCACCGCTTCCCGCCGGAAGACGCCCGCTGTTTGCTGCTGTTTTCATCAACAACCGTGCTGCGCGAACGATCAGATTATCTTCGTGTTCCACGCCTCCAACGGGTGTTAACAGGCGAATATCCCCATCGTCACGAAGTTCAATGCTGATGGTGTCGCCGTAATCAAGAAACTGAAACAGCGTTTGCAGCGTGTGGTAACCATCCGCACGCTGACCGGTAATGTATAAGAACAGATTAAGTTTTGCCGGAGAGGGCCACTGTGTCCGCATTATTTCACTATCCAGTTATCCATTTTTAACTTGATGCGCTGACCACCGTCGGTGAGTTCCATATTGGCTGGCATCGCAGGTTGCGTTTTGGTGTCATAACCACCGTATACGACTTTCCAGTTTTTGCCGTTCTGGCTGTAGGTGATTTCGCTCAGGCGGTACTGATCGTCCAGTTTGTAGTCGGTCGCATCACCGGGCAAACCTAAAATCCACTGACGCAAGCTGTTGAGCGGAATCGGCATTCCTGTCAATTTGCCAATCATCTCTTCGGCGTCATCGGCGGTGTAACGTTGACCTTTGTTATCTACGAGCTGCACGTTACCCGGCTGAGCATTCAGCTCCAGTTCGGTGCTTCCCAATGGGTTAGTCAGCAGCAGACGGTAGCGATCCTGGCCAGTTTGCTGCCAGAAGAAGCGGGCATACACTTTCTGCTGGTCGGAAATATACGCAAATGCACCGCGTGTCTGATATTGATTGAGGTTACGAACGTCTTGCTGATGCTGACGCCACTGCGGGGAATCCGGGCTTTTGCCGGGGCCTTTTGGCGTGGTAACGGAACAGGCAGTGAGCACGAGGGCAGCCAGCGGTAGCAGGCGGATAAAGCGAAAATCGGGCAGGGGCATAGTGATGACAAGTCCTTGAGATACGTTGCAGTTATAACCCTTAATGCTAGCGTTACCGTCCGCTATCGTCTATGTTCAAGTTGTCTTAGTTGCCAGAATCTAACGGCTTTTGGCAATTACTCCAAAAGGGGGCGCTCTCTTTTATTGATCCCACGCATCCTGTATGATGCGTGCAGACTAACCATATCAACGTTGGTATTATTTCCCGCAGACATGACCCTTTTAGCACTCGGTATTAACCATAAAACGGCACCTGTATCGCTACGAGAACGTGTATCGTTTTCGCCGGACAAGCTCGATCAGGCGCTTGACAGCCTGCTCGCGCAGCCGATGGTGCAGGGCGGCGTGGTGCTGTCGACGTGTAACCGCACGGAACTTTATCTTAGCGTTGAAGAGCAGGATAACCTGCAAGAGGCGCTCATTCGCTGGTTGTGCGATTACCACAATCTCAACGAAGAAGATCTGCGTAATAGCCTCTACTGGCATCAGGATAACGACGCGGTCAGCCATCTGATGCGTGTTGCCAGCGGGCTTGATTCACTCGTCCTTGGTGAGCCGCAAATCCTTGGTCAGGTGAAAAAAGCATTTGCTGATTCGCAAAAAGGCCATATGAAGGCGAGCGAGCTGGAACGCATGTTCCAGAAATCTTTCTCTGTAGCAAAACGCGTCCGCACTGAAACGGATATTGGCGCCAGTGCCGTATCTGTCGCTTTTGCGGCTTGTACGCTGGCGCGGCAGATCTTTGAATCGCTCTCAACGGTAACGGTTTTGCTGGTTGGTGCGGGTGAAACCATCGAGCTGGTGGCGCGTCACCTGCGCGAACACAAAGTTCAGAAGATGATTATCGCCAACCGTACTCGTGAACGTGCCCAAATTCTGGCAGATGAAGTCGGTGCGGAAGTGATTGCATTGAGCGATATCGACGAACGTCTGCGTGAAGCCGATATCATCATTAGTTCCACTGCAAGCCCGTTACCGATCATCGGTAAAGGTATGGTGGAGCGCGCATTAAAAAGCCGTCGCAACCAACCGATGCTGTTGGTGGATATTGCCGTTCCGCGCGATGTTGAGCCGGAAGTCGGCAAACTGGCGAATGCTTATCTTTATAGCGTTGACGATCTGCAAAGTATTATTTCGCATAACCTGGCGCAGCGTAAAGCTGCAGCAGTTGAGGCGGAAACTATCGTCGCTCAGGAAACCAGCGAATTTATGGCGTGGCTGCGCGCACAAAGCGCCAGCGAAACCATTCGCGAGTATCGCAGTCAGGCAGAGCAGGTTCGCGATGAGTTAACCGCCAAAGCGTTAGCCGCCCTTGAGCAGGGCGGAGACGCGCAAGCCATTATGCAGGATCTGGCATGGAAACTGACTAACCGCCTGATCCATGCGCCAACGAAATCACTTCAACAGGCCGCCCGTGACGGGGATAACGAACGCCTGAATATTCTGCGCGACAGCCTCGGGCTGGAGTAGCAGTACATCATTTTCTTTTTTACAGGGTGCATTTACGCCTATGAAGCCTTCTATCGTTGCCAAACTGGAAGCCCTGCATGAACGCCATGAAGAAGTTCAGGCGCTGCTGGGTGATGCGCAAACCATCGCTGACCAGGAACGTTTTCGCGCATTATCTCGTGAATATGCGCAGTTAAGTGATGTTTCGCGCTGTTTCACCGACTGGCAACAGGTTCAGGAAGATATCGAAACCGCACAGATGATGCTCGACGATCCTGAAATGCGTGAAATGGCGCAGGATGAACTGCGCGAAGCTAAAGAAAAAAGCGAGCAACTGGAACAACAACTTCAGGTTCTCTTGCTGCCAAAAGATCCTGATGACGAACGCAACGCCTTCCTCGAAGTGCGTGCCGGAACCGGTGGTGATGAAGCCGCATTATTTGCCGGCGATCTGTTCCGTATGTACAGCCGTTACGCAGAAGCCCGTCGCTGGCGCGTGGAAATCATGAGCGCCAGCGAGGGCGAGCATGGTGGCTATAAAGAGATCATCGCCAAAATCAGCGGTGACGGTGTGTATGGACGTCTGAAATTTGAATCCGGTGGTCATCGCGTGCAGCGTGTTCCGGCCACTGAATCCCAGGGGCGTATTCATACTTCTGCTTGTACCGTTGCTGTAATGCCAGAACTGCCTGACGCGGAACTGCCGGATATCAACCCGGCAGATTTGCGCATTGATACTTTCCGCTCTTCAGGGGCAGGCGGGCAGCACGTTAACACCACCGATTCGGCAATCCGTATTACCCACTTACCAACCGGTATTGTTGTTGAATGTCAGGACGAACGTTCACAACATAAAAACAAAGCTAAAGCTCTTTCTGTACTTGGTGCTCGCATCCACGCAGCAGAAATGGCAAAACGCCAGCAGGCGGAGGCGTCTACCCGTCGTAACCTGCTGGGCAGTGGCGATCGCAGCGACCGTAACCGTACCTACAATTTCCCGCAGGGGCGCGTCACCGACCACCGTATCAACCTGACGCTCTACCGTCTGGATGAAGTGATGGAAGGGAAGCTGGATATGCTGATTGAGCCGATCGTCCAGGAACATCAGGCTGACCAACTGGCGGCGTTGTCCGAGCAAGAATAATGGAATATCAACACTGGTTGCGTGACGCAATAACCCAACTTCAGGCGAGCGAAAGTCCGCGTCGCGATGCTGAAATCTTGCTGGAGCATGTTACCGGCAAGGGACGCACCTTCATTCTCGCTTTTGGCGAAACACTGCTGACTGATGCGCAGTGTGAGCAACTCGACGTACTGCTGGCGCGTCGTCGTGCGGGTGAACCTATTGCTCATTTAACCGGTGTGCGTGAATTTTGGTCGTTGCCGTTATTTGTTTCGCCAGCGACCTTAATTCCCCGTCCTGACACCGAATGTCTGGTGGAACAGGCTCTGGCTCGGTTGCCTGAACAGTCTTGTCGTATTCTCGATCTCGGTACGGGCACCGGGGCAATTGCGCTGGCGCTGGCCAGCGAGCGTCCAGATTGTGAGGTAACCGCCGTTGACCGAATGCCGGATGCTGTTGCCCTTGCGAAGCGTAATGCGCAGCATCTGGCGATTAAAAATATCCATATCCTGCAAAGCGACTGGTTTAGTGCGCTTGGCGAGCAGCAATTTGCGATGATTGTCAGCAATCCGCCATATATTGACGAGCAGGACCCCCATCTTCAACAAGGCGATGTCCGCTTTGAGCCGCTGTCGGCGTTGGTTGCGGCAGACAGCGGTATGGCGGATATCGTTCACATCATCGAAAAGTCTCGTAACGCACTGACATCTGGCGGATTTCTGCTTCTGGAGCATGGCTGGCAGCAGGGCGAAGTGGTTCGACAGGCATTTATGCAGGCGGGTTATCGTAATGTCGAAACCTGCCGGGACTACGGTGATAACGAGCGCGTGACGCTTGGTCGCTATTATCGATGACAAGTTTTACTACGCTGCTTAGCGTTCATCTCATTAGCATCGCGCTTTCTGTTGGGCTACTAACCTTACGTTTCTGGCTACGTTATCAGGAGCATCCTCAGGCATTTGCTCGCTGGACGCGCATTACGCAGCCGGTTATCGACACGGTGTTATTGTTAAGCGGCGTTGCGCTAATGGCTAAAGCGCACATCCTGCCATTTTCCGGGCAGGCACAATGGCTGACTGAAAAGCTGTTTGGAGTTATCATTTATATCGTTTTGGGTTTTATTGCTCTCGATTATCGTCAGGTGCACAGTCAGCAGGTGCGCATTATTGCCTTCCCGCTGGCGCTGGTGGTGCTGTACATCATCATTAAACTCGCCACCACAAAAGTACCGTTACTGGGGTAAGTCATGAGATCGTTAGCTGATTTCGAATTTAATAAAGCGCCGCTGTGCGAAGGCATGATCCTGGCTTGCGAAGCAATCCGCCGCGATTTTCCCTCGCAAGATGTATACGACGAACTGGAGCGTCTCGTTAATCTGGCGAAGGAAGAAATTAGCCAGCTTCTGCCTTTAGAAGAGCAGCTGGAAAAATTGATCGCGTTGTTTTACGGCGAATGGGGATTTAAAGCCTCACGCGGTGTTTATCGTCTTTCCGATGCATTATGGTTGGATCAGGTGTTAAAAAATCGGCAGGGCAGTGCGGTATCATTAGGCGCCGTTTTGGTGTGGGTCGCTAATCGTCTTGATTTGCCGCTGATGCCGGTGATATTCCCGACGCAGCTTATATTGCGCATTGAATGTCCGGATGGCGAAATTTGGTTGATTAACCCTTTTAACGGTGAATCGTTAAGCGAACATATGCTGGATGTATGGTTAAAGGGAAATATCAGCCCGTCGGCGGAACTGTTTTATGAAGACCTGGATGAAGCCGATAACATTGAGGTTATCCGCAAACTATTGGATACGCTGAAAGCGTCGCTGATGGAAGAAAATCAGATGGAACTGGCATTACGCACCAGCGAGGCCTTATTACAGTTCAACCCGGAAGATCCGTATGAAATTCGCGATCGTGGGTTGATTTACGCGCAACTGGATTGCGAACACGTTGCGTTAAATGATTTAAGTTATTTCGTTGAACAGTGTCCGGAAGACCCGATCAGCGAAATGATCCGTGCGCAAATTAATAACATCGCGCATAAACATATTGTGCTGCATTAATTAATCGACATTTTACTTAAGATTAAGGCGATCCTATGAAACAAAAAGTGGTTAGCATTGGCGACATCAACGTAGCAAATGACCTGCCGTTCGTGCTGTTTGGCGGTATGAACGTGCTGGAATCTCGCGATCTGGCGATGCGCATTTGCGAACACTACGTAACCGTGACCCAGAAACTGGGTATCCCTTACGTGTTCAAAGCCTCTTTTGACAAAGCCAACCGCTCCTCTATCCACTCTTATCGTGGACCGGGCCTGGAAGAAGGGATGAAAATCTTCCAGGAATTGAAGCAAACTTTTGGCGTGAAAATTATCACCGACGTTCACGAACCAAGCCAGGCACAGCCAGTTGCTGATGTTGTGGATGTGATCCAGTTACCGGCATTTCTCGCTCGTCAGACTGACCTGGTGGAAGCCATGGCGAAAACCGGTGCGGTAATTAACGTCAAGAAACCGCAGTTTGTCAGCCCGGGTCAGATGGGTAACATCGTTGATAAATTCAAAGAAGGCGGCAACGATAAAGTGATTCTTTGCGATCGCGGCGCTAACTTTGGCTATGACAACCTGGTTGTCGATATGCTGGGCTTCAGCATTATGAAGAAAGTTTCTGGCAACTCGCCGGTGATTTTCGACGTGACCCACGCACTGCAATGCCGCGATCCGTTTGGTGCAGCTTCTGGTGGTCGTCGTGCTCAGGTGGCTGAGCTGGCACGTGCTGGTATGGCGGTAGGTCTGGCGGGGCTGTTTATTGAAGCGCATCCGGACCCGGAACACGCAAAATGCGATGGCCCATCTGCGCTGCCGCTGGCTAAACTGGAACCGTTCCTCAAGCAGATGAAAGCGATTGATGATCTGGTGAAAGGTTTCGAAGAACTGGATACCAGCAAGTAATTTTTTGCTTGAAAACAAAAGCCTTATCGTTCTGCGGTAAGGCTTTTTTCATGGTTGACGGAGACAAAAAAGGCCGCAGGCTGTTACCCCTGCGACCGGTTTCGGGCGCATATTGCCATCACGGCAGCCTGACGCCCGTATTCACCTTACTTCCGGTTACGCCACCAGCTAACAA
>NZ_JABWMT020000031.1:0-43474 GCF_013368915.2 Escherichia sp. 93.1518
ACACTATATGATAATAATTGGAAAACCAATGACCATACACCATAATCCAAAGCAGCTAAAGTTATCGCAATTATGCTACTACTTGTAATAGCAATAAGTGAACTTTTAGCTTGAATCTTAAAATTCACGTCTACGGTGAGTTGAACCTTGGGGATTAACGTTAGTCCATTTGCAATTACTGTTAACGCCAATATATCAAGTAAAGGTTCCAGTAAAGGTATTTGATAGAATAAAGCAATATAATAGGATGAACAATAAAGTACAATATATATTAATATTGAAAGACAAATATTAAATATAAATACTGTCGAATAATCTTTTTCTGTACGCTCCGGTTTTCTAATTAATGCTGCACTAAATCCACTATCAATTAGAACCTGAGCTAATGATAGAAATAAAGTTAGCATACCCACATAACCAAAAGAGCTTGGCCCAAGAATCCTACCCAAATACAACATTAATAATAATTGTATAGCTTGGGTTCCTAGCCTTTCAATAGTGCTCCATAATAACCCTTGTTTGGCTAGTTTATTATTCATCAATTAAACTTTCTCAAAAAGTTCTTTAAATGATGGTTGATTCATATCTTTGTCTGAGATAATCGCTTTTTCTTCTTTCCAATTAATGGCTAAAAAATCATCATCCCATCTTATACCTTTTTCCATTTTTGCATTATAAAAATTATTTGTTTTGTATAAAAAATCAGCAACATCACTAATCACTTCAAATCCATGAGCGAATCCTTCTGGGATCCACAACTGACGCCTATTTTCAGCAGAAATATTTACTCCAACCCATTTACCAAAAGTTTTGGAGTCTTTTCTTATATCCACTGCAACATCATATACTTCACCCACAACACAGCGTACTAATTTTGCCTGTGAATAAGGAGGCAATTGAAAATGCAACCCTCTAATTACTCCCTTAGTAGATTTAGAATGGTTATCCTGAACAAATTCAACCTTCCGTCCTACAGCTTCTTCAAATACTTTCTGGTTAAAGCTCTCAAAAAAGAAACCGCGTTCATCACCAAATACTTTTGGTTCAAAAATTAGCACATCAGGAATTTCAGTTTCAATTACGTTCATTTTATTAATAACCTTTAATCATTTTTAGCAGATACTTACCATAAGCATTTTTCTTTAGCGGCTCGGCCAATATCTTCACCTGCTCTGCATCAATAAATCCTTTACGATAAGCAATCTCTTCCGGGCAAGATACTTTTAATCCCTGACGCTCTTCAATCGTTGCAATGAAGTTGCTTGCTTCAATAAGGCTTTGATGCGTCCCTGTATCCAGCCACGCATAGCCGCGCCCCATCATAGCAACAGACAAACGTCCTTGTTCCATATAAATGCGGTTAATATCGGTAATTTCCAGTTCACCACGCGCAGATGGTTTAAGGTTTTTCGCCATTTCTACAACGTCATTGTCATAGAAATAAAGTCCGGTTACAGCATAATTGCTTTTTGGCTCTAATGGTTTTTCTTCAAGACTAATGGCTGTTCCGCTCTTATCAAACTCCACGACACCATAACGTTCAGGATCATTAACGTGATAAGCAAATACCGTTGCACCGCTTTCTTTGTTAACAGCAGCTTCCATTAATTTCGGCAAGTCGTGTCCATAGAAGATATTATCGCCAAGCACGAGTGCACAATCATCACCGCCAATAAAGTCTTCACCAATGATAAACGCTTGCGCCAGGCCATCCGGGCTCGGTTGTACTTTATACTGTAAATTAAGCCCCCACTGGCTCCCGTCCCCCAACAATTGTTGGAAACGCGGCGTATCCTGTGGCGTACTGATAATAAGAATATCGCGAATACCCGCCAACATAAGCGTTGAAAGCGGATAATAAATCATCGGCTTATCATAAATCGGCAGCAGTTGTTTACTTACTGCCATCGTCACAGGATAAAGACGAGTACCAGACCCACCCGCCAAAATAATACCTTTACGCGTTTTCATTTCACCATTCCTTTTAATTCATCCCGCTCTGGCATCATGAGCGAGATGCAAAAATTTGTTAAATTGCCGTAGTCGTAAATAATTCGTTGAGCATACGTTTCACGCCCACCTGCCAGTCAGGTAAGACAAGCGCAAAGTTCTGCTGAAACTTTTCTGTATTGAGACGAGAGTTATGGGGACGACGGGCTGGTGTGGGATAGGCCGTTGTTGGCACGGCGTTGAGTTTGTTAAGAGCAAGGTTGATCCCCGCTTTGCGCGCTTCTTCAAATACCAGAGCGGCATAATCGTGCCAGGTTGTTGTACCACCAGCAACCAGATGGTACAAACCAGCAACTTCGGGTTTGTTTACTGCCACGCGAATGGCATGAGCGGTGCAATCAGCCAGCAATTCAGCACCTGTTGGTGCGCCAAATTGATCGTTTATTACAGCCAACTCTTCGCGTTCTTTTGCCAGACGCAACATCGTTTTGGCAAAGTTATTTCCTTTACCAGCGTATACCCAGCTGGTACGGAAAATAAGATGCTTTGCGCAATGTTCTTGTAACGCTTTTTCTCCAGCTAGCTTGGTTTCACCGTAGACATTTAGCGGTGCTGTTGCATCCGTTTCCAGCCATGGCGTATCACCGCTGCCTGGGAAAACATAATCAGTGGAGTAGTGTATAACCCAGGCTCCGACTTCATTAGCTGCTTTTGCAATCGCTTCGACGCTTGTCGCGTTAAGTAATTGTGCGAAATCCGGTTCTGATTCCGCTTTGTCTACTGCAGTGTGAGCAGCCGCATTAACAATAACATCAGGGCGAATTTTTTTGACAGTTTCAGCCACACCTTCGGGGTTGCTGAAATCGCCACAATAATCAGTGGAGTGAACATCAAGAGCAATCAGATTACCTAGCGGTGCCAGAGCACGTTGCAGTTCCCAACCCACCTGCCCTGTTTTGCCGAAAAGCAGGATATTCATTACTGACGGCCCTCATAGTTTTGTTCAATCCACGACTGATAAGCACCGCTTTTCACATTCTCAACCCAATTTGTATTAGCCAGATACCATTCCACCGTTTTACGAATACCGCTCTCAAACGTTTCTTGCGGTTTCCAGCCCAATTCGCGGCTAATTTTATCGGCATCAATTGCATAACGGCGATCATGTCCTGGGCGATCGGCAACATAAGTAATTTGCTCACGATAAGATTTCTCTTTCGGTACAATCTCATCCAACAAATCACAAATAGTGAACACTACGTCGATGTTTTTCTTTTCGTTGTGTCCACCAATGTTATATGTTTCGCCCGCTTTACCTTCGGTTACGACGGTATATAACGCACGAGCATGATCCTCTACATACAACCAGTCGCGAATTTGATCCCCTTTACCATAAATAGGTAATGGCTTACCTTCCAGAGCATTCAGAATAACCAATGGGATTAGTTTTTCCGGGAAGTGATAAGGACCATAATTGTTAGAGCAATTAGTCACAATGGTCGGTAAACCATAAGTCCGCTTCCATGCGCGTACCAAATGATCGCTGGACGCTTTAGAAGCAGAATATGGGCTACTTGGCGCGTAAGCTGTCGTTTCCGTAAATAGCGGTAACGCTTCGTTATTATTTACTTCATCCGGATGGGGTAAATCGCCATACACTTCATCAGTAGAAATATGATGAAAGCGGAAACTTTTTTTCTTTTCATCATTCAGAGCAGACCAGTAATTGCGCGCTGCTTCTAAAAGAACATAAGTACCCACAATATTGGTTTCAATAAATGCCGCAGGGCCAGTTATTGAACGGTCAACATGACTCTCTGCCGCCAGGTGCATCACCGCGTCTGGCTGGTGCTGTGCGAAAATACGCGCCATAGCTACGGCATCGCAGATATCTGCATGCTCAAATGAATAACGTTCAGAATCAGAAACTTCAGCGAGTGATTCCAGGTTTCCGGCGTAAGTCAATTTATCGACATTAACAACACTGTCCTGCGTATTATTTATAATGTGACGAACTACAGCAGAGCCAATAAACCCTGCGCCACCAGTTACAAGTATCTTCACTTTTTTATTCCATATAGCTATAGAGCATGCTGTGAAATAGACTGCTCCAGAATTGATTAATAGAGGCATTAGTGCACGCTACCGCCCCTGGCTTAACAGCTACCAGAGCACTGCGTGCATGACTACGATGTGACGACCTGACTCGCTCGTGCCAAATCCAAAAAATTCAAACGCTAATTGTCTTACCAAACAGCCATAGAAACAAGGAAAATCCTGGAAAAGTTTGACGCGAAGCCGCTTGCTAACTCATTGTTATTATTGAAATTCATAAAAAAACAACGGCAGGAAAATTCAATGCGCAAAACTTATGCTATGAATCTTCACTGCCGTTTTTAATTTCTTACTTACCGACACTTCCTGTCAGATTTTCGTTATTCGCTTAACAACTTCTCAATGCCTTTGCGGAACTTCGCCCCTTCTTTCAGGTTGCGCAGCCCATATTTTACAAACGCCTGCATATAGCCCATTTTCTTACCACAGTCGTAACTGTCACCAGTCATCAGCATTGCGTCAACGGACTGTTTTTTCGCCAGTTCAGCAATGGCATCTGTGAGCTGAATTCGCCCCCATGCACCAGGCTGAGTGCGCTCCAGTTCAGGCCAAATATCGGCAGAAAGCACATAACGGCCTACGGCCATAATGTCTGAATCCAGCGTCTGCGGCTGATCGGGTTTTTCGATAAATTCAACAATGCGGCTGACTTTACCTTCGCGATCCAGCGGCTCTTTAGTCTGGATGACGGAGTATTCAGAGAGGTCTCCCGGCATACGTTTTGCCAATACCTGACTGCGACCAGTTTCATTGAAGCGCGCAATCATTGCTGCAAGGTTGTAACGCAACGGATCGGCGCTGGCATCATCAATAACCACATCGGGCAGCACGACGACAAATGGATTATCACCAATAGCCGGTCGGGCACACAAAATAGAGTGGCCTAAACCTAATGGTTCACCCTGACGCACGTTCATAATGGTCACGCCCGGCGGGCAGATGGACTGTACTTCTGCCAGCAGCTGTCGCTTCACGCGCAGCTCAAGGAGGGATTCTAATTCATAAGAGGTGTCGAAGTGGTTTTCGACCGCGTTTTTGGACGCATGAGTTACCAGGAGGATTTCTTTGATTCCTGCAGCCACAATCTCGTCAACAATGTACTGAATCATTGGCTTATCGACGATGGGTAGCATCTCTTTAGGAATCGCCTTAGTTGCAGGCAACATATGCATCCCAAGACCCGCTACAGGAATAACTGCTTTTAAATTCGTCATTATTTCATCCACCTGTAAAATGGTTGCTGAATTATAGCTTGTTCGATTTTTTTCGCCAGCATCAATTACCCTGAATTGATTACTGATTTCCTTCCGATGTTACGCCGCTTTGTCCAGGATTGCAGTAGCGTTATTCTTAAGTATGGTGCCATTTTTCCAGGAATGGTCGCAAATCTATCGTTCCAGTTTCGGTAGCCTGAAGTTTATCTTTTCCACATTAACGACATGGTGATTAATCCTGTCGATATCGACAGAGCTTTGTCCTTTTTCATTCACCGCATGAACATTTACCAGTGACAGTAGCGTCTCGTTCTTTGCCATAAATGTCCCACGGACATCCTTACGCAAGTCGAAGTTCATGGTCAATGCCGGGCCAACCGAAGATTCTTGCATTACATTGATATTACGCATAAAAAGGTGCTGCGGCTTGTTGTGTAGCTCCAGAGAAGCACGTTTCATCGCAATATTGGTCAGCGCAACAAAGGAGATAGCATTCCCTGCGGAGATTTGGATTCCACGCAATTTCCAGGTAAGATCCGTATTATCAAGATGAATATTATTCAGTCTGAAGTTTTGCGGTATGGAGAGATACTTGCCTTTAATGACGCCGTAGCCGATTAACATCCCGGCACTATTAACCATTTCTATATTGTCAATAACAAAGTTATCACATCCATATATCGCTACAGTGGCGTTATCAATACCGGCTTTCTTGCTGAAATCAGGCGTAATATTACGCGCTTTGATATTACGGATAATGAAATGTTTACCATTTTCAACATGAATCAGCTGTCGACAATCCGATCCTGTAATATTCGCCACAACAAAGTTTTTCACCGCCTGGTCTTCCGGGTAGTTATTATCGTAGGTACTTCCCGCAAGGCCTATGCCGATACCCCAGTTGATTTTGCCATTAGTACAGTTGATGCGTTCTATTACGTGGTCGGAAATTAAAATATCGCGGTCGTTGATTGCCACGTTCCATTCGATGGCGTCGCCCTGTAAGTTGCTGAACTTACAATTGGTGATGTTGGCACCGATAATCTGGTTGTGAAATCCCTGGCGTAATATGGCGTAATTAGCGTGGCTCACGGTCAGGTTATCGATGGTCAGGTTGCGCATAACCCGTTTGTTTTTGCCGCCGATATAAATCTGCGTTACCGGGCCAAAGCCGCTCATCGCCAGCCCTTTGATGGTGCAGTCAGAACCGCGCACATCCAGGGTGATGTTATGCATACTGCCGCCCTTCACCCCTGTCACCTGGCTGCCGTCCTGTAAGACAAATCGCCCTCTGCCGTTGCCGCGCAAACTACCGAGGATGTGTAACGTTTTGCCGGGAGGGATGAAGATGCCGGTGTTGATGTTGTCGCAAACAAATCCGGCGGGCACGACGACCGTTTGCCCTTCGCTAAAGGCTTGTTTAAATGAGGCGATCCAGTCGTGCGGATTGTAGTCGTTGATGTTAACGCTTTGTCGGGCGGGAAGTGCACGGGCGAAAGGGGTATGGAGGAAAGCAAGCGCGGAGCTTGCCGTCAGGAAGGTGCGTCGGGAGATTGTTTTAAATGACATGCGTTCTCCTCTATAAAGCTTGCAGCAAGCTGGCGAGTTCTCGGTTAATCACCTGCTGGTTAAAATCGTGTTCGACTTTTTCGCGCGCGCGTTTGACGACCGGAGCCAGTTCGTCTGTATCCAGTTGGCTAAACGCCGCCAGCCGTTGCGCCAGTGCATAGGCGTCATTTTCCGGCACCAGCCAGCCAGATTTATCTGCCTCCACCAGTTCTGGTATTCCGCTATGCAAAGTGGAAACGACCGGAATGCCGACCGCCATCGCTTCCATTAGCGCCACCGGAATACCTTCCATATCGCCATCCGCACCCGTTACCGATGGCAACAGGAAGACATCCGCTTCGTCGAGCATCGCTTTTACTTCGTGGCTCGGTTTAAAGCCCGGCATCTCCACCACATCTTCCAGTTGATACTGTTCGATGAGCGTACGCAGGCGCCGCTCCCACGGGCCGATGCCGAGGATGCGATAGCGAAATGCCACACCCTGCTCTTTGAGCTGACGGCAAGATTCGATCGCCACATGCAGGCCCTTTTTCTCAGTTAAACGTGCAACGGAAATAATCTCCAGCGGTGTTCCAGGCGCTTTAACCGGACGAGGGCTAAAGCGCGTCATGTCCACGCCCATGCGCGATACAGCGATTTTTTCCATCGGACAGCCCATCTTTTGCAATCTCCCTGCCCACAGATCGCTTATTGGCAACATCAGGTCGCCACGGCGAAACAGTTGTTGATATTCCGGGGTGTAATGGTTGAGCACTTCCCGACTGGAAATATCAATACCGTGGAAGATAGTGGCAATTTTGCCGCGAATGACACCTAGTTCACGCAATTTTGCTGCGGTTACCCCCGCAGGGCCAAAGTGAGCGATAAAGACATCGGCATGAAGCGGTGTTACGACCTGGCCGCAAATGGCAGACAAAATCAGGTTCCGCGACTCGGCACCATAGCGTTTGAGGTTGAGCGCCTGCCAGGTATTTTTACGATGAATGCCGCGTAAGGTCTGGCTGGCGCGGTGGCGCAGTTTCGCCACTTTGCCCGTAGGTTCGTCCTGTAACCAGCGAGTTCTGGCAGCAAGGTTGTACTTCGTCCATGCCGCATGGGTGTTTTGCGTGTCGCCTTTTTGCAGCGCGACAATCTCCACCTCAAATCCCATATCAATAAACGCAGTGATTTGATTGAGGACGAAGGTTTCTGACGACAGCGGAAATTTCAGTAAAAAGAAGCCAACCTTCATTTCGCCTCCCCGATGCGTTCCAGCACTGACTGTACCATCTGCATCCCCGTCTGGCGTTCACGACTGACGGCTTCGTTAAGTCGTGCATTCAGCGCCGGAAGCTGGCCTAAGGTATCCGCAACCATCGCTTGCAGGCTGCCGTCTAATAAATGACGGATATCAATTGCCATCTCCGACAGCCCTAACTGCTGCATAATCCCGGCGGATTTATGTTCGTAGTTGATGGCAATTGCCGGAGTGGCAAAGTTCATGGAGATAATGGCGGAGTGCAGCCGCGTACCAACGGTGAGCTCACAGGCACCAAGAATTTTGCCCATTTCCAGATCGTTAAGTTCATCCATCACCACGTGGTAACGGGCAGGATCGCTGATGTACTGACGCAGGTTGAGCGCCACCATGCGGTCGTCTTTGTTATAGCTGTCGATGCCCGTACAGGTGGAGAGCGCAATCACCTGATAGCCTTCGTCGAGAATGCGATTGACTACCCCGGCAAAGGCTTTTTCATACGCTTGTTGAGTGGTGCCAAGGCGTTTGTCGAACGGTGCCAGTTCGCGCAGGGTAATTGCCACAGTTTTCTGTTGTGCGGCAACGTCCAGCCAGTGTTGAACGGCATAGCTGGCGGTGAAATCTTCGGTGTGATGATCAACCAGCCACGCGGTATCGACGCCATGTTCGACTTTTGCGGTGGTGATATTGCTGCGTTTCATCAGATCAAGACTGACCGATTCGCGCAGGATCAACGCGTCGCAGTGACCGAAAACGTAGTTCGCCAGTTGGTTGAATTGCTCATTCTGGAACGGGCCGACGCTGTGACCAATCATAAACAGCGGCTTTTTCGCCATAAACGTGCATAGCGCGTGTTCAAACTGCGGCACGCCGTAGAGATCGACAAAAAACGATCCGCCGACCTGGATAATGGCATCGTAACCTGACAGCAGGCGCACGAAGTCGGTGAATCCCTGGGCGATGGCGATATTGCGCAGCTTGCCAGTGTCGGTGACGCGTGAGAGCAATACCTGGTGTTGATAGCGGCGACGGAGGACTTTTTTAACGCGCCCGACAACGCCCGCTGCGCTGTTGTGTTGTTTCATTTGCAGGAATAGCGGATCGCCCATCACCGGGCGATTAAGCAGCCAGGAAGAACTGACCGGATAGCGACTCATCACGTCCACTTCGGCTTGTGGATTGAGGATGTTGATGGCATCAAGTAAGCCGCGCAGGATGGCGCTGTCGCCGCGATTGCCGCAAGTATGGTTGCCAAGAATAAGTAATTTCATTTTTTCCTCATAAATTTGATGCCAGGTGAGGTTATGTTGTTGTTTTTATTGCCGGAGCCTAAAACAACCATTCACCCCGCCCGTAGAAGCATTTTCATTTTTTCGCTGCGACAAAACTGGCGTTTCACTTCCACCACCAGCGGATGGCGCGACAACACAATCATCACCACAAACGCCAGTACGCCTGCGGTAATTTGCACCGCCAGCAACGTCGCCAGCGCCAGTTGCCCTTTCAGCAGCACGCCCAGCGCATAACTAACCACCAGCGTCGGCAGCGAGAGATAAAACGGTAGCCACAAGCTCAGGATGTACTGGCGATAACTGGAACCGAGCACCGGTTTAATCATCACGAAGTAACTGAGAATAGTGTTGATAATCTGCACCAGCAGGAAACCAAGCGTGACGCCGATTGCGCCCGCCATCTGCCCACCGATAACAATCGCCGGAATAAACAGAAAGGTTTTGAATACGTTGAATTTAAAGCTGATATCGACTCGCGCTTTCGCCATCAGCAGCGAGCCAATAGGGTTACCCACCGAACGCAGCAGCCCCACCACACACAGCAATTGCAGCACCGGAATAATGCTGTTCCACTTCTCGCCAAAGACCAGTGGTACAAAGTTATTCGACACCACCATCAGCCCGAGCAGCGCCGGGAAGTTGATAATCCCCACCACCGACAGCAGCTTGTAGAAGTTAACGCGCAGCTTTTCGGTGTCGTCCTGAATTTTGGCAAACGCCGGAAACAGCACGCGGGTGATGATCGGGTTCAGCTTCATCGGCGGCACAACGGCCACGTTATAGGCCAGGTTGTAGCCCCCAGCCACGCCCGCGCCGAGAATACGCGCCAGCACCAGCGTTGAAAGGTTGGTATTGAGATAGTTGATGATGCTGTCCGCCGTCAGCCAGGCACCAAAGCGTAAGTTCGGTGCTACCGACGCCAGCGAGAAATGCAGACCGGGGCGATAAATTTTGCGACCAAAGTAGCCAAACAGCAGCGTTCTCACCGCACTATTGACCAGATAACCGAGGATCGCAGTCATCGCCAGCGGCCAGAAATGGGCACTAACCACCGTAAAAGTAAAGCCCGCCAGCACCGCGCTGGTTTCGATCATGCCGATTTTGTTGAACTCCAGCTCCTTTTGCATCAACGCGCGGAACTGCTGCCCGTGGGGGATCACCACAAACGCCAGCGACAATGTTTTAATCAACGGTGCCAGATCCGGGTTATTCAGCACGTCACCGATGAGATCACTCAACAAAAACACCGCCACGCACACCACAATCCCCAGCCCGACGTTCAGCCAGTACAGCGTAGTGAGTTCAAGGTGGCTGATTTCTTTTCGCTGAATAATCGAGTTAGCGATACCGAAGTCAGAAAGCGTATCTGCCAGCGCGATGATCACCAGCGACACGGTAAGCAGGCCGAACTGGTGGTTGTCGATAATCCGCGCCAGCACGGTCATCTGCACCAGCCCGAGGCCAATGATGATCACCGTGGCAATCGCCGACCACTTCGCGCCGCTGATGGTTTTTTCACGTAAGCTCATATCAATATGCCGCTTTGTTAACGAAGCCCTTGAATACCGTCAGGAAAACGATTTTGATATCGAACCAGACGCTCCATTCGCGGATGTACTCAAGGTCGAACTCGACGCGTTTTTCCATTTTCTCCAGCGTGTCGGTTTCGCCACGCCAGCCGTTAATCTGCGCCCAACCGGTAATGCCCGGTTTCACCTTATGGCGCAGCATGTAGCCTTCAATAAGCTGGCGATACTGCTCGTTATGCGCCACTGCGTGCGGACGCGGACCAACAATCGACATCCCGCCGGTCAGCACATTGATAAACTGCGGCAATTCATCCAGTGAGGTGCGGCGCAGAAAGTTCCCCACTTTGGTGACGCGCGGATCGTTCTGCGTCGCCTGGGTCACCACGTTGTCGTTCTCCATCACTTTCATGGATCGAAACTTCCACACTTTGATTGGCTTGCCGTCCATGCCGTAGCGAGTCTGGCGGAAAATAACCGGCCCCGGTGAACTGAGTTTCACCGCCAGCGCAATGCAGCACAGCACCGGGGAGATCAGCAGCAGGATCAGCGTTGCCAGCACAATATCTTCCGCACGTTTAATCAGGCGGTTAATCCCGGAAAGCGGCGTGTCATACAGCGGCACCACCGGCACACCGTTCATATCTTCAATGCGCGAATGGAGAATGTTGAAGGTAAAAACGTCGGGGATCAGCAGCACCGAACAGGTGGTGTCCGCCAGTTGATGAACCAGTTTTTTCACTCGCGCGCCGTCGCACATCTGCATCGCGATATAGACGTTATGGATTTTGCCCGCTTTCGCATCTTCGACCAGCTGTTGCAGGTTACCCGCCCAGTCGTTAGACACGCCGCCCGGTTTCGGGTCATGGTATACGCCCACCACTTCAAACCCTAACCACGGTTGATTACGGAAGCTCTCCATCAGCATTTGCCCGGCAGCTAAATCCCCCGCCACGGCAACCATACGCTTGTTATAGCCATGATTACGCAGCCAGCCCGCACCAATACGAATGCACGAACGGCAAACCACCAGTCCGATACTGGTCAGCCCATACCACGCCAGCCAGATTGTCAGTTGCGTGTCGAAATCATTGTTAAACGCCACCAGTCCGGCGCTGAAAATCACACTTAACGTCCAGTTTTGTAGCAACAGGGCAAATTCTGTCGCTGCCCGAACACCGCGCCATGAGCGATAAAAATCGGTGATGCCGCCCAGCATCTGGAACACCACCAGCGTAATCAGCGCCACCAACAGGTGCATGTAGAGGAATGACAGTCCGCTGAGTTCGCAAACCAGCCATAGTCCGGCAAACATGATGGTGATATCTGAAAAGCGTTGCACCATAGAGATTAACGATGCATTGGTTTTCGCTCGCTCGCGCTTTTTTAGATTTGTCATCGTTGTTCCTGTTCTATTGTCGCCTCACCCCGGCCCTCTCCCCAAAGGGGCGAGGGGGAGAAGAAAGTTCCGTGCTCTCTTCTCTCCGCAGGCAGTAGAGCGTCAGGGTGAGGGGGAAAGTAATGACATTACTCGTTCAGCAACGTCAGCAGAGTTCGCGTTCGCGCTTCCATCAGCGGCACATCACCGCGCGATTCCACATTCAACCGCACCACCTGTTCGGTGTTGGAGGAGCGCAGGTTAAAGCGCCAGTCGGCAAAGGTCATGCTGATGCCATCGGTGCGATCCACCGCCAGCGCCTCACGGCTAAAATGCTGTTCGACGCGATTAATCGCCTCAACGGGGTGCGCCAGTTTGCTGTTGATCTCACCGCTTGCCGGGAATGCTGCCATCCGGTCGCGTACCAGTTCGCCCAGCGTTTTTCCTTTCAGGCACACCAGTTCGGCTACCAGCAGCCACGGGATCATGCCGCTGTCGCAGTAGGCGAAATCACGGAAGTAATGATGCGCGCTCATTTCGCCGCCGTAGATGGCGTCTTCCTTGCGCATACGTTCTTTAATAAAGGCGTGTCCGGTTTTCGACATCACCGGCGTACCGCCTGCGGCAGTCACCACATCGATGGTGTTCCAGGAAAGACGCGGATCGTGGATGATCTTCGCCCCGGGATTTTTTTCGAGGAACGCTTCTGCCAGCAGGCCGACGATGTAGTAGCCCTCGATAAACTGCCCTTTTTCGTCAAACAGAAAACAGCGGTCAAAATCGCCATCAAAAGCAATGCCCATATCCGCGCCGTGTTTGATGACTGCATTACGGGTGTCGTCGCGGCATTCCGGCAGCAGCGGGTTAGGAATACCGTTGGGGAAATTGCCGTCCGGCGTGTTGTGCACTTTGATTAATTCCACAGGCGCACCGAGAGCTTTAAAGCGGGCTTCAATAGCGTCCACCACCGGCCCCGCCGCGCCGTTCCCGGAGTTGATCACCAGTTTGAGCGGCGTGAGGTTTTTGACATTGATATAACCGAACAGGTGATCAACGTAAGCGTCACGCAGATTGATTTGCTGATAGCGACCGCGTGTTGTTTCATCGACAGGCGGGAAGTCGTTGGCTTCTGCCAGACGCTGGACGTCGCGCAGTCCGGTATCGCCGCTGATCGGGCGAGCCCCTTCGCGCACCAGCTTCATGCCGTTGTAATCCATCGGATTATGGCTGGCAGTGACTTCAATGCCGCCATCAACACCGAGATGGAACGTGGCAAAATAGATCTCTTCGGTGCCGGACATGCCGATATCCAGCACATCGACGCCCGCATCCTGTAAACCTTTTGCCAGCGCCAGTTTTAAGGTTTCGCTGGTGAGACGGACATCACCGCCTAAAACAATGGTTTTCGGTTTAAGGAATTCGCCATAGGCGCGGCCAATGCGCCAGGCAATATCTTCATTCAGTTCTTTGCCTAATTTTCCGCGAATATCATAGGCTTTAAAGCAGGTTAATTTTTTCATGTCGTTACCCTTTTTCAGGCAATAGTTGACCCTGACCGAAGCGGCCAATTTTGTTTTTGTCGTTATTTACCGGAGAATTAATCCGGTTGATTATTCAACTGCTACACCCGTCCGTAGCGATCCGCGAAGCGCACCACATCATCCTCTTCGAGATAAGAGCCGGAGCGCACTTCAATTAAATCGAGCGGAATTTTCCCCGGGTTTTCCAAGCAATGCGTCGCCCCCAGCGGAATATAAATGGACTCGTTTTCGCCAAGCAGTTTGATATCACCGTCAATGGTGACTTTTGCCGTTCCCGCTACCACTACCCAGTGTTCCGCGCGGTGATGGTGCATCTGTACCGACAAGCCCTCACCTGGTTTCACTGTAATGCGTTTCACCTGATAGCGGTCGCCTGCGTCGATAGAGTCATATTTGCCCCACGGGCGATACACTTCGCGATGCACCCGATGCTCATGGCGACCATCGGCTTTGATCTGCTCGACCACTTTTTTCACATCCTGCACCGAGTTCCGGTCGGCAATCAGCACCGCGTCTTTGGTCTGCACCACGACCAGATCTTTCACCCCGACTGTGGTGACCAGGCCAGATTCGGCATACACATAGCTGTTTTCGGTTTTGTGATTAATCACATCGCCATGGCAAACGTTGCCCTCGGCAGTGTGGGCGCTGATCTCCCATAATGAAGACCAGGAACCGACATCGCTCCAGCCCGCATCCATCGGCACCACAACCGCATCTGCCGTGCGTTCCATGACCGCGTAGTCCACCGACTCTTCCGGACAGGCCAGAAACGCCTCTTCATCCACACGAATAAAATCGAGATCCGGATCGATGGCGCTCATCGCTTTTTCACAGGCGTCGAGAATATCCGGGCGATATTTTTTCAGTTCTTCGAGATAACGTCCGGCGCGGAACAGGAACATGCCGCTATTCCAGTAATATTCGCCGCTTGCCACATAGGCCTGAGCGGTTTCCAGATTCGGTTTTTCGACAAACTGCGCCACTTCAAAAGCCACCGCATCCTGCTCGCCCGCAGAAACCTCGCCACGACGAATATAGCCATAACCGGTTTCTGGTAGATCCGGCACAATGCCGAAAGTCACCAGTTTGCCCGCTTCGGCATACGGCATGGCGTTACGCACGGCGGCGCGAAAAACGTCTTCATCTGCAATTACATGATCCGCCGCCAGCACCAGCATTAACGGATCGCTCTCAGGGCTATGACGTGTTGCCGCCAGCGCCGCCAGCGCAATGGCAGGGGCAGTGTTACGCCCTGCCGGTTCGAGAATAATGTTCTCGGTAAGTTTGTTCAGTTGACGCAGCTGTTCCGCAACAATAAAGCGGTGCTGCTCATTGCAAATCACCACCGGGCTTTCGCACTCCACGCCGTTCAGGCGGCAGATGGTGGTTTGCAGCATGGTGAGATCGCCTTTCAGGCATAAAAACTGCTTGGGGTAAAGTACGCGGGAAAGCGGCCATAAGCGGCTCCCGGAGCCACCTGCCATCACGACTGGATAGAGTTTCGACTGCGCCATAATTATCCCCGAATATCATTTATAAATTGACGTAACACGTTCTCTTTATCGAGCGTGCGTTCGGCATATTCACGTGCCACCGTGTTGTGTTTGGGCAGCAGGAGCGCCTGGCAAATCCCTGCCACCAGCGCCTCAACCGATTCCGGTTCTACGCAAACCGCAATTCCTGGGAAGGTTTCGCAGAGTTGCCCCAGCTCAGTGTGGGCTTCTGCGGTAATCACCGCGTTACCGCCTACCGCCAGAATATTGGTCAGCTTCGACGGCAATACCGCATCTGCTGCGCCACGTTTTTGCACTACCAGATGGCAATCGCCCATCTTCAGCAGCGCGGGTAAAGCGTCATACGATTGCAGCGGGAAGAATTGCATGTTGCGCAATCCACGCTGTTGCGCCATTTTTTCCAGCCGCGCTTTGCCGCCGCCCTGCCCGACAATGGCAAAAATCAGCGGTTCATCGCGCAGGCGATCGGCGGCTTCAATAACGTTTTCCAGCCCCTGCTTTTCACCAATATTGCCGGAGTAAAGAATGATTTTTTTGTTATCCGGCAGGCCAAGCTGGTTACGAAGGGCGTCAACATCAGCCTCTGCAACATGCTGAAAACGGGCAATTTCCGACCAGTTGGGGAAGAAGATGACCTTTTCCGCCGCCACGCCTTTTTCAACGGCTTTGTTCATCATTGAGCGCGAAATGGTAGAGACGTTATCGACGTTATGCAGTCCGCTACGTTCGAACGCCGTCGCCAGCTGTGCCACTTTGCCGCCTTTGCCCTTTCCGGCAAGACCCAGCCCCAGCATGGCGTCCACTTCGTAATCCTGAATATGCAGCACCGTGCGCGCGCCAGAGAGTTTCGCCAGCAGGCGCATTCCCGGCGTGCAAAACAGCGTTGGCACCACGCCGATAATGCGATCCGGCTTCCAGCGACGTTGCGCCATCAGCGGAAAAAAACTGCTGGCGGCAAAACTGCCGAGATGTAACAGGCGTTTCAGTGTGCTCGGCTGTTTTGGCACATACAGCGGGCAGCGCCACACAGTGGCTGCGCCCTCTTCACGTTTGTACCGCCAGGCGGAATAGTTCTCGCCCACCTGCCACTGCGGGTAGTAAGGCGGTGCGGTAATGACCCGCACCTCATGACCTTGTGCCGCCAGCCATTCGACCATCTCACCGGTATATTTGCCGATACCGGTTAACTCCGGCGAGTAGTTAATGCCGTAGACCAGTATTTTCATAATCCGGGTACTCCGGCACGCTTCTCAGCGAGAAAATAGGCGCGGCTGTTAGCGTGAACATTGTCACTGGCGAGCAGCGAGTCCGGCGTCAGCCAGCGGTAATCGTCGTGCTGCTCATCCGGCAGAAACAGCTCCTCTTCCGTCACTTTCAGGCGAAAACCGAGCACCACATAGTGAGTGGTGAAATCCGTGCCGGAGAAATTATCGTCATAAAAGTGCTGCCAGACACCGTAAAACTGGCCTGCTGTTATCGGCAGACGCAGCCCCAGTTCCGCCATCGTCAGCCGCTCAAATGCGGCTTCCAGCGTTTCGTCTTTCTGCACGCGCCCTCCCGGCACAAACCAGTAACCCTGCGCCGGGCGGTTGGTTCTTTTGCCAAGCAGAAACTCGCCGCGACTGTTCTCAACAATAAAGTCGAGAGAGACAAGCGGAGTGGAGCGCACTACCGTGGCAAAGTCTTCCTGACGTAAAAACATCATTACCCCCGAAAGCGGTCTTGATTCTCAAGGAACCACTGGTAAGTGCTGGCAAGCCCCGCTTCTAGTGAGATTTCGTGATACCAGCCAAGCTGATGCAGGCGCGTCACATCCAGCAGTTTGCGCGGCGTACCATCCGGTTTGCTGGCATCAAAAACCACCCGACCTTTAAAGCCCACCACTTTGGCGATGGTTTGCGCCAGCTCGCGAATGGTGCAGTCAACGCCAGTGCCGACGTTAATGTGCGACAGCATCGGCTGGGTATTTTCCAGCCAGACTTCGTGCGCCAGCTCCATGACATGAATGCTCGCCGCCGCCATATCATCGACGTGCAGGAATTCACGCATCGGTGTACCGCTGCCCCACACCACCACGTCCGGCGCATTCTGTGCCGTCGCCTCGTGGAAGCGACGCAGCAATGCAGGGATCACATGCGAATTACTCGGGTGGAAATTGTCGTGTGGCCCGTACAGGTTGGTCGGCATGACTGAGCGGTAATCGCGTCCGTACTGGCGGTTGTAAGATTCGCACAGTTTGATCCCGGCGATTTTGGCAATGGCATAAGGCTCGTTGGTCGGCTCCAGCGTGCCCTGCAACAACTCGCTTTCTGCCATCGGCTGTTTTGCCAGTTTCGGGTAGATGCAGGACGATCCGAGAAACAGCAGTTTGTTCACGTCGTTCTGATGCGCGGCGTGAATGATGTTGCTCTCAATCATCATGTTCTGGTAGATGAAATCCGCCGGATACGTGTTGTTGGCGACAATGCCGCCCACTTTCGCCGCCGCCAGATAGACCTGGTCAATACTTTCGCTGGCAAAGAAATCATGCACCGCGCGGCTGTCCAGCAGGTTCAGCTCGTCGCGGGTGCGTAATACCAGTTCCACATCACCGCGCTGTTCAAGCTGTCGCCTGATGGCGGAACCGACCATCCCGCGATGGCCAGCGATAAAAATGCGTTGTTTACTCATGCTTATGACTCCAGCGCGATCGCCACGTCGTAGCCGTGAGATTTCAGCAGAGAGTGTTTTTTCGCCGCTTCGAGGTCATTAGCCACCATTTCAGACACCATCTCTCTGAGGGTGATTTCCGGTTTCCAGCCCAGTTTTTCGTGCGCTTTGGTCGGGTCGCCGAGCAGCGTTTCAACTTCAGCCGGACGGAAGTAACGCGGGTCAACGGCGATAATCACATCACCCGGTTTAACGCCCGGCGCGTCATGTCCGGTGACGGAAACCACAATGCCCTTCTCTTCAACGCCCTTGCCTTCAAAGCGCAGTTTGATGCCCAGCTGTGCCGCCGCCATTTCCACGAACTGACGTACGGAATACTGAACGCCGGTAGCAATAACGAAATCTTCCGGTTGTTCCTGTTGCAGCATCATCCACTGCATTTTTACGTAGTCTTTGGCATGGCCCCAGTCGCGCAGGGAATCCATATTGCCGAGGTACAGGCACGACTCCAGCCCCTGGGCGATGTTGGCGATTGCGCGGGTGATTTTGCGGGTAACGAAGGTTTCGCCACGGCGCGGGGATTCATGGTTGAAGAGAATACCGTTACAAGCGTACATGCCGTAGGATTCGCGGTAGTTAACGGTGATCCAGTAGGCGTACAGTTTGGCGACCGCATACGGAGATCGCGGGTAGAACGGCGTGGTTTCTTTCTGCGGAATTTCCTGCACCAGACCATACAGTTCAGAGGTGGAAGCCTGATAAAAACGGGTTTTCTTTTCCAGACCGAGGAAGCGGATCGCCTCGAGCAGGCGCAGCGTACCCATCGCATCAACGTCTGCGGTATATTCTGGTGACTCAAAAGAGACCGCAACGTGGCTCATCGCGCCCAGGTTGTACACTTCGTCCGGCTGCACTTCACGCAAAATGCGCGTCAGGTTGGAGGTATCACTCAGGTCGCCATAATGCAGATGGAATTTCGGGTTGCAGGTGTGCGGATCCTGATAAATGTGATCCACGCGCTCGGTGTTGAATGACGATGCACGACGCTTAATACCATGCACCTCGTAACCTTTTTCCAGCAGAAACTCTGCCAGGTAAGAACCATCCTGTCCGGTTACACCGGTGATGAGAGCGACTTTTGACATGTCTTATTCCTCTGTATTTTTTGAATTTATTCAGTTTCAACGCGTTCGCGTATCACCACTGCGGGATTCCCCCGGCAAACCACATTTGCCGGAAGCGATTTAAAAACACTGCTTCGCGCACCCACGACGGTGCAGTCGCCGATCGTGACGCCAGGGGCAACAAAGACATCGGTTGCCAGCCAGCATTTCTCGCCAATCACAATAGGTGTGGCGTTAATGGTGAAATGTTGACTTGCATGGTCGTGGCTACCGGTGCATAAATAACTTTTTTGCGATATCACCGAATTTGCGCCAATGGTTATTTCACCGAGGGTATATAAATTGACCTCATCGCCGACCCACGCGTAATCACCTAAGGTTAATTTCCACGGATAGGTAATTTTTACTGACGGACGAATAACTACGTTTTTTCCTATTTTTGCGCCGAATAAACGTAATAAAAATGCCCGCCAGCGATACAATATTTGTGGCGACCAGGCAAATATTGTTGCCTGTACCGCCCACCATAATTGCACTTTAATAGCATTGCTGCCCCGGAACCCTTTCGGCACCGAGAAACCACTTAAATCTTGCATTGATATTCCTTATATTCAAAGTTTGTTATATAAGGCTTTAGTCTTACCCGTCGTACGCTGGCGTAAATGCCAGGATAATTCTGCCCAGAAGCCAGGCACATGTAATATCTGCCGTTGGACTTTTTTCGCGTCGGCACACAATTCCATATTATTGGTGGTAGATACCCCACCCATGGAAAATTCAGACACCAGGCCATTGAGTTTTTTAAATGCATAACCAGCTTTATACATTTTGGCCGCCAGCGCATAATCTGAAGAAACTTTATATTCCAGGTCATAACGCCATTTTTTCAATCCGGATACCGGGAAAAATATCGCCTGATGACTGGCGGGCAGGCTGTGATAAATATACCAGCCCGGTTTGGCGCTACGTTTAATTTTATGCCCGTCGCCAAAATCCAGCAGCGCATCGCCGGTGATCATCACGTTATCTTTTTGCATTTTTAACTTACGGACAAAAATTGCGGCATCCTGATGGAAAATATCGCCCGAGTTGAGAAACAACGCGAACTTGCCTTGTGCCATCGCAATGCCCTTGTTCATGGCGTCGTAGATACCGTTATCTGGCTCGCTGACAAAGCGTAGGTTATAGATACCATTGAGATTTTCCAGATACTCACGGGTGCCGTCGTTGGAACCGCCATCGACAACAATCCATTCGAAGCTGATATCGTCCGCCTGCGCCAGATGCGCCAGCGAGGCGTGTGTTTTGACTATCCCTTCGAGGTTACGAAACGCGACAGTGATTATGCTAAGCAACATGTTTTACCTCGTAATACCCGTCATACTTCAAGCTGCATGTGCGTTGGTTTTCCTCGCTCACCCCAGTCACGTACTCGTGTACGCTCCTGGGGATTCGCTGCGTCACCAACTTCCTGCAACTCGAATTATTTAGGGTATATATTTAACGCTTTTCGCAAAATAAACGGACAGACGATTAAAAATGCATATTCCGGGCTAAATATCGAACCGGTAAAAAACAGTGATACCGGCGTAAAAAGATAGAGCTGCACGCGAAAATTGCGATTATCGCCAAAAGCGTTGAGCATCATTTTTATCACTTTCCCCATGTACCACAGCGATAAAAACACCGCGAACCAGGAAAAATAAATAATCAGCAGATACAAACCATTGTCTATGGTTTTTCCGACATCCGCACCGTTAAATATTCCGAATGATGCGACATATTCATAAAGTGAGCCAAATCTGACTACACCGTCAATATGGGTCAAAGAATAGCCGACCATCACCAGCGGACCGACAATACGATAATACGATGACGATCCTTCCGTACCTAAATCTCCCAGACGGGTGGAAATATAAGGAAACGCAATTACCACACCAACCAGGAATACAGCCAGAGAAATCAATGCTAACGGTAACTTTTTCTTAATCGCCTCTTTATTCAGATATTGAAATGCCCACTCCAGCAAATAAAAAAGGATAAAGGTCATAACCCCTGAAAATGATCCGGATAATATTATCCCTGCGAGAATCATAGCATCGGTTTTAGGCGTTTTGATACCAAACTGTTTGATGCTGAGCCAAATTGAGATTAATGCCAGAGCGAAAAATGCCGGTTCGAAATAAAGTGCTGTCGTACGCTTGCCGCCGAATTTGATGAAATTCAGTACATAGCTGTTGCTGTAAATCAGATATTTCGAAATCGACTCCATAATACTGCTGCCGCCGGTGAGGATAATTTGCGCCATCTCCACCGCCGCCAGCGCCACCACCAGCCCGACCACCAGATAAAAGAAACGTAATATCTTGCGATGGTTGTGTGGCGAAATCGTTTTAAAGCGAATACTCCACACCATACCAATAATGATCACAATATAGACAAACAGCATGGTTGAAGTGACGTATTTACTGGCATCCAACGACTGACCAAACAGGTAGTTAAACGCCGTGAGTCCCGCGCCAATCCCTAAGGCAATCATCAATTTTTTAACGCTGATGCGTTCTAAAAACAGCAATAACAAGACGGGTAAAAAAGTGACGATGGTGATGGGGAAACTTTCGCCAAGCTGGGCGATTTTGACGTTAACCAGCAGGTAAATCAGCGGCAGCAGCAGGTAGCTACAGATTCTGATAGACGTTGACATACTCCTCCAGCATCTGTTGTCCACTGTAGGCGGCGCGGCTGCGTTGGCTGAACTCAGCCAGCGTGGTACCAAATATCGCCTGTGCGATTTCCGGTTTGCTTAACTGCACCAGTTGCAGCACATCTTCTTCGCTGACGGTTTTACCACCGGATTTTTGCAGCACTTCCCGCGCCGCATCGCTATGGGTGGCGATCACCGGCACGCCAATCGATAACGCCTCACACAAAATCAGCGGGTAGTTATCGACGCGAGAACTGAAGACCAGCGCGTCCATTTGATTGAGCTCGCTCATTAGCTTACGTTTGTCGGTTTCAAAGCCGTGATTAACCACATTGCCAGCGTTGAACGGCGAGAACTTACCGAAAGTATGCAGTTCGATTTTGTCGCCCAGCGCCATCATCTCGCGCACCAGTTGCTGGTTAGTTTTGCCGTCGTAACGCAGGTCATGCGCCACCACCGCGATTTTCGGCTTGCCCTGGGTTTCACGCACCGGTGGCAGTTCCGCCAGAATCGCCTCGGTTGCCACATCAATGCCGTTATTGATGATCCGGCAGCGCCCTGGACCGTACAGACTATTGAAAGCGTCAGCCACATGCTGGCTGGGGGAAATAAACTGACAGCCCAGCGCCAGCATCTCGCGGAACAACTGGCGTTTGCCCGCCACCAGCTGGTGTGCGCGATCAATCTTCACCGGCGGATAGTTATTTAGCGTCGGGCATTTCTGACAGCCGGTTTTCCAGCCTTCGCAACCGTCGGTAAAGGCGCAGCGCCCGGTAACGCTCCAGTGGTCGTGCAGCGTCCAGACCAGGGTGACATCCGGTTTGTGGTTTTTCACTTTTTCGCAAAAGCGCACCACACTGTTAAGATTCAACCAGTAGCTGTGCAGCACATGAAAATGAAGAACTACCGGCCCCGACGTGCGGGTAATAGAACGGTACAACTCATTGAAATTGCCGAACAGATCGCGATTAAACAGACGAAACAGCGCAATGTTCGCCATCGCCGTCATCCGAGGTGTATGTTTGATTACCTGCGGATAGTGTTGATGACTGACGCTCTCTTTGCCGCCTTTGCCGTAGCCGTAGACAAAATGTGACGCCAGCCCCTGTTGCAGCGCGCGCTGGTGGAGATCTAACGCCACACCTGCCGCTCCGCCTTCCGCCAGTCGCACATTAAATTGCAGAATATTCATTTAATTACCTTCACTCGCGCTTTTTCTCCCACCACCAGCGCGTTGTCCGGGACAGAATCGAGCACCACGCTGCCCGCGCCCACGGTGACGTTGTTTCCAAGCGTGATATCACCAAGAATAATGACGTTGGCGCCGAGTTCGACACCGTTGCCAATTTGTGGACATGCCATGTTATCGGCACCCCGATTGCCGATGGTGACGCCGTGGCGAATGGTGAAATCATCCCCCGCCACCACGTTTTTATTGATCACTACGGCGTAACCGTGATGAATGATGAAGCGGCGACCAATGGTTGCGGCGGCCTGGATTTCATAACCGAAAAAGCCTTCGGTGATAATGCGATACAGCACCAGCAGCGGAGCCGCCCACAAATTGTTGAGGACGTTCTTTTTGCGCCACACCGAACAAAAATGAGCAACGCGATAGGCAAGAACCATGCAACACGGGCGTAAACTCCAGCTATTGGCACGCAGATCTTCCAGCATCTTTAGCGCCCCCGTATGCCATCAGCCAGACGTTTGCCGTTACGCACCGACAGCAGCGTCAACAAAGTCCGCCAGGTCATGCGTTTATTGCGGATCTGGTAGAGGGTAAACAGCTGATATTTTTTGCTGGCGCGGTCAAATTTGTCTTTGTGCTTGCGGTAAAAGTGGAAGTATCCGGAGAATTTTTTCGGTGACGAGGTGATCTGCATTTCGCCGTGATTGATATGCAGGATCTGCGTCGCCTCTTCCACTTTCCACGGTTCGCCATACTCCACCACCATCCGCAGGAATATGTCGTAATCCTGTGCCGCTTTCAGTTCGGTATCGAACAAACACTCTTTGAAACGCCACGCCCAGCTAAAGACCTGATTGCCAATGATATTGCGTTTATAGAACAGGCGGCGTGAATACGGCGATTTGGGATACAGTGGCAAACTTGCCGGTTGGGAATAGACTTCGCCCTGGCAAACATAGTCGTTAGCGTACAAAAAGGCGTGAGTGACCAGTTGCTGTTTATGGGCGAGGAAGACGCTCAGGCGGTTGGGTGTCCATTCATCATCATCATCGATCCCGGTGATGTATTCCCCTTGCGCCTGCATAATTGCCTGGTTACGTACCGCGCACGCTCCGCTGTTAATATCGTTGTGGATGTAAGTGATACGCGGATCGTTGAGGGTGGTGACGTACTGTTGCAGTTGTTCCCAGGAGGTGGAGCAATCATCCACGATGATCATCTCCCAGTTGCTGTAGTCCTGGCGCAGGACCGATTTTATCGCCCGAATCGCCAGTTGTTGGCGGTTCCAGGTTGGCATATAGATTGAGATCAGCGGATTGTCTTTCATAGGTTGTTCTCCCGGAGTGTCAAGATGTTCTGCCGGTTTATGAGCTGGTTTACGGGTTCTGTTGCCGGATGCGGCGTGAACGTAGGTCGGATAAGATGCGTCAGCATCGCATCCGACAGCGGATCTCGTTATTTCGCATCCGACTTATATTCGTATTCGTAATAGCCATAATCCTGATACGCGCTGGCGCGGCGGAAGATGGAGTTCAGAATCACCCCTTTCACAGGAATACCGTTTTGCTCAAAGCGGCTCAGACTGGTTTCCACTTCTTTTAAGGTGTTGACCGCATAACGCGCTACCATCAACGTGGTTCCGGCGTGACGCCCGACAATTGCTGCATCGGTCACTGCCAGAATCGGCGGCGTATCAATCAACACCAGGTCGTAGCTTTTACTCGCCCAGCTCACCAGTTCGGCAAAGCGTTCGCTCATTAACAGTTCAGAAGGATTTGGCGGCACCTGACCGCGCGGGATCAGGTCAAATTTGGCAATAGAGGTCGGTTTAGCAGCGGTAGTAATATCGCCCTGACCAATCAAAATTTCCGACAGGCCATTGACGTTATTGGTGCCCAACAGCTCGTGGGTGTAGCCTTTGCGCATATCGCAGTCGATCAACAGCACCCGTTTATTGGTCTGGCTAATGACCGCCGCCAGGTTGGCACAGACAAAAGTTTTACCAATTGACGGGCTAACCCCGGTCATCATCAACACATTGTTCTGCGCCTGCATCATCGCAAAGTGCAAACTGGTACGCAGACTGCGGATAGCTTCAATCGCCAGATCGGTTGGATTCCCCACCGCCAGTAGCTGGCTCTGTTTATAGCGTTTAACCCCTTTGATGGTTTTGACGCTATCGCGCGCTTTCTGCCATTCCGACAGCGGAATGCTGGCATAGACGCTGATACCGTGTTCTTCCAGCACCTGCGGGCTTTCGATGCCGCGATTAAACAGCGAGCGCAGTAGCACACCAACAATGGAGAGCATCAGGCCAAGAATAATCGAGCCAAGAATAATCAGCCCTTTCTTCGGTTTCAGCACGCCAGGCTGGGTGATTGCCGGGTCAACAATGCGCACATCGCCGACGGTGCTGGCTTCGGTGATTTTCAGCTCCTGCTCTTTATTCAGCAGTTGCATATAGACCTGCTGACCAGACTCGACATCGCGGGTCAGGCGCACAATCTCCTGCTGGGTTTTCGGCATCGCCGTTACGCGCCCGTTAAGTTTGGCTTTTTCGTCTTCCAGCGCCTGCCGTTTCTCCAGCAGCGTGCGGTACGCCGGATGAACTTTGGTGTACAGCTTGGAGATTTCCGCCTCTTTAAAGGTCAGTTCGTTCAGCTGCGCGTCGATGTTCACCATCGAATCGAGCACCGCTTTCGCTTCCAGCGGCAGATCAACGGAATCTTTATCCTGACGGAAGGCATTCAGTTTGTTTTCGGCAACATCAAGGCGGCTACGTACTTCCGGTAACTGTTGCGCGAGGAAAGCGAGGCTTTTCGACGCTTCCGCCGATTTGCGCTCAATATTTTGTTCCTGATAGTTACGGGCGATGCTGTTAAGAATGTCGCGGATCTGCTCGCGATCTTCACCGGTGTAAGTGAGGCTCAGTACGCCAGCGTCTTTGCCGTTCTCTGTTACCGTCAGGCTGTTTTGCAGTTGATTGATCATCCCCAGCGTGGAGTATTTGGTGACGGTAAACTCACTGTCCGGGCTGGCGTGAATAGCCTCAACCATCAGCGTGACGCCTTCTTTTTTCAGCATCTGGCCTGCTTGTCCACGGGCGCTAAAGCCGCCATCACTGCTCAAAGTGTAGGTTTTGTTGTCCAGCACATTAAGCGTAAATACCTGATCCGCCATCTCTTTCGGGCGGTTAAAGGTGGTCACTTTCACCGTCTCGTTCTGGCGTCCCATCAGGCGATCCCAGCCCGCACCGAAAATCGGGAACGTGTTTTTGCTCACCGCAATATCGAGGTCGAGATCGTCCACCGTTTTACCAAGCACCAGACGCGAACGAATCAACTGGATCTCGGCGTCCGAGGCTGGCGGTTTGTTAGCTAACGCCGAACCAATGTCCTGCACCAGCGAATTGCCGCCGCTTTGTTCGATTTGTACCAGCGCGTCGGCACTATAAATCGGCGTGGCGAAGAAGGTGTAAATCACAGCACAGAGGGCGAACACGGCGGTGATGCCAGTCACCCACCAGCGCGCTTCAATGACGGTGCCGACCAGGCGACCAATATCGATTTCATCACTGCCCGTTACCGGAGCGGCATGTTGTTTTACTTTTTCTGTCATTCTTATACCTGCTCTGCGTTCAATGCCTGCGCCCACTGGCGGGCAGACCGTTCAAGTAATGTGTACACCGCTGCAAACGTTTCCCAGCTTTTGCGATACGGATCGGGAATTTCACATTCGTTATCCCAGTGACCAAACAGCATCACTTTGCCGCGCATCTCGGGTGCCATCTCGCATAAGTGTTCGATATGGCGCTTTTCCATGGTCAAAATCAGGTCATAGTTGCGACACAGGCGGCGGCTGATTTGACGGGCACAGTGGCCTTCCAGAGAGAGTTGATGCTCGGCGGCGACGCTGATGGCGGTAGGATCAGCGCCCTTACCGACCAGCGCGCCGAGTCCAGCGGACTCCACTTTTAGCTCCGGGTGATAACGTTGCAGTAAGCGTTCCGCCGTCGGGGAACGGCAAATATTGCCGACACAGACAACTAAGATATTGTTAAACATGACGATTACCAGTTATGAATGTCGCTGGCTGTATCCGTCATGTAACGGACACCGCTAATAGTTGGCAGCAACTGATTGATCAGACGGTTCCAGCGGGAAACCGGGGCGGTGGTGACATACACCACGTCATAAGGTTGCAGGCGGAATTCTGTCGCCATCACCAGCGACGTCGCATCGGACATATCCAGCTGGTAGATATTGGCAATCTTGCCGTTACGCCCCCCCTCGCCTTTCAGCGGACGAATGACAAAGATGCCGCTGGCGTTGGAGGTGGTCATGTCGATACCTTCGGCATTGCCCAGAGCTTCAGTCAGGGTCATGCCGCTAAAGTCCATTTTCAGGGTGCTCTGTTTCTTCACTTCACCCATCACAAATACTTTCAGATCGTCATTACGCGGCACGTAGAGAATATCGCCTGGGTAAAGCAGTCGGTTCTGATTGAGGTCGCCGTTTTGCATCAGCGCCTGCAAAGAAATGCGTTCTTCACGACCATTGTGTGTTAGCACCACGTTGCGCCAGTCAGCGGTGTCGGTCAGGCCACCTGCGGCGTTGATGGCGTCGAGAATGGTCAGTGGCACGTTGGTGATCGCCTGTTGACCGGATTTATTCACCTGACCTGAGATATAGGCTTTTTGCGAGCGGAAGGCGGCGATATTAACGTCCACCTGCGGGTCAGCGATGTACGTCGCTAAGCGCCCGGTAATATCACTGCGGATTTCAGCGAGCGTTTTCCCCACGACGTGAACCTTGCCGATATACGGGTAGAACATAGTGCCGTCAGGCTGTACCCAGTTGCCGGTGTCGCTGGAGCTGCGGTACTGACCTGCGGGCGTGGTAAGTTCCGGATGATCCCAGACGGTGACATTAAGAACGTCGCCCGGCCCGACGCGATACTGGTAATTCGCAATCTCGCTTTCCAGCGTCATATTGGGGCGCGCCACGTTCGGGCGTGGGCGTAATTGATCAATCAGGCGCGGGGTCAGCGGATAAACATTCACCATTTTGTCGAGGTCGAAATCAGCGTCCTGCTGTTTGATGACGTCTTTACCCAGCGTAGACATATTACTGCCCGGAAGTACTGTGCAACCGCTTATCAAGGTTACTGACACCAATAATGGCATCAATTTCATTTTGGATTTCATCATTGTTTATTTATCACTTTGGCAGAGTAATTATCCTGTGCATTATTTATCGACATGCACATTTACCTTGCAGCTAATTGAATAAGAATTTAACTGGCATCAGTCCTAAAAAAATTGATTTCATCCGCAGGCTATTGACAGAATAATTCAGACTGGTCTTTCAGGCATCCAGACACGCTACCGCCCCTGGCTTTCTAGCTACCAATACACTGATTTAGTTTGGTTTTTAAAACCCTCTCAGCATACAGTCGTTTATGAGAAAGGGTTATTCAGGAAATTCATTTTCCGAATATAAGGTAGCATTATGGTAATTGAATATTGGCTCCCCAATAATGCAGGAGGAAGTGTTACAGCTAACGGAATAGCAGGCAAGGTAACAATTCGACAATCGGCTATTTTTAAGAATTATATTAAGTGTCATTCAATATGGTTTTTAGGAGTTTCTTTAGGTTGACAGCAATTAATATTGCGTCTCCACATGCGATATTTCTTAAATAATGTTTTATTATTACCACTTTTAATTCAGGGATAATGCAATGTTATAGTTCTCAAATAAAGTTAGATAAATAGTGCTGCAACATTGCATTTTTGCCCTGATTTATCCATGATCGAATTGTGACATTTGTCATACAACGAATAGGTATTGCACTTACTATGGAATGGATTGCCGATCCGTCTATCTGGGCCGGGTTAATCACGCTGATTGTGATCGAACTGGTCCTCGGCATTGATAACCTGGTCTTTATTGCCATCCTCGCCGAAAAACTACCGCCGAAGCAGCGTGACCGCGCACGAGTTACCGGGCTGCTGCTGGCAATGTTAATGCGCCTGTTACTGCTGGCGTCAATCTCCTGGCTGGTCACCCTGACTCAACCGCTGTTCAGCTTCCGCTCGTTTACCTTTAGCGCACGCGACTTGATCATGCTGTTCGGTGGTTTCTTCCTGCTGTTCAAAGCCACGATGGAGCTGAACGAACGGCTGGAGGGGAAAGACAGCAATAACCCCACGCAGCGCAAAGGTGCGAAGTTCTGGGGGGTGGTGACACAAATTGTGGTGCTGGACGCCATCTTCTCACTCGACTCGGTGATTACCGCCGTCGGGATGGTCGACCATTTGCTGGTCATGATGGCTGCTGTTGTTATCGCTATCAGCCTGATGCTGATGGCAAGTAAACCGTTAACGCAATTTGTTAACAGTCACCCGACGATCGTTATTCTCTGCTTAAGTTTCCTGTTGATGATTGGCTTTAGCCTGGTGGCGGAAGGTTTCGGATTCGTCATTCCGAAGGGCTATCTGTACGCCGCGATTGGTTTCTCGGTGATGATCGAGGCGCTCAATCAGTTAGCCATCTTTAACCGGCGACGTTTTCTTTCTGCTAACCAGACGCTGCGCCAGCGGACTACCGAAGCGGTAATGCGCCTGTTAAGCGGGCAAAAAGAAGATGCGGAACTGGATGCCGAAACCGCGTCCATGCTGGTGGATCATGGCAACCAACAAATCTTTAATCCGCAGGAGCGGCGGATGATCGAGCGGGTGCTTAATCTTAACCAGCGTACCGTCAGCAGCATCATGACCTCGCGCCACGATATTGAGCATATCGATCTCAACGCGCCGGAAGACGAGATCCGCCAGTTGCTGGAGCGAAATCAGCATACGCGTCTGGTGGTTACCGACGGCGATGACGCAGAAGATTTGCTCGGTGTTGTTCACGTTATCGACCTGCTACAACAGTCGCTGCGCGGCGAACCGCTCAACCTGCGTGTGTTGATTCGCCAGCCGCTGGTATTCCCGGAAACCTTGCCGTTGCTACCTGCCCTGGAGCAGTTCCGTAATGCCCGCACGCACTTTGCTTTTGTGGTGGATGAGTTTGGCTCGGTAGAAGGGATTGTGACATTAAGTGACGTCACCGAAACCATTGCCGGTAACTTACCGAACGAAGTGGAAGAGATCGACGCCCGTCATGATATTCAGAAAAACGCCGACGGTTCCTGGACGGCGAATGGTCATATGCCGCTGGAAGATCTGGTGCAATATGTGCCGCTGCCGCTGGATGAAAAACGTGAATATCACACCATTGCCGGGCTGCTGATGGAATATTTACAGCGTATTCCAAAACCTGGCGAAGAAGTTCAGGTGGGGGATTATTTGCTTAAAACGTTGCAGGTGGAAAGCCATCGCGTGCAGAAGGTGCAAATTATTCCGCTACGTAAGGAAGATAATTTGGAGTACGAGGTGTGATGATATGTAGGCCTGATAAGACGCGTAAAGCGTTGCATCAGGCCTACAAATTATGTCATCTGGAAACTTACATCTTCTCCAGCAACTTCTTCACATCTTTGCCATTGCGGGAATCTTTATTGCGCTCAGCCCAATCGTGCAGGCGACGTTTGGCTTCATCCTGTAAGTGTTTGCGCAGTAACTGATCCACTTGCAGACTGTAATTGAGTTGCTGCCAGTTGCCGTAAACCCGCAGCGGAACCGGTGTTTCTTTGAGGAAATCAATCAGTTTGCTTTCCCCGTTCCAGCCACCAACGACTCGAATGTCAAACTGGGTATCGCAGGTCTGCTCTGCCAGATTCAACGAGCCTTCCCCTGTCAGAGCCAGCACTGGCGATTGACCTTGCATGTCGTTTAACGTTACGAGGCCATTATTTAGCGTGAGATCGGTCGTAAAGCGGTCGAGACGAGTCACATTATCGAAGTTTTCAGCGGCCTTCACATCACCGCCGTTACGTTCTACCGCTTGCTGAATCATCTGCTGGAAATTCATCCCTTCCATGCGCGTGTCGGTCATTTCAACATGCGCTTGCCCTTGCCAGTTGTGGCGGAATGCTTCGGCATCGATGTCAGCGCCGGAGAAATCACCAGCTAGCGACATTTTTCCGGTTAACGAAATCGGATAGTTAAATGCCTTCAGAATGGTACTAATCTCGACATTCTCCAGCCGAGGTTGAAAGGTTATCTGCGGATGTTTTGCCGTCGCGTCCAGCGTCCCCGGCAGCGATATCTGTCCACCGTTGAGTTTGCCTTGCAGTTGGGTGATTTCCAGCAAACCCGATTTATTGGTCATTTGCGTAGCAACATCAGTAAAATTCATCCCGCGCCAACGCACGTTACTGGCCTGCAATAAAATATCAGCCGCAAAACCTTTCAACCCCTGATAGGCCGGTTCATCAATACGCGAGGAAATAACCGGACGCGGCAGCATTGGCTGGTTCTGCCCCTGTTGCGTGGTTCCGTTTTCACTGTTAACGGCTTCATTAAGCGGTATGAGATTATCAAGATTCAGTTGCGAAAACTGCAATCTTAACAACCATTCTGGCTTTTCAGTCAGCGTGACCTGCGCCTGCCCACTAAGTGTGCTGTCATTCGCGGTCAAATTGATTTGATTAAATGAAAGGCGTTTATGTGACTCTTGCCACTGGGCCTGGAAGCTCCCCTGCCCCTGAATACCTTGCTGTGGTAGATCTGCGCCTTGCAGCTGCCAGCTAATTTGCTCAATGGCTGCGGTTAAATCATGTGGATAATCAGAAGCATCCACCGTGCCTTTGAGGGATAACGTGAGATCGCGCTGATCGCGATTAACCCGCCCGGAGAACTCAAACGAGCCACGATGCTGTGGATCTTGTTCCATTTGCAGACGGATGTTGCGAATTGTCACCTGCTCGTCATCTTCATGCTGGAACACCAGCAGACTGTCCGCCACTTTCAGACTGGAGATATCAAACGACCAGCCGCGATCTTCTGACAGATCCGGCAACGTATTGTCGCGCGGCGCAACGGGTGCATCGTCACGACGAACCGCTTCCGACTGTGGCGTAAGTTGAATTACCGCGCCTTTCAGCATCACCTGCTTAACGCTCAGTTGATGACTCAACAACGGCAATAACGCCACATCAAGGCGCATATTATCGGCGCGCACCAGTGGCTGGCTCGCCCCCTGGGCAGTGAGGGACATTCGCCCGGAGAGGATACTAAGCTGCGGCCAGACGTGCCAACGCAGTGGCCCATCCAACTGCAATTGATAACCGCTACGTGCAGCAACCTGCTTGACCATATAGTCGCGGAAATCATTCGGATTCACCAGCAACACTAACGCAGATAATCCGGCCACCAGCACGACCAGGATTATCATCAGCGTCGTCAGAAATCGTCTCATGGTATCCTCAATGAGCCTGAATTAGTCTTTATCGATTCGGCTGGCAACCGCGCCCTGCTGGTTGCGATATTTCGCATCTTCACGGCGGTTGTATGGCCGCGCCGCCGGGCCGGAAAGTGGTTCAAAACTTAACGCGCCAATTAACATGCCCGGACGCAGCGCCAGCGGCAATTTACCGGAGTTGTAAAACTCCAGCACAATGCAGCCAGACCAGCCTGGATCGATACGGTGCGCGGTAACGTGAACCATCAGCCCCAGACGCGCCAGTGAGGAACGCCCATCCAGCCATCCCACAAGATCGGCTGGCAGCGTAACCGACTCCAGCGTCACCGCCAGCGCCAGCTCACCTGGGTGAAGATAAAACGCCTCGCCCTCGTCGAGCACGATTTCATCGCTCATCACCCGATCGAGCGCGGCGCTCACTTCATCTTTGGGACCGCTCAGATCGATAAACGCTGCCGTGTGACCACGGAAGGTACGAAACTTATTGCCCAGGCGCACATCTACCGTCGCGCCATTAATACGCTCTACCGGCGGACGTGGGTTGATCGACAAACGGCCTTCATCAAGCCAGGCTTCAATATCTCGGTCACACAGACGCATGGCATTTTCTCCTTTCGTGCATCACTCCCTTAACGCCAGTTACGTCAAGGGCATACCAGGTTATCACTGAACGGTACACAATTTATCAAGCTTATTCAAAGAACTGACTTATTTTAGCTTTCAATATATCGATCGCGATGCGGTTTTTACCACCGCGTGGCACGATAATGTCCGCATATTGTTTTGAAGGTTCAATGAATTGCAGGAACATCGGACGCACCGTTTTTTGATATTGCGCCATCACGGAATCCATCGAACGCCCACGCTCGTTAACGTCGCGCTTGATGCGGCGCATCAGGCAGATATCCAGCGGGGTATCAACGAAAATTGAGAAGTTAAGTTCGTCACGCAGACGCGCATCCGTCAGCAGCAAGATGCCTTCGAGGATAATGACTTTCTTCGGCTCAACCTTCACCGTTTCTTTCATACGCGTATGTTCAACGTAGCTGTAAACCGGCAGGTCGATAGCCGAGCCGCGTTTCAACGCTTGTAAATGCTCAAGCAGCAGACTGTGATCCATCGCGCTCGGATGGTCATAGTTGGTCTTAACGCGTTCTTCCATCGACAGATGGCTTTGATCTTTGTAGTAACAATCTTCCGGAATAACGCCGATGTGTTCATCACCCACTTGTTCACGTAATTCACGATAAAGGGTACTGGCAATGAGACTCTTGCCGGAAGCCGATGCGCCAGCGATACCGATAATGACGCACTGATGAGACTGATCAGTCATAAATTTAGCGACCTGATTAACCTGGATGTTAGGAAGGGGGCGCCGAAGCGCCAAACGCGGCAATTATAGGGATTTCATCCGCCTGATACCAGTCGAATAGCGTTGCCGCACACTTAGAGTTAAGTGTTGACGATCAATTCCCTGACGCAAATTTAATTGTTCGGTTTTAAAGCAAGGTAAAAAATGTTGTGCAAAGTTGCACAAATTATCCGCCATTACGTCACTTTATGAACAATCCGCATATAAAATGTAAAACTTTTGTACTAGCATAAATACAAATACTAATACTGACGACCTGGTCATACGGATAGAGCGGTAATGAGTAAACCATCACAACGTGTTTTAATTACCCTGCCTCATCCCCTGCTTCACCTCATCAGTTTAGGTTTAGTCTCATTCATCTTTACCCTTTTCTCGCTTGAGCTTTCACAGTTTGGTACGCAACTTGCGCCACTCTGGTTCCCCACGTCCATTATGATGGTGGCATTTTACCGCCATGCCGGGCGGATGTGGCCGGGAATCGCATTGGCCTGCTCGCTGGGGAATATCGCCGCATCCGTGCTACTGTTTTCTACCAGTTCGCTGAATATGGCGTGGACGGCAATCAACATTGTTGAGGCCGTAGTGGGGGCAATGCTGCTGCGGAAATTGCTGCCGTGGTATAACCCACTGCAAAATCTGGCTGACTGGCTACGTCTCGCATTTGGCAGCGCCATCGTGCCGCCAGTATTGGGGGGCGTGCTGGTTCTCCTGCTGGTATCAGACGACGATCCGCTTAGAGCGTTTCTAATCTGGGTACTTTCCGAATCAATCGGCGCACTGGCGCTAGTACCGCTAGGCTTGTTATTTAAGCCACATTACCTGCTCCGTCACCGTGATCCACGGCTGTTGTTTGAAACACTATTAACATTAGCCATCACGCTGACGTTAAGCTGGCTCTCGATGCTATATCTACCGTGGCCTTTTACTTTCATTATTGTGCTGCTGATGTGGAGCGCCGTGCGCCTGCCACGGATGGAAGCCTTTTTGATCTTCCTCACCACTGTGATGATGGTGTCGCTGATGATGGCGGCCGATCCGACTTTACTCGCCACGCCGCGAACCTACTTGATGAGTCACGTACCGTGGCTGCCATTTTTACTGATCCTGCTGCCCGCCAACATCATGACCATGGTGATGTACGCCTTTCGCGCTGAACGCAAGCATATTTCAGAAAGCGAAACCCGCTTTCGTAACGCTATGGAATATTCCGCCATCGGCATGGCATTAGTGGGCACCGAGGGGCAATGGCTGCAATCCAACAAAGCTCTATGCCAGTTTCTCGGTTACAGCCAGGAAGAGTTGCGCGCCCTCACCTTCCAGCAACTTACCTGGCCGGAAGATCTCAATAAAGATCTACAACACGTTGAGAAGCTAATTAGCGGTGAAATAAATACCTACTCGATGGAGAAACGTTATTACAACCGTAATGGCGACGTTGTCTGGGCGCTGCTTGCCGTCTCGCTGGTGCGCCACACCGATGGCACGCCGCTCTACTTTATTGCGCAGATTGAAGACATAAACGATCTTAAACGCACCGAACAGATTAACAAACGCCTGATGGAACGGATAACGCTGGCTAATGAAGCGGGTGGGATTGGCATATGGGAGTGGGAACTGAAGCCGGATATTTTTAGTTGGGATAAGCGGATGTTCGAGCTGTATGAAATTTCACCACATATCAAACCGAACTGGCAGGTGTGGTATGACTGCGTGCTGCCGGAAGATCGCCAACACGCCGAAAAAGTGATTCGTGATTCATTACAGGCTCGCTTGCCCTTTAAGCTGGAATTTCGCATCACCGTGAAAGACGGTATTCGTCATATCCGCGCCCTCGCCAATCGGGTGCTGAATAAAGAAGGCGAAGTCGAACGATTGCTCGGTATTAATATTGATATGACCGAAGTGAAACAGCTGAACGAGGCGCTGTTTCAGGAAAAAGAGCGCCTGCACATTACGCTGGATTCCATCGGCGAAGCCGTGGTCTGTATTGATATGGCGATGAAAATCACCTTTATGAATCCGGTTGCCGAGAAGATGAGCGGCTGGACACAAGAAGAGGCGTTGGGCGTTCCACTATTAACAGCATTGCAAATTACATTTGGCGACAATGGGCCGTTAATGGAGAACATTTACAGTGCCGACACGTCGCGTTCCGCTATTGAACAAGATGTCGTTCTCCACTGCCGCAGCGGCGGCAGCTACGACGTCCATTACAGCATTACGCCGTTAAGTACTCTGGACGGCAGCAATATTGGTTCGGTACTGGTCATTCAGGATGTGACTGAGTCACGCAAAATGCTGCGCCAGCTTAGTTATAGCGCCTCCCATGATGCCCTGACGCATCTCACTAACCGTGCCAGTTTTGAAAAACAACTGCGAATACTGCTGCAAACGGTAAGCAGCACGCATCATCGACATGCACTGGTGTTTATCGATCTTGATCATTTTAAAGCGGTGAATGACAGCGCCGGGCACGCGGCGGGCGATGCTTTACTGCGTGAACTGGCGTCGTTGATGCTGAGTATGCTGCGCTCCAGCGACGTGCTGGCGCGACTCGGCGGTGATGAATTTGGTCTGTTGCTACCGGACTGTAATGTTGAAAGTGCCCGCTTTATCGCCACACGCATTATCAGTGCGATTAATGACTACCACTTTATGTGGGAGGGCCGTGTGCATCGGGTAGGTGCCAGCGCAGGGATTACCCTGATCGATGACAGCAATCATCAGGCGGCAGACGTGATGTCGCAGGCCGATATCGCCTGTTATGCTTCGAAAAATGGTGGGCGCGGTCGGGTGACGGTTTACGAACCACAGCAAACTGCTAAACATAGCGAACGGGCGGTGATGTCACTCGATGAACAGTGGCGGATGATCAAAGAGAATCAACTGATGATGATCGCCCACGGCGTCGCTTCACCGCGAATCCCGGATACGCGTAATTTGTGGCTGATTTCGCTTAAGCTCTGGAGTAGTGAAGGTGAGATTATTGATGAACTGGCATTTCGTCGTAGCTTCAGCGATCCGGCGCTCAATCACGCCCTTGATCGTCGGATATTACATGAGTTTTTCCAGCAGACAGCAAAAGCGGTTGCCAGTAAAGGCTTAAGCATCGCCCTCCCCCTTTCCGTTGCCGGGTTAAGCAGCGCCCCGCTGGTGGATAAACTGCTTGCGCAACTGGAAAGTAGCCCCCTACCATCGCGGTTATTACATCTGATTATTCCGGCTGAAGCAATTTTCGACCACGCAGAAAATATGCATAAATTGCGGCTGGCAGGCTGCCGGATCGTGCTCAGTCAGGTAGGGCGCGATCTGCAGCTCTTCAACACACTGAAAGCAAATATGGCGGATTATCTACTGCTCGACGGTGAGTTATGCGCCAGCGTACAGGGTAATTTGATGGATGAGATGCTGATATCGATCATTCAGGGTCATGCCCAGCGACTGGGGGTGAAGACCATCGCGGGGCCAGTAGCGTTGCCGCTGGTGATGGATACGCTTTCCGGCATGGGTGTTGATCTGATTTATGGCGATGTCATTGCCGACGCTCAACCTCTGGATTTGCTGGTTAATAGCAGTTATTTCGCGATTAACTGAGTATTGCCTGATGCGACGCTGACGCGTCTTATCAGGCTTACAATTCGCTCATTCCCCAGGCTGGATAAGACGACCAGCATCATACTTCTTCTGGTTGCCAGCCTTCCGTATACCAGATATGCAACAGCGCACAAGAACGCCAGGGTTTCCAGCGTTCGGCATAACGGCGGATTTGTGCCGGCGTCATTCCAGGAAATCGCTGTTTAATCAAATAATCATCCGGCAGGAAAACATCTTTCGCTTGCCAGCCACGCAAGGCAAAATAATTTGCCGTCCAGCGCCCAATTCCAGGAAATGTTTGCAGCGTTTTCATCGCTAGCTCAACGTCGCCCGGCATTTTCATCGGTAAGGAGCCGTCCAGTGCCGCATTGGCTAAATGAATCAGCGCCTCTGCCCGTTTCAACGGCATCCCCAACCCTTTTAGTGCCATCGGGTCGGCTGCTGCCAGTCGTTGAGGTGTGGGAAAGCAGACATATTCAGGGAAATCATCCAGCCGTTCGCCATAAAGCTGCGCCACTTTGGCGGTCAGTTTTGCCGCCATCGTTACACTCACCAGTTGGCCTAAAATTGCGCGTACGCCCTGCTCAAAAGCATCAACACAGCCCGGTAAACGCAATCCGGGCCGCGCCGCGCCTAATTCGCCCAATGCACCGTTAACAATCTGCGGATTACATTGCAGATCAAACAGGCGGCTCATTTTCGCCAGGCACTCGGTCGCCACCGGTTCTAATCCCGAACTTACGTTCACTTGCAACGTATTATTTTTGCTATCAGGAACCACCGTTATCACGCCGCGATGTTCGCCCACCGCCAGACTACGGGCATAATAATTGTCCGCAACTGTTTCCACTCCACTCACCGCACGAGCGGCAAGAAATCCCAACATCCACGACCAGTCATACGGCGGCTGCCAGTTCAGGGTATACATCGCATCTCCTTTTTTATCCGCTTTCAGCATAAACGTTATTCAGACGCTGTGCTTTGCTTTCATATTCCGGTTGTCGCGACGGCAACATTTCGCTAAAGTCACGCCCCTTCTTCACCGGCATGGGGATTATTTCGTGTTTATTGGTTTTGATTACGGTACAGCAAACTGTTCAGTGGCGGTGATGCGCGACGGTAAACCGCAGATGTTGAAAATGGAAAATGACAGCACGCTGCTGCCCTCGATGCTTTGTGCACCAACGCGTGAAGCAGTAAGCGAGTGGCTGTACCGCCATCATGATGTTCCGGCAAACGATGATGAAACGCAGGCGCTGTTACGTCGGGCGATTCGTTATAACCGCGAAGAAGATATCGACGTCACGGAGAAAAGCGTGCAGTTCGGTCTTTCCTCACTGGCGCAGTACATTGATGATCCGGAGGAAGTGTGGTTTGTGAAATCACCGAAATCGTTCCTCGGTGCCAGCGGGTTAAAACCGCAGCAGGTGGCGCTATTTGAGGATCTGGTCTGCGCAATGATGTTGCACATTCGCCAACAAGCGCAGGCGCAACTGCCAGAAACAATTACCCAGGCGGTCATTGGTCGCCCAATCAACTTCCAGGGATTGGGCGGAGATGAAGCAAACGCCCAGGCGCAAGGGATTCTGGAACGTGCGGCGAAGCGTGCCGGGTTTAAGGATGTGGTATTTCAGTACGAGCCGGTAGCGGCAGGGCTGGATTACGAAGCCACCTTACAGGAAGAAAAACGGGTGCTGGTGGTGGATATCGGCGGTGGTACTACTGACTGTTCCTTACTGCTAATGGGGCCGCAGTGGCGTTCGCGTCTCGATCGTGAAGCCAGCCTGCTGGGTCACAGTGGTTGCCGTATTGGCGGTAACGATCTGGATATCGCGCTGGCATTTAAACACCTGATGCCGCTGCTGGGCATGGGGGGCGAAACCGAAAAAGGTATCGCCCTGCCGATTCTGCCGTGGTGGAATGCGGTTGCCATCAACGACGTACCTGCGCAGAGTGATTTCTACAGTAGCGCCAACGGTCGCCTGCTTAACGATCTGGTACGCGATGCCCGCGAGCCGGAGAAAGTCGCCCTGTTGCAGAAAGTCTGGCGGCAACGTTTAAGTTATCGGCTGGTGCGCAGCGCGGAAGAGTGCAAAATTGCCCTTTCAAGCGCAGCGGAAACCCGCGCGTCGCTGCCGTTTATCCGTGACGAACTGGCAACGTTGATTAGCCAGCATGGACTGGAAAGTGCCCTCAACCAGCCGCTGGCGCGGATTCTGGAACAAGTGCAACTGGCGCTGGATAACGCCCAGGAAAAACCAGACGTCATCTATCTGACCGGTGGTAGCGCCCGATCGCCGCTGATTAAAAAGGCACTGGCGGAACAGCTGCCGGGCATCCCGATTGCAGGTGGCGACGACTTTGGTTCCGTTACTGCCGGGCTGGCGCGCTGGGCAGAAGTAGTATTTCGTTAAATAAGAAATGGCTCAGCAGCGGCTTAAATCTGCCTGAGCCTGAGCCAGTTTTTCTGCCGCCTGACGTAACGGTTCCATCAACGGCATGGTTCGTGCGGGAGCATGAAGGCGGAATCGCTGTAACTCTGCCGCGCCCTCTGTCAACGCAGATTCCAGCCGATGACGTTTAGCGGTCATTTTCGCCATTACCGCTTGTCTGTCTGCTGGTGTTACCGCTTCGTTCGGCCTGAATACAAAACGGCGTTCGCAGCTCGCTTTCCAGTCGATAACCGCCTGAGTCAGATGGTCGCCAAATCCTTTCACTTGTTTAACGCCGCGCCGGGTCACATCTGCCGCTGTTTCGATACTAAAGGACCGTAAAGCCGCTTTACGCGCGGGACCAACGCCGGGAATAGAAGCAACATCAATAAAAAACCCCTCCAGAAACTTCTGCTTCTGCCGCTCCCTTGCGGTGTCCTGAAGTGCTGCCAGATCGCGCTTTTCTTCTTCCGGCAATCCCAAAAGCTCATTCTTCATTTTTTCAAGCATCGTTCGTTTGGTGATAAAACCTTCCAGCCCACCCACCTGCTGGATCTGGCTGACTAGATGGTCATAGTCCATTTTCGCGCGATTAAAAGCCTCACGTCGTCGCTGGACTTCTGCTTTGTGCGCTTTGCTTGCAAGGCTGCCAATAATCCAGATAGCCGCCAACACAGGAACCAAAATGATATAACGCGGTTCCGCCTGAAGACCGCAAAGCAGCAGCGATAACGCTGACAGCGCGATCTCAATCAGAATGATGTATTCACGCCGTAACAGGCCTAAAGGAAGCGGCCTGCCAGCAGCCTGGAAATGAGCGGGTAATGGTAACTGTAGTGCTGGCGGTGGCACTGACGCCATCACCATCGCCCAGACTTTCGCCAGCACAAAATCCCCGCCTGTGGTAATGACCTCTTCGCCGAGATCAATAAAATAGATAACGCCTTGATTATCCAATGCACACCACGGACAGTCAGTTAAATGACCGGGGTAAACATGCATTGCTGAAACGGGACATTTTTTTAACTGTTGGCGTAGAGAATCCAGTGCCGCTACCCACGCTTTAGCCGTCGGACGCCCGGTTGCCACGCCACTTTCAGTGAACGCCTGCTGAAACATGACTTCAACATCACTCAGTAACATCGATAGCGGAATAGATCGTGGCGGCGGTTTTAAGCCACGTCGCTGATTGTCTGATGCATAGGCATAACGGAAATGGGCAATATCCGTCTCCAGCGCATTACCCGCTTCAGAGATAAGCGGCACACCGGAATAAGGGTGACGCCCACCAAACAAGACGTGAAAGATCAGCAACGCAAGGCCAAAATTATCGTGATTTACGGTGCGCTCAAAGCCGACAAATGACGGTAAGGCTTGCAACTCTGGCGGCGTAAAATGCGACACGCCGACTTCGCATAAATGCAGCGTGCCATTGGCGTTAATCTGAAAGGAGTCACTATCGATAAGCACCACTTTGCTGTCGCGGCCCACCATAAAGCTGTTCTGGTTGACGTCACCCACGACATGCCCGTGCTCATGCACCGTAGCAAAAGATGCCGCTATATTGCGCGCAACATAGAGTAGAAAATCCCACGCACAATGAGGATAACGTTGACGACGATGTGCCGGGCTATAGATCATATGAATCGGTTCTTTACCAGAAACTTTTGGCATCATAAAACCGATAACTTTTCCGTCTCGTCCACCGTGAAGCGTTGCCTGCGGCCAGGCGACATAATTCAACAACTGCGCGTCGGCTGTCGCGGCCATAAAGGTGAGTTTGTCCTGTTTTAAGGCGGGTGGCGGTGTGTGATAAATCTTGGCGACGCTATCGACAAACTCATTGATATCATAAACCGTACCTTCGCCGCCTTTGCCTAATTCATGACCTGGCGTCACGCAATCACCAGCTGCGGTATATATAGTTGATTTCACGGCAACCACATGGCCAGCGCCAGCGTTTTATCATCATCGGTGCGTTCATTCACTGCGGGGCAGGACAAAAATTGCTTTAGCAAATCTGGCAATATATCGCGTTGTTCTGACGTCGCTGATTCCAGCCCATTGAAAAATGGCGCAAAAAAAGGTACATGGGGAGAATTTTCCAGCATATTTAATGCCAGCCGCTGAATACCATCCGTAAATGCAGCCACTTTTATCACCTGCGCATCGCAACTGTAAGTCTCAAGGCGCGTGACAGCATCTTCATCAGTAATGAAGTAGGTCATATTGGCATATTCGCCATTCATCGGCGTTAGTGGTAGCTGTAGCCCTTCACCAAAATCCACCACCACGCCACCATCGCCAATCTGCATAATCAATGTGCCGGTCGCTGATGATATAACGCCCAAAAAAGTACAGGAAAAATCACGAACCGCCAGTTCTTCAGCTTGTGCACGGGCAGTAATACGGTGGCGAATTGCCAGCACAATATCTGTCGCAAGCACATCATTCAGACCACATTCACCACCCTGTACTTTTTGCATCATAAACGCCATCGCTTCATTGACGGCGAGCGTCGCGCCTTCGCCACCCTGCGAAACGCTACCTGCGCCATCAGCAAGAAACATCACCAGTAATGGTTGCTGGTCGTTTAGCCAGACAACCTGCATCTGGCAGGCATCCTGGCAAGGTAAGTCAGAGCTGATATGCGACGTTCCGACGGCTGATGAATAGACCAGACGCCAGCTCACACTGACGTCCAGCCTTTTGGCGCTTCCAGTACAACTTCCGTTCCCGGCGTGGAGCGGGAAACCGAACGTAGCGAACTGGATAACCAGCTAAACAGTTCACGGAATTGTAATCCCTGCAACGGCAAAGGCTGACGGACGCTAATTTGTGCCAGAGTATTCATATCAGCCCCCTGAACACCGATGGTAAAGAAGGCAAACTTCTTATCTTCTTCTCCCTGAAACACTTTACTGGCAGCAGCCTGCCACTCATCGGTTGGCGCGCCATCGGTGATCAAGAAAATCCACGGGCGATAATACGAAATACCATTTGCACGGTACTCACGTTTCCGCTCCTCAACCATATTCAGGGCTTTGGTAATTGCAGCGCCCATTGGCGTATCGCCCTGAGCAAACAAGATGGGCGGGAAAAAGTTAGCGACGCTGGTAAATGGTTGTTCCACATGCACCGGGCCGAAAGTCACAATGCCGAGTTCCACTCTTTTTAAGGCCAGCGGATCGGCAAGCAGTTCATCGCGAAAGCTCACCAATCCTGCGTTAAGTTCGTTAATGGGTCTACCGCTCATCGAGCCAGAAACATCCAGCAGCAAAATACAGGGGCAACGTGGTTCCGGGTTACTGGCAAAATCGCTGGTGGCAAAGGTGATTTGTTCGCTCACAAGAGATCCTTTCTTAGAGAATTATTGAGATTCGGTATCATACCGAGAGCAATAATAAATTAAGAGCAAGCGAAGATACTTTCAGAATTAAGCCCGGCGGCGCAGATAAGTTTGCTATTCGCCTCGCAAGAACGTGGGCTTCAGATTGACAATAAGGGTGGAGTAACATAAGTTCAGGAGTGAGGGTAGAGCGGGGTTTCCCCCGCCCTGGTAGTCTTAGTAAGCTGGCCAGCTAATGACTAAGAGCACCACGATGATGAGTATCTTCATCATGACCCTGTCCTTATTTAAGGCCCCTTCCTCGGGAGGGGCTTTCCCGTTTCAGCGTCCCGCTGAAATCTTCGGCTT
>NZ_JABWMT020000032.1:0-38983 GCF_013368915.2 Escherichia sp. 93.1518
AGCGTCCCGCTGAAATCTTCGGCTTACCTCCTTTCGCCATGTACGCAGTCTATCGCTGACTCGTGGATAACATAGTTTCATCTGTGATTATTGCGTAACGACTCGCAAAGAATATTTGCTGGCAGGATCGCAGACGGCAAAGCCTGCGGATTGACAATCTGACCGTGAAGGCATATTTTCAGGAGTGAGGGTAGAGCGGGGTTTCCCCCGCCCTGGTAGTCTTAGTATGCTGGGTAGCTAATCACTAAGAGCACCACGATGATGAGTATCTTCATCATGACCCTGTCCTTATTTAAGACCCCTTCCTCGGGAGGGGCTTTCCCGTTTCAGCGTCCCGCTGAAATCTTCGGCTTACCTCCTTTCGCCATGTACGCAGTCTATCGTTAACGCGTAGATAAAATAGTTTCCTGCGTCATTACTGGATGCGCGCTCGCAAAGTGCACCACCATTCAGACTATTCGCGAAACTGTTTCATAATTCCTCCATTTTTCTCCCTTATTGGCTGGCTACACTAGTAACATTGCGCGAAACGTTTCAGGAAGAGAAACTCTTAACGATGAAAGACAGTTATAAATCCCGTTGGGTAATCGTAATCGTGGTGGTTATCGCCGCCATCGCCGCATTCTGGTTCTGGCAAGGCCGCAATGAATCCCAGAGCGCAGCGCCAGGTGCGACGAAACAAGCACAGCAGCCGCCAGCGGGTGGTCGCCGTGGTATGCGTTCCGGCCCTTTAGCACCAGTACAGGCGGCAACCGCCATTGAACAGGCCGTTCCGCGTTATCTCACCGGGCTTGGCACTATTACCGCCGCTAATACTGTTACGGTGCGCAGTCGCGTTGACGGCCAGTTGATGGCGCTGCATTTCCAGGAAGGCCAGCAGGTAAAAGCGGGCGATTTGCTGGCAGAGATTGACCCCAGCCAGTTCAAAGTCGCACTGGCCCAGGCACAGGGACAACTGGCAAAAGATAAAGCCACGCTTGCCAACGCGCGCCGTGATTTGGCGCGTTATCAACAACTGGCAAAAACCAATCTCGTATCTCGTCAGGAACTGGATGCCCAACAGGCGCTGGTCAGTGAAACCGAAGGCACCATTAAGGCTGATGAAGCGAGTGTCGCCAGCGCGCAACTGCAACTCGACTGGAGCCGGATTACTGCGCCAGTCGATGGTCGCGTTGGCCTCAAGCAGGTTGATGTCGGTAACCAAATCTCCAGCGGCGATACCACTGGCATTGTGGTGATCACCCAGACGCATCCTATCGATTTGCTCTTCACTCTGCCGGAAAGCGATATCGCCACCGTTGTGCAGGCGCAAAAAGCCGGAAAACCGCTGGTGGTAGAAGCCTGGGATCGCACCAACTCGAAGAAGTTAAGTGAAGGTACGCTGTTAAGTCTCGATAACCAAATCGATACCACTACTGGCACCATTAAAGTAAAAGCACGCTTTAATAATCAGGATGATGCGCTGTTTCCCAACCAGTTTGTTAACGCGCGCATGTTAGTCGACACCGAACAAAACGCCGTGGTGATCCCAACCGCTGCCCTGCAAATGGGTAACGAAGGCCACTTTGTCTGGGTGCTGAATAGCGAAAACAAGGTCAGCAAACATCTGGTGACGCCGGGCATTCAGGACAGTCAGAAAGTGGTGATCCGCGCGGGTATTTCCGCAGGCGATCGCGTAGTGACAGACGGTATTGATCGCCTGACCGAAGGAGCGAAAGTGGAAGTGGTAGAAGCTCAGAGCGCCACCGCACCGGAAGAGAAAGCCACCAGCCGCGAATACGCGAAAAAAGGAGCGCGTTCCTGATGCAGGTGTTACCTCCGAGCAGCACAGGCGGCCCGTCGCGCCTGTTTATTATGCGTCCTGTCGCCACCACGCTGCTGATGGTGGCGATCTTACTCGCCGGGATTATCGGCTATCGTGCCCTGCCCGTTTCGGCGCTGCCGGAAGTGGACTACCCGACTATTCAGGTGGTCACGCTCTACCCTGGCGCCAGCCCGGATGTCATGACCTCTGCCGTTACCGCGCCGCTCGAACGCCAGTTTGGGCAGATGTCTGGCCTGAAACAGATGTCGTCGCAGAGTTCCGGCGGTGCGTCAGTTATCACCTTGCAGTTCCAGCTAACATTGCCGCTGGATGTCGCCGAGCAGGAAGTGCAGGCCGCGATTAACGCCGCCACTAACCTGCTACCGGGCGATCTGCCTAATCCGCCGGTTTACAGCAAAGTGAACCCGGCAGATCCGCCGATCATGACGCTTGCCGTCACCTCAACCGCCATGCCGATGACGCAGGTGGAAGATATGGTGGAAACCCGCGTCGCGCAGAAAATCTCGCAGATTTCCGGTGTTGGACTGGTGACGCTTTCCGGCGGCCAGCGTCCGGCTGTTCGCGTCAAACTTAACGCCCAGGCGATTGCCGCCCTCGGCCTGACTAGCGAAACCGTGCGCACCGCCATTACCGGCGCTAACGTTAACTCAGCCAAAGGTAGCCTCGACGGCCCTTCCCGTGCGGTCACGCTTTCCGCTAACGACCAGATGCAATCCGCCGAAGAGTATCGCCAGCTAATCATCGCCTACCAGAACGGCGCGCCGATTCGTCTGGGCGATGTCGCAACCGTAGAGCAAGGTGCGGAAAACAGCTGGCTCGGCGCGTGGGCGAACAAAGAACAGGCCATTGTGATGAATGTTCAGCGCCAGCCCGGTGCTAACATTATCTCCACCGCCGACAGCATCCGGCAGATGCTGCCGCAGCTTACCGAGAGTTTGCCGAAATCGGTAAAAGTGACGGTGCTTTCTGACCGCACCACCAACATCCGCGCATCGGTCAACGATACCCAGTTTGAACTAATGATGGCTATCGCGCTGGTAGTCATGATTATCTACCTGTTTTTGCGCAATATTCCGGCGACCATCATTCCCGGCGTTGCAGTGCCGCTGTCGTTAATCGGCACCTTCGCGGTCATGGTGTTTCTCGATTTCTCGATCAATAACCTGACGTTAATGGCATTAACCATCGCGACCGGATTCGTGGTGGATGACGCCATCGTGGTGATTGAGAACATTTCCCGCTATATCGAAAAAGGCGAAAAACCGCTGGCGGCGGCGCTTAAAGGCGCAGGCGAAATCGGCTTTACCATTATCTCACTGACCTTTTCGCTGATTGCGGTACTGATCCCGCTGCTGTTTATGGGTGATATCGTGGGGCGACTGTTCCGCGAGTTTGCTATTACCCTGGCAGTAGCGATTTTGATCTCAGCCGTGGTGTCGCTGACCCTGACGCCGATGATGTGCGCGCGGATGCTCAGCCAGGAGCCGCTGCGTAAACAAAACCGCTTCTCCCGTGCCTCGGAGAAAATGTTCGACGGGATAATCGCCGCCTATGGTCGGGGGCTTGCGAAAGTGCTGAATCATCCGTGGCTGACCTTAAGCGTGGCGCTCAGCACCCTGCTGCTTAGCGTACTGCTGTGGGTGTTCATTCCGAAAGGCTTCTTCCCGGTGCAGGACAACGGCATTATTCAGGGCACTTTGCAGGCACCGCAATCCAGCTCCTTTGCCAATATGGCCCAGCGGCAACGCCAGGTCGCGGATGTGATTTTACAAGATCCGGCAGTGCAAAGTTTGACCTCATTTGTTGGCGTTGATGGCACTAACCCGTCGCTGAATAGTGCGCGTTTGCAGATCAACCTCAAACCGTTGGATGAACGTGATGACCGGGTGCAAAAAGTCATCGCCCGTCTGCAAACGGCGGTGGATAAAGTGCCGGGCGTCGATCTCTTCCTGCAACCGACGCAGGATCTGACCATCGATACCCAGGTCAGCCGCACGCAGTACCAGTTCACCTTGCAGGCAACTTCGCTGGATGCGCTCAGCACCTGGGTGCCGCAGTTGATGGAAAAGCTCCAGCAGCTTCCACAGCTTTCTGATGTCTCCAGCGACTGGCAGGACAAAGGGCTGGTGGCGTATGTCAATGTTGATCGCGACAGCGCCAGCCGTCTGGGTATCAGCATGGCGGATGTCGATAACGCCCTGTACAACGCGTTTGGTCAGCGGTTGATTTCCACTATTTATACTCAGGCCAACCAGTATCGCGTGGTGCTGGAGCACAACACTGAAAATACCCCTGGGCTGGCGGCGCTGGATACCATTCGCCTGACCAGCAGCGATGGCGGCGTGGTGCCACTTAGCTCGATAGCCAAAATTGAGCAGCGTTTTGCGCCGCTCTCCATCAACCATCTGGATCAGTTCCCGGTCACCACCATCTCCTTTAACGTGCCGGATAACTATTCGCTGGGCGATGCGGTGCAGGCGATTATGGACACCGAGAAGACGCTGAATCTGCCAGTGGATATCACCACGCAGTTCCAGGGTAGCACCCTCGCCTTCCAGTCGGCGCTGGGCAGCACTGTCTGGCTGATTGTCGCGGCGGTGGTGGCGATGTATATCGTGCTCGGCATTCTGTATGAAAGTTTTATTCACCCGATCACCATTCTCTCGACGCTACCCACCGCAGGTGTCGGTGCATTGCTGGCGTTACTGATTGCCGGTAGTGAACTGGATGTGATTGCGATTATCGGCATTATTTTGCTGATCGGTATTGTGAAGAAAAACGCCATCATGATGATCGACTTCGCGCTGGCTGCCGAGCGCGAGCAAGGCATGTCGCCGCGCGATGCCATTTACCAGGCTTGTCTGTTGCGTTTTCGTCCGATCCTGATGACCACCCTGGCAGCTCTGCTTGGCGCGTTGCCGCTGATGTTAAGTACCGGAGTCGGCGCGGAACTGCGTCGTCCGTTAGGTATCGGCATGGTCGGTGGTCTGGTTGTCAGCCAGGTGCTGACGCTGTTTACCACGCCGGTGATTTATTTGCTGTTCGACCGTCTGGCATTGTGGGCAAAAAGCCGCTTTGCCCGTCATGAAGAGGAGGCGTAAGTGAAGTTTTTCGCTCTCTTCATTTACCGCCCGGTGGCGACGATTTTACTGTCGGTTGCCATTACCCTGTGCGGCATACTGGGCTTCCGTATGCTGCCGGTCGCCCCGCTGCCGCAGGTCGATTTTCCGGTGATTATGGTCAGCGCCTCGCTGCCTGGGGCGTCGCCAGAGACAATGGCGTCTTCCGTTGCCACGCCGCTGGAACGCTCACTTGGGCGCATTGCCGGGGTCAGTGAGATGACCTCCAGCAGCTCGCTCGGCAGCACGCGCATTATTTTGCAGTTTGATTTTGACCGGGATATCAACGGCGCGGCGCGCGATGTGCAGGCGGCAATCAACGCCGCACAAAGCCTGTTGCCCAGCGGGATGCCCAGCCGTCCGACCTATCGCAAAGCGAACCCGTCAGATGCGCCAATTATGATCCTGACGCTGACATCCGATACTTATTCCCAGGGTGAATTGTACGATTTCGCCTCGACGCAGCTGGCGCCGACGATTGCGCAAATCGATGGCGTCGGTGATGTCGATGTCGGCGGCAGCTCGCTGCCTGCGGTGCGCGTCGGGCTGAATCCGCAGGCGCTGTTTAATCAGGGCGTGTCGCTGGACGATGTGCGCACCGCCATCAGCAATGCCAACGTGCGTAAACCGCAAGGGGCGCTGGAAGATGATACCCACCGCTGGCAGATCCAGACTAACGATGAACTGAAAACAGCCGCTGAATATCAGCCGCTGATTATTCATTACAACAACGGCGGCGCGGTTCGTCTGGGCGATGTGGCGACGGTGACCGACTCGGTGCAGGATGTGCGCAACGCCGGGATGACCAACGCCAAACCGGCTATTTTGCTGATGATCCGCAAACTGCCGGAAGCCAATATTATCCAGACGGTAGACAGCATCCGGGCAAAATTACCGGAGTTGCAGGAGACCATTCCGGCGGCGATTGATCTGCAAATTGCCCAGGATCGCTCCCCCACCATTCGCGCCTCGCTGGAAGAAGTCGAGCAAACGCTGATTATCTCGGTGGCGCTGGTTATTCTGGTGGTCTTTTTATTCCTGCGCTCAGGTCGCGCCACCATTATTCCTGCCGTTGCGGTGCCCGTTTCGCTGATTGGTACGTTTGCGGCGATGTATCTGTGCGGATTCAGTCTCAATAATCTGTCGCTAATGGCGCTCACCATCGCCACAGGCTTTGTCGTGGATGACGCCATCGTGGTTCTGGAAAACATTGCCCGTCATCTGGAGGCGGGGATGAAACCGCTACAGGCCGCGCTGCAAGGTACTCGCGAAGTCGGCTTTACGGTACTGTCGATGAGTCTGTCACTGGTGGCGGTGTTCCTGCCGCTGCTGTTGATGGGCGGATTGCCGGGGCGCCTGTTACGCGAATTTGCCGTGACACTTTCTGTCGCCATTGGTATTTCGTTGCTGGTTTCCCTGACGCTAACGCCAATGATGTGCGGCTGGATGCTGAAAGCCAGCAAGCCGCGTGAACAAACACGGCTACGCGGTTTTGGCCGGATGCTGGTTGCGCTGCAACAAGGCTATGGTAAGTCGCTGAAATGGGTACTCAATCACACCCGTCTGGTAGGCGTGGTGCTGCTTGGCACCATTGCGCTGAATATCTGGTTGTATATCTCGATCCCGAAAACCTTCTTCCCGGAGCAGGACACCGGTGTGCTGATGGGCGGGATACAGGCGGATCAGAGTATTTCGTTTCAGGCGATGCGCGGTAAGTTGCAGGATTTCATGAAAATTATCCGTGACGATCCGGCAGTGGATAATGTCACCGGATTTACCGGTGGTTCGCGGGTTAACAGCGGAATGATGTTTATCACGCTGAAACCACGCGACGAACGCAGCGAAACAGCGCAGCAAATTATCGACCGTCTGCGCGTGAAGCTGGCAAAAGAGCCGGGGGCGAATCTGTTCCTGATGGCGGTACAGGATATTCGCGTTGGCGGACGTCAGTCGAACGCCAGCTACCAGTACACGTTGTTATCCGACGACCTGGCGGCACTGCGCGAATGGGAGCCGAAAATCCGCAAAAAACTGGCGACATTGCCGGAACTGGCGGACGTGAACTCCGATCAACAGGATAACGGCGCGGAGATGAACCTGGTTTACGATCGCGACACCATGGCGCGGCTGGGAATCGACGTGCAGGCCGCTAACAGTCTGCTGAATAACGCCTTTGGTCAGAGGCAAATCTCGACCATTTACCAGCCGATGAACCAGTATAAAGTGGTGATGGAAGTGGATCCGCGCTATACCCAGGACATCAGCGCGCTGGAAAAAATGTTCGTCATTAATAACGAAGGAAAAGCGATCCCGCTCTCGTATTTTGCCAAATGGCAACCGGCGAATGCCCCGTTGTCGGTGAATCATCAGGGATTATCGGCGGCCTCGACCATCTCGTTCAACCTGCCGACCGGGAAATCGCTCTCGGACGCCAGTGCGGCAATCGATCGCGCAATGACCCAGCTTGGCGTGCCTTCGACGGTGCGCGGCAGTTTTGCCGGAACGGCGCAGGTGTTCCAGGAGACGATGAACTCGCAGGTGATCCTGATTATCGCGGCGATCGCCACGGTCTATATCGTGCTGGGAATGTTGTACGAGAGCTACGTGCACCCGCTGACCATTCTCTCCACCCTGCCCTCGGCGGGCGTTGGGGCGCTGTTGGCGCTGGAGCTGTTCAATGCCCCGTTCAGCCTAATCGCCCTGATAGGGATCATGTTATTAATCGGCATTGTGAAGAAAAACGCCATCATGATGGTCGATTTTGCGCTCGAAGCTCAAAGAAATGGAAATCTGGCGCCACAGGAAGCCATTTTCCAGGCCTGTCTGCTGCGTTTTCGCCCGATTATGATGACTACCCTCGCGGCACTGTTTGGTGCGCTGCCGCTGGTATTATCTGGCGGCGACGGCTCGGAACTGCGTCAACCATTGGGGATCACCATTGTCGGCGGTCTGGTAATGAGTCAGCTCCTGACGCTGTATACCACGCCGGTGGTGTATCTCTTTTTCGACCGTCTGCGGCTGCGTTTTTCGCGAAAATCTAAAGAAACGGTAACCGAGTAAATGACAGATCTTCCTGACAGCACCCGCTGGCAATTATGGATTGTGGCTTTCGGCTTCTTTATGCAGTCGCTGGATACCACCATCGTCAACACCGCGCTTCCCTCGATGGCGCAAAGCCTGGGGGAAAGCCCGCTGCATATGCACATGGTCATTGTCTCTTATGTACTGACCGTGGCGGTGATGCTGCCTGCCAGCGGCTGGCTGGCGGACAAAGTTGGCGTGCGCAATATTTTCTTTACCGCTATCGTGCTGTTTACCCTCGGTTCGCTGTTTTGCGCGCTTTCCGGCACGCTGAATGAACTGTTGCTGGCACGTGCGTTACAGGGCGTGGGCGGTGCGATGATGGTGCCTGTTGGCAGGCTAACGGTGATGAAAATTGTTCCGCGCGAGCAATATATGGCGGCAATGACCTTTGTCAAGCTGCCCGGTCAGATCGGCCCACTGCTCGGTCCGGCGCTCGGCGGCCTGCTGGTGGAGTACGCGTCGTGGCACTGGATCTTTTTGATCAACATTCCGGTAGGGATTATCGGTGCGATCGCCACGCTAATGTTAATGCCAAACTACACCATGCAGACGCGGCGCTTCGATCTCTCCGGCTTTCTGTTGCTGGCGGTTGGTATGGCTGTATTAACGCTGGCGCTGGATGGCAGTAAAGGCACAGGACTTTTTCCGCTGGCGATTGCCGGCCTGGTGGCGGTTGGCGTAGTGGCACTGGTGCTTTATCTGCTGCACGCCAGAAATAACAACCGCGCCCTTTTCAGCCTGAACCTGTTCCGCACCCGCACCTTTTCGCTGGGTCTGGCGGGGAGTTTTGCCGGACGTATTGGCAGCGGTATGTTGCCCTTTATGACGCCGGTTTTCTTGCAGATTGGCCTCGGTTTCTCGCCGTTCCATGCCGGACTGATGATGATCCCGATGGTGCTCGGCAGCATGGGAATGAAGCGGATTGTGGTGCAGGTGGTTAACCGCTTTGGTTATCGCCGGGTACTGGTGGCAACCACGCTGGGTCTGTCGCTGGTCACCCTGTTGTTTATGACTACCGCTCTGTTGGGCTGGTACTACGTTTTGCCATTCGTTCTGTTTTTACAAGGAATGGTCAACTCAACGCGTTTCTCCTCCATGAACACCCTGACGCTGAAAGATCTCCCGGACAATCTGGCGAGCAGCGGCAACAGTCTGCTGTCGATGATTATGCAATTGTCGATGAGTATCGGCGTCACCATCGCCGGGCTGTTGCTGGGACTTTTTGGTTCGCAGCATGTCAGCGTCGACAGCGGCACCACACAAACCGTCTTTATGTACACCTGGCTTAGCATGGCGTTTATCATCGCCCTTCCGGCGTTCATCTTTGCCAGAGTGCCGAACGATACGCATCAAAACGTGGCTATTTCGCGGAGAAAAAGGAGCGCGCAATGAAGTTCTGGCGACCCGGCATTACCGGCAAACTGTTTCTGGCGATCTTCGCCACCTGCATTGTGTTATTGATCACGATGCACTGGGCGGTACGTATCAGTTTTGAGCGCGGCTTTATCGATTACATTAAGCATGGTAATGAACAGCGGCTGCAAATGCTCGGAGATGCACTTGGCGAGCAGTACGCCCAGCACGGTAACTGGCGCTTTCTGCGTAATAACGATCGTTTTGTATTTCAGATACTGCGCTCATTTGAACATGATAACAATGAAGACAAACCGGGTCCCGGTATGCCGCCACACGGCTGGCGTACTCAGTTCTGGGTGGTTGATCAAAACAACAAAGTGCTGGTTGGCCCACGCTCTCCCATTCCACTGGACGGTACACGGCGGCCGATTCTGGTCAATGGTGTTGAAGTTGGCGCGGTAATAGCCTCTCCAGTCGAGCGACTGACCCGCAATACCGATATCAATTTCGATAAACAACAGCGGCAAACCAGTTGGCTGATTGTCGCTTTATCTACCTTACTGGCGGCGCTGGCGACATTCCCACTGGCGCGCGGTTTGCTGGCCCCAGTGAAACGACTGGTGGATGGCACGCACAAACTGGCGGCGGGCGATTTCACTACCCGCGTAACGCCCACCAGTGAAGATGAATTAGGAAAACTGGCTCAGGACTTTAACCAGCTCGCCAGCACGCTGGAGAAAAACCAACAGATGCGCCGCGATTTTATGGCTGATATCTCTCACGAACTGCGCACGCCTTTAGCAGTACTGCGTGGGGAACTGGAAGCCATTCAGGATGGCGTGCGTAAATTTACGCCCGAGACAGTGGCGTCTTTACAGGCGGAGGTCGGTACACTGACCAAACTGGTTGACGATCTCCATCAGTTATCGATGTCTGATGAAGGTGCCCTCGCCTATCAAAAAGCACCGGTAGATCTGATCCCACTGCTGGAAGTGGCGGGCGGCGCATTTCGCGAACGATTCGCCAGCCGTGGCCTGAAGCTGCAATTTTCCCTGCCGGATAGCATCACCGTATTTGGCGATCGCGATCGTTTAATGCAGTTATTCAATAACTTACTGGAGAACAGTCTACGTTACACAGACAGCGGCGGCAGCCTGCAAATCTCCGCCGAGCAGCGCGACAAAACGGTACGTCTGACTTTTGCCGACAGTGCGCCGGGCGTCAGCGACGAACAACTGCAAAAATTGTTTGAGCGTTTTTACCGCACCGAAGGTTCCCGCAACCGTGCCAGCGGCGGTTCCGGCCTGGGACTGGCGATTTGCCTTAACATTGTTGAAGCGCACAATGGTCGCATTGTTGCCACTCATTCGCCTTTTGGCGGGGTAAGCATTACAGTAGAGTTACCGCTGGAACGGGATTTACAGAGAGAAGTATGACCGAGTTACCAATCGACGAAAACACACCGCGTATTTTGATCGTGGAAGATGAACCGAAGCTGGGGCAGTTGCTCATTGATTATCTGCGTGCTGCGAGCTATGCGCCGACCCTTATCAGCCACGGTGATCAGGTACTGCCGTATATGCGCCAGACACCACCGGATCTGATCCTGTTGGATCTGATGCTACCAGGCACTGATGGTCTGACACTTTGCCGGGAAATTCGTCGTTTTTCCGATGTCCCCATCGTGATGGTTACGGCAAAAATCGAAGAAATCGACCGTTTGCTGGGGCTGGAGATTGGCGCCGATGACTATATCTGCAAACCGTACAGCCCACGGGAAGTGGTGGCGCGTGTTAAGACCATTTTGCGCCGCTGCAAACCGCAGCGCGAGTTGCAGCAACAGGATGCCGAAAGCCCGTTGATTATCGACGAAGGTCGTTTTCAGGCTTCATGGCGTGGCAAAATGCTTGATCTGACACCTGCAGAATTTCGCCTTTTGAAAACGCTCTCCCATGAACCGGGAAAAGTATTCTCTCGCGAGCAATTACTCAATCATCTTTATGACGATTACCGCGTGGTAACCGACCGCACCATCGACAGCCACATTAAAAACCTGCGCCGTAAACTGGAGGCGCTGGACGAAGAGCAGTCCTTTATCCGTGCCGTTTACGGTGTTGGTTACCGCTGGGAAGCTGACGCCTGTCGTATCGTTTAATATATCGTTGCCCAGGTGAGAGCTGAATTTCCTGTTTATTAACCCGTCATGCCCCTCTCTGAAAGGAGAGGGATAAAACCGTATCCGCATTCAGATTCCTGCATATTTATCAGTAATCTCCCCCACCCTTTAGAGGGTATTCCCCTGATTGGCAGTCAACTGAATATCACCCATACTTAAATCGTTACATACTGTTTTCGATACGCAATTTCAATCAAGGAGTCATTATGGCTGGTTGGTTTGAACTCAATAAGAGCAGTGAAAATCAGTTCCGGTTTGTGCTAAAAGCGGGCAATGGTGAGATCATTCTCACCAGCGAACTGTATACCTCAAAAGCCGCTGCGGAAAAGGGCATTGCCTCGGTGCAAAGCAACAGCCCGCAGGACGAACGCTATGAGAAAAAAACAGCGAGCAACGGCAAATTTTATTTCAATCTGAAAGCTGGCAATCATCAGATAATCGGTTCCAGCCAGATGTATGCCACCGCTCAATCACGCGAAGTCGGAATTGCTTCTGTAAAAACCAATGGCGCAAGTCAGAAGGTGAAAGACAATACTTAATAGTTAAGCCGGGCGTAACTCAGTTGCGTCCGGCTTTATTTCCAATAAACACTTATTTATTGATGATTAAGATTAATCTGCGCCATTAAAATAGTAGGCACAGGCAAGCACTCATTCTGCTCTCTTTGTTTAACACTCCCCATCCTTATCCTCCTGAACATGTTCATATAGCAAAATATCTTCTAATACTTTTCGTGACGCTATCCGGTTTATGACATACACTGACGTAAGATTTTTACTTACAAGAGAGCATAAACATGGCCAGAACGATGACGGTTGATCTCGGCGATGAGTTGCGCGAATTTATCGAGTCCTTGATTGAATCCGGCGACTATCGCACCCAAAGCGAAGTGATCCGTGAGTCACTGCGCTTACTTCGAGAAAAACAAGCAGAGTCTCGCCTGCAAGCGTTACGTGACATGCTTGCAGAAGGGTTGAATAGTGGTGAAGCTCAGCCGTGGGAAAAGGATGCGTTTTTACGGAAGGTGAAAGCAGGGATAAGGAAATAATGTGCGTATTATTAAGCTCATGCCAAAAGCCAACGAGGATTTAGAAGGCATCTGGTATTACAGTTATCACCATTTCGGCGAACCACAAGCCGACAAATATGTTGAACATCTTTCAGACGTTCTCCAGATTCTGAGTAACAATAATATTGGTACTCCCAGACCTGAATTAGGCGAAGGCATTTTTGTTCTTCCTTTTGAACGCCACCTCATTTATTTCCTGCAATCACCAGGGGAAATTATCGTCATTCGCATCCTTAACCAAAACCAGGACGCTACCAGACATTTGCACTGGAGCTAAACCCGCCGATTGCGCTACAATGCCCGCCCTTAAAGTGGGGGCACTCCCCTAACCGCTTCATCAGGTGGAGCGGATCTGACCTGTCATCAGAACGAGAGAATTATGTTTAAACCGGAACTCCTTTCCCCGGCGGGAACGCTGAAAAATATGCGTTACGCTTTCGCTTATGGCGCAGATGCTGTTTATGCGGGTCAGCCGCGTTACTCCCTGCGTGTGCGCAACAACGAATTCAACCACGAAAATCTTCAGCTCGGCATCAATGAAGCCCATGCGCTGGGGAAAAAGTTCTATGTCGTGGTCAACATTGCGCCGCATAACGCTAAGCTGAAAACCTTTATCCGTGACCTGAAACCGGTAGTGGAAATGGGGCCGGATGCGCTGATTATGTCCGATCCGGGGCTGATTATGCTGGTGCGTGAGCACTTCCCTGAAATGCCGATCCACCTTTCGGTGCAGGCCAACGCCGTAAACTGGGCGACGGTAAAATTCTGGCAGCAAATGGGCCTGACTCGCGTGATCCTCTCCCGCGAACTGTCGCTGGAAGAGATTGAAGAGATCCGCAATCAGGTGCCGGATATGGAACTCGAAATTTTCGTTCACGGCGCATTATGCATGGCCTACTCCGGTCGCTGCCTGCTCTCTGGCTATATCAACAAACGCGACCCGAACCAGGGCACCTGCACCAACGCCTGCCGCTGGGAGTACAACGTCCAGGAAGGCAAAGAAGATGACGTCGGCAACATCGTACACAAATACGAGCCAATTCCGGTGCAAAACGTCGAACCGACGCTGGGTATCGGCGCGCCAACTGACAAAGTGTTTATGATTGAGGAAGCCCAGCGTCCGGGCGAATATATGACCGCGTTTGAAGATGAACACGGCACTTACATCATGAACTCGAAAGATCTGCGTGCCATCGCCCATGTTGAACGCCTGACTAAAATGGGTGTGCATTCGCTGAAAATCGAAGGCCGTACCAAATCTTTCTATTATTGCGCACGCACCGCGCAGGTTTATCGTAAAGCTATCGATGACGCCGCTGCAGGCAAACCGTTCGATACCAGCCTGCTGGAAACTCTGGAAGGTCTGGCGCATCGTGGTTACACCGAAGGTTTCCTGCGTCGTCATACTCACGACGATTATCAGAACTACGAATACGGTTATTCCGTTTCTGACCGCCAGCAGTTTGTTGGTGAGTTTACCGGTGAACGCAAAGGTGAGCTCGCTGCGGTGGCAGTGAAAAATAAATTCTCCGTTGGCGACAGTCTTGAGCTGATGACGCCACAGGGCAACATCAACTTTACCCTTGAGCATATGGAAAATGCCAAAGGTGAAGCGATGCCGGTTGCACCTGGCGATGGTTATACCGTGTGGCTCCCGGTTCCGCAGGATCTCGAGCTCAATTACGCACTGCTGATGCGTAATTTCTCCGGTGAAACCACGCGTAACCCGCACGGTAAGTGATTAATTTCGATTATTTTTCCCGGATGGAAAATTCTTAGAAACCGATCACATACAGCTGCATTTATTAAGGTTATCATCCGTTTCGCTGAAAAACATAACCCATAAAATGCTAGCTGTACCAGGAACCACCTCCTTAGCCTGTGTAATCTCCCTTACACGGGCTTATTTTTTTCGTACCACGACTTTCATCCTGTTCTGACACCGCCTTTTCTTTTCTGCTCTACACTATCTACAGACCAATCATAAAGGCATACGATCATGGCAGATTTCCCCGCCAGCTTACTGATTCTTAACGGCAAAAGTACTGACAATGAAACATTACGCGAAGCAATTATGCTGCTGCGTGAGGAAGGAATGACTATCCATGTGCGGGTTACCTGGGAGAAAGGTGATGCTGCGCGTTTTGTTGAGGAAGCCCGCCAGCTTGGCGTGGCAACGGTGATTGCCGGCGGTGGCGATGGCACTATTAATGAAGTCTCCACGGCGTTGATTCAGTGTGAGGGCAATGAAATTCCTGCTTTGGGAATATTGCCGCTAGGTACAGCGAACGATTTTGCCACCAGTGTGGGTATTCCTGAGGCGCTGGATAAGGCACTTAAACTGGCAATTGCTGGTAACGCTATTGCAATTGATATGGCACAGGTCAACAAACAAACCTGTTTTATCAACATGGCAACGGGCGGATTTGGAACACGCATCACCACCGAAACGCCAGAGAAATTAAAAGCCGCGCTGGGTGGCGTCTCTTACATCATTCACGGCTTAATGCGCATGGATACGCTGCAACCGGATCGCTGTGAAATCCGTGGTGAAAATTTTCACTGGCAAGGCGATGCGCTGGTTATTGGTATTGGCAACGGGCGTCAGGCCGGTGGTGGTCAGCAACTGTGCCCAAATGCGCTGATCAATGATGGTTTGTTACAACTGCGTATTTTCACCGGCGATGAAATTCTTCCAGCTCTCTTTTCAACCTTAAAACCTGACGAAGAAAATCCGAATATTATTGAAGGCGCTTCGGCATGGTTCGAAATACAAGCGCCTCATGAAATCACCTTTAATCTTGATGGCGAACCGTTAAGCGGGCAACGTTTTCATATCGAAATACTTCCGGCAGCATTGCGTTGCCGGCTACCACCAGATTGCCCGTTATTGCGTTAAACAAATTATTCTCTCTTGCATTAAGGAGAATCAGTTATGCCGGATGCGGTGTAAACACCTTATCCGGCCTACAAACTGAACAGATGAATACTACACTGTAATTAATTTCACCCGTGTATTCTGCAATGCCAGTTTATCCACCTCTGACACGGCATCATCAGTAATAATAATGTCAATTTTTTCGATTGGCAGTACCTGATTAAATCCACGGCGGTTAAATTTCGTTGAGTCCAGTACCGCAACCACTTTATTTGCTGCGGTGACCATAGCACTGCTAATCGAATAACCTTCATTAAAGGTGGTAATGCCATTAACCGCATCGATACCGTCCGCACCAACAAACATTAAATCGGCATTGATATCCTGCAATGAACGCTCGGCAATGGAACCATGCATCGAGCGCGTTTTATGGCGTACCGTGCCACCACAAACCACCAGCGTAATATCTTTATTTTCGGAAAGGGCAAATGCCGCAGGGAGACTGTTGGTAATCACCGTGATATTTTTGGCGGTCATTAATCCTTCGGCGATAAGCATTGTCGTACTTCCGCTGTCGAGAATAACGGTCATCCCTTCGTGGATCATTTTTACTGCTGCCTGTGCAATTCTGTTTTTAGGCGCACTGGCGAGCTGAAAGCGATCTTTAAATCCTACTTCCTGTGTCTCGGTTTCGCTATTGCCGGACATTATTTTCGCCGCACCACCATGAAAGCGCGTAACCACGCCTTTTTGTTCGAGAAAGCGCAAATCGGCACGGATTGTCGCTTCCGAGGCAGCAAATATTCCCGCCAGATCCTGAACAAGCACGGTCCCCTGTTCATTCACTAATTGGATGATCTTATTCCTTCGCTCGAATGAATTCATCGTCATTTACCCATATTCAATTGCGCATAGTGTAAACGAAGGGGGACCATTGGTGAATGATCTGTTTTGCACAACGCCGGGCCAGCATCACGCTGGCCCACGGTTTCAGGGAATAAGCAACACCTTACCCGGCATGGTATTGCGAGCGATATCACGCACCGCCTGGGCGAAGCTTTCAAAGCTCCCACGGTGAGCGATTAATGGCTCCAGACATAACTTACGCTCTGCCAGCAAGCGGCTCGCTGTTTCCCACTCCTGCCCTGGCCACGGGCTGGAGTAGTTCATCCAACTGCCGATAACCATCAGCTCTTTACGCAATATTTTGCCAAATGTCGCCGACGTTAAATGCAGATCCTGATGCAACGTGCCCACCAGCGCCAGTTGTGCATGAGGTCCGGCAATCTCTACCGCCAGTTCGACGGTCTGCGGTACGCCAGCCGTCTCAAGGATAAGCTGATTAAAGCGCAGTTCGCGTAAAACAGCCTGCATTTGTGGCGCACTCATTTCGCTGCTGTTAAATGTTTGCGTAGCACCGAAGGATTTTGCCAGTGCCAGTTTTTCTGGGCTAATGTCGATAGCCGTCACACTCTTCGCCCCCAGCACACTGGCGCACTGGATCGCCAGCAGGCCGATGGTTCCGGCACCAATAATAATGACGTTTTTATTTTCACAGCCTTGCGCTAAATGGAAAGCGTGCAGGCCGACGGTAATTGGCTCTATAAAGGCACCATCCTGAATCGGCATTTCCTCTGGTAGTGCAAAGACATTTTTTCGATTCACCACAATATATTCTGCCAATCCCCCGTTGCGTCGTGATCCAATAAAATCATATTTCGCACACTGGGAATAAAACCCTTTCAGACATTCCGGACATTTAAAACAGGGTAATAACGGCACACAAGCGACCGCATCGCCAGTTTGTAAATCATTTACCCCACTCCCCACGGCATCAACAAAACCACTGAATTCATGCCCCAATGTTATGGGGTAATAATGTGCGCCATTTTTAAATATCCGAGGCAAATCGGAACCACATAATCCTGAACTGGCAATTTTAATCCGCACATCATCCTGATGATAAATTTCTGGTAACTTATGTTCTTCCACGCGGACAATACCATCAGTATCATTAACAACTGATTTCATAAAAACTCCTGAGTGATAAAGGGGGATATTCTCCCCCTTGGGTATAATTTATTGTGCGACAGCAGCTTTCTCTTTGTTAATAACACCGCGCGCCCGACGCCAGGTCATAAAAATACCGGTGAGATAAATAGCGCCGATAATAATGAAACCGGGGATATTCTGCGGGGAGAAAACCTGAATCAGTAACCAAGTAATCGGTGAACCGCCCTGATCCATCGAAGCCACCATGCCTCCGGCTTTTAACGCGCCCGCATTGGCAGCCAGTTGGGTATGCAGGCCAATAGTTTGCGTCGCAATCCACAGGGTGATGCTCATAATGATGACGCCAGAGATCAGGGTGCGGAACAGGTTTCCACGATGCACCGCGACCGCCATCGCCACAAAGAAGCCGATGGTGGCAAGGTCGCCAAACGGCAGCACCTGATTACCCGGCACACAAACGGCAATCAAAATAGTGAGCGGGATAAAAATCAGACTTGCCGACACCACAGCCGTATGCCCCAGCAGCAACGCCGGATCAAGCCCAATCAAAAACTCCTGACCGCCGAACTTCGCCTGTAAACGGCTACGCGCCTGCTTCGCGATGGGCGTTAAACCATCCATGATAGGTTTGATCACCCGTGGCATCAGCAGCATCACCGCCGCCGTTTTTACCGCCAGTTGCAATACGCCTTTGACATCGTAACCGGCAAGAATGCCGATAATCAGTCCCATCACAAAACCCACGGTGACCGGTTCGCCAAAAGGGCCAAATTTACGCTGAATATCGTCGGCGCTAAATTTAATCCGGTTAATACCAGGGATTTTTTCGATAATGGCATCGACCAGCACCGCAATCGGCCCCATATACGCCGATGTGCCGTGCGGAATGGCAATGCCTTCCAGCTCAAAGAAATCACGGGTATCGCGGGCAAACCAGTCGCCCAACTTATAAACAAACGCTGCGTGAATCACCACTCCCGCGATGCCAATCAGCCATGAACCGGTCGCCAGGTGCAGCAACGCGCCGGTGAAGGTCATATGCCAGATATTCCAGATATCGACATTCACTACCCGCGTCATACGCGTGAGCAGCATTGCCACGTTAACCAGAATTGCAATTGGAATAGCCACCAGCGCAATTTGCGACGCCCAGGTCATTGGAGATGATCCCGGCCAGCCGACATCGACCACATGCAGATTTAAGTCGAAATTTTCCGCCATCGCTTTCGCCGCCGGGCCAATGGAATCCAGCATTAAGCCAATCACCAGACCGATGCCAACAAAGCCAATCCCGATATGCAGACCCGCTTTAAAGCAATCGCCTGCTTTCATGCCTAATATTTTTGAAAAAATAATAATGACAATCGGCAACATGACCGTAGGGCCAAGGTCGAGAATATAACGCATGACTTCTGAAAACATAGGTCACCCCTGTAAGATAGTCAGAATTTTATTTTGTAATGCTTCGATCCCTACACCAGAAACAAAAGGCATACCGTGAACTAACGGAATATCACCAAAACTGCGATCAACTTTGGCAGTAGTACAAATCAGATGTACACCATCCATATAAGTTTCTATTTCATTAACCCGACACTGGATTAATTCAACAGGGATATTATGGCTCTGACATAACTCTTTAATCTCTTCCGCCGCCATCGTAGAAGTCGCAACCGCGCCTCCGCAAGCGACAATAATCTTGCGTTTCATAAATAGTCCTTTTTATTAGTACAGAGGGATTTTATTCATTTGAATCTAAAACAGATGTTTTGAAATATTCCATTAATTGCACTTCTGGAATGTTGATAAGCGTTTCGACCACATCGGGTTGTTGCAGCTTGCCAAATAAACAACGTAAAAGTTTCAGTTGCTGCTGTGGATTTTCTACAATCAGGGCGATGATTAATGAAACCGCCACTTCATTATCATCATCTGCTTGCTGAAAATTGATTTTATCCGCGAGTCTTAACAGATAAATGGCTGACGTTTTTGCATGAATCGCCTCGCAGTGCGGTATTGCAATGGCGTGCTGTTCCAGCATAATCCCGGTGGGGAATTCCGCTTCTCTGGCAATTAATGCCTGTGGCCAGGAGTCATGAACAACACCTTGCGCGACCATTTCATTGCCAATATGGGTGAGTGCTTCGCGGCGATCGGCAAACGAAATACCGCTACGAACAAATAGCTTTGTCATATTACATCCTTATTATTTTGCACAACCGTAACGATAGGCGCGCAGAACATCAAAAATTTTATCCATAATAAGCTGATGTGGTATCGCCTTGAGTTCCTCACTCTGGATGCGTTCAAATTGTTTTGGCAAATACTGACTAATTATACCCAGTGGAATTTCGACACCGTCAAGGTTCGCCATCATCATCTCGACGCTATTTTTAATTCGACTATGCGGCCAGTAATAACGAATACGATCAGAAAGGCTATAACGAATATCCAGCAAAGAATCGTTAAATCCAGCACGGTAATATTTTTTCCAGTATTGCGGTTCGTCGAGCATGACTTCTTCAATCACGTCAAGACAACTGCTGCGATTTTCCGGCGCGATAAGTTCCTGCTCAATTTGTGCCAGCGCAAATATCGCCTCGCGTAAAGCAAAGGTTAATGCTGGCCCTACTTTCAAAATTGCAAAGTGATCGCGTACTAATTCCCGATACGCCGTCCGGGTCTGGTAATCGGTGGAATGTGCTTCATAGACCATTTTGCTGTTTTCTATCCATTGCGCCAGCGCCTGCGCTTCTTGCGGCTGATAATGGATAATATTGCTGTGATCAAATTCAACGCCAGGCTGTACCACTATCGCAATCACGCGCGTTAACGCCTCTGTCAGGCCACGGGCAATAAACGCTTTTTGATGTGTACGTAAAGTATTGGCGGCATCTTCTACCCTTGTGATGTGCACCGACTGAATGGCGCTGGCCTCACCGCCCGGAACCGGAACTTCGGTGCCAATCACATAAGTCAGTTGTTCACGCTGGCAATCTGTCGCCACGCTTTCCGCTGCGTGGCAAAGTACAGCGGCACGTTCAGCAACCGTTTCTGGCGCTAAAGGTACAGGGTCGCCCGCACAGGACATTGACGCATCAAGATGAATTTTACTGAAACCGGCACGAACATATGCCTTTACCAGCTCGACGGATTTTTCCATCGCTGCATCCGCACGTTCTTGCTGCCAGCAGTTTGGCCCCAGATGGTCGCCGCCGAGAATAATGCGCTCGCGCGCAAACCCAACTCTATCAGCAATCGCAAAAACAAATTCGCGAAAGTCCGCCGGTGTCATTCCGGTATAACCGCCAAATTGATTGACCTGGTTTGACGTTGCTTCAATCAGCACTTTGCGTGTGCTGCTGAGATCGAAAGCCAGCGCCGCTTCAATAACCAACGGATGCGCCGAACAGACAGAACATATGCCGATATGTTCACCGGCTTTATGCCGGGCAATTAACGTTTTCATGGTTTTTCCTTGTTAAATGGCAGATGCGTTATGCCCTGCCCTCGCAGCCACAATCGGCAATCACTTTGCTCACCACATCGCGCATTGCCAATTTGGCCGACTGCAAATAATTTCGGGGATCGGTCGCCTCTGGATGTTCCGTCAGATAACGTTTTAACGCCTGCGAGAAGGCATTTTTCAGCTCCGTCGCGACATTGATTTTGCAAATACCCAGGTTGATTGTTTGGCGAATGTCCGCAGAAGACAGTCCCGACGCACCATGCAGTACCAGCGGTAGCGCAACCTGCTGACGTATGGCCTCAAGGCGGGAGAAATCCAGCGCCGGGGCACTGGCATACATACCGTGAGCGGTGCCGATGGCGACCGCCAGGGAATCAATTCCCGTCGCTTGCGTAAATTCGCGGGCTTGTGATGGACTGGTATATAAAGCATCGGCGTCATTGACTTGCACATCGTCTTCCTGACCGCCAAGTTGCCCCAGTTCAGCTTCGACGCTGACATCAAAGCGATGGCAAAAATCCACCACTTCTTTGACTCGTGCAATGTTCTGCGTATAAGGCAAATGCGAGGCGTCAATCATCACCGAGCGCACACCGAAGCGCACTTTCTGCGCGATATCTTCAAACTTTGAGTGATGGTCAAGGTGAATCGCCAGCGGATGGTGATACTGCTTCGCCATCGCGCTAACCAGCGCCAGCAAGTTTTCTGTTCCGGCATGGTTAAACGTGCCGGGTGTTCCGGCGATGATGACCGGCGCATTCAGGCAGGCTGCGGTTTCCACCACTACCTGCATCGTTTCGAGATTGTGAATGTTGAATGCCGGAACCGCGTAGCCGCCGCGCTGCGCGTTGTTCAGCATCTGCTTTGTCGATACCACGTACATTTTCACATCCTGTCGTTTGTTTTCGATTTCAAAATATAATGAAATTATTTGTTTTTAAATGTCGAGATAATGATCACAAAAACGACAAAATGAAAATAAATCCAGCAATGACAGACAAAAAAACGGCCTCCCAAGAGGGAAGCCGTAGCAAAGTGCGCGTGGTTTTATGCCGGATGCGGCGCGAACGCCTTATCCGCCCTACGGGGTAGTGCTGTTCGTATGAAGCGTATCAGGCGATAGTAATTTTGCTATCGAGATAAACGTCCTGCACGGCGTTAATCAGTTTCACGCCGTCGGTCATCGATTTCTTAAACGCTTTACGACCAAGGATCAGCCCCATTCCGCCTGCACGTTTGTTGATAACCGCAGTACGCACCGCATCGCTAAGGTCAGTTTCACCGCCCGCAGCGCCGCCGGAGTTAATCAACCCTGCGCGCCCCATATAACAGTTAGCTAACTGATAACGCACCAGATCAATCGGGTTTTCGCTGGTCAACTTGCTGTAAACACGGTCGTCGGTGTAACCGTAATTAATCGCTTTATAGCCGCCGTTATTTTCCGCCATTTTCTGTTTGACGATGTCCGCGCCAATGGTCGCCGCCAGATGGTTCGCCTGGCCGGTCAGGTCGGCGGAAACATGGTAATCAACGCCCTCTTTCTTAAAGGCAGAATTACGCAGATACGCCCACAGCACTGTCACCATGCCCAGTTCATGCGCACGTTCAAAGGCCGCAGAAATTTCTTCAATCTGGCGACGTGACTCCTCCGAGCCAAAATAGATGGTCGCACCAACCGCCACCGCCCCCATGTTGAACGCCTGCTCTACGCTGGCATACAGCGTTTGATCGTAGGTATTCGGGTAACTTAGCGTCTCGTTATGGTTGAGTTTGACGAGGAACGGAATGCGGTGCGCGTAACGCCGCGATACCGATGCCAGCACGCCGTAAGTTGACGCCACACAGTTACAGCCCGCCTCGATCGCCAGTTCGACAATGTTTTTCGGATCAAAGTAGAGTGGGTTAGCGGCAAATGAAGCTCCGGCAGAGTGCTCGACGCCCTGATCAACCGGCAAAATGGAAAGGTATCCCGTTCCCGCCAGACGCCCGGTGTTGTACAACGTCTGCATATTACGTAACACCGCCGGCGGGCGATTATTGTCAATCATCACGCGGTCTACGTAGTCATGTCCGGGAAGATAAAGCTGGTCAGAAGGAATAGTCATACAACGATGCTGTAAAAGGTTGTCGGCATCTTTGCCAAGCAACTGCGCAATATCTGTCATTACTATGCTCCCGTAAATTCCGATTGGATATCGGCTATGGATTGTCCTGGCCCGCCTTTGCGGGCAATCATAATCCTGGTCGTTACAGGCTATTTTTTCCATTCTCAGGATGTTTTTTCAGCGTTTTCTGTTGGCTCGATTCATCAGAAAAAGTGTTACAGCGGTCAAGCTTTCACCGCAAAGGTATTTAAAAGGTATTATTTGATGGTATTGTCAGCGCGTACCTTACATTACCTGTCATGAAGGAATTAATAGATGAAAACAACAGCAAAGCTGTCGTTCATGATGTTTGTTGAATGGTTTATCTGGGGCGCGTGGTTTGTGCCATTGTGGTTGTGGTTAAGTAAAAGTGGTTTTAGTGCCGGAGAGATTGGCTGGTCGTATGCCTGTACCGCCATTGCGGCGATCCTGTCGCCGATTCTGGTTGGCTCCATCACAGACCGCTTTTTCTCAGCGCAAAAAGTGCTGGCTGTATTGATGTTCGCTGGCGCAGTGCTGATGTACTTCGCTGCACAGCAAACCACTTTTGCCGGGTTCTTCCCGTTACTGCTGGCCTACTCGCTAACCTATATGCCGACCATTGCGCTGACTAACAGTATCGCCTTTGCCAACGTGCCGGATGTGGAGCGTGATTTCCCGCGCATTCGGGTGATGGGCACTATCGGCTGGATTGCCTCCGGTCTGGCATGTGGATTCTTGCCGCAAATGCTGGGTTATGCCGATATTTCACCGACCAATATTCCACTGCTGATTACCGCCGCAAGTTCTGCTCTGCTCGGTGTGTTTGCGTTTTTCCTGCCCGACACGCCGCCAAAAAGCACTGGCAAAATGGACATTAAAGTCATGCTCGGCCTGGATGCGCTGATCCTGCTACGCGATAAAAACTTCCTCGTCTTTTTCTTCTGTTCGTTCCTGTTTGCGATGCCGCTGGCATTCTATTACATCTTTGCCAACGGTTATCTGACCGAAGTCGGCATGAAAAACGCCACCGGCTGGATGACGCTCGGCCAGTTCTCTGAAATCTTCTTTATGCTGGCATTGCCGTTTTTCACCAAACGCTTTGGTATCAAAAAGGTATTATTGCTTGGTCTGGTCACTGCCGCAATTCGCTATGGCTTCTTTATTTACGGCAGTGCGGATGAATATTTCACCTACGCGTTACTGTTCCTCGGCATTTTGTTGCACGGCGTAAGTTACGATTTTTACTACGTTACTGCCTACATCTATGTCGATAAAAAAGCTCCCGTGCATATGCGTACCGCCGCGCAGGGGCTGATCACGCTCTGCTGCCAGGGCTTCGGCAGTTTGCTCGGTTATCGTCTTGGCGGCGTGATGATGGAAAAGATGTTCGCTTATCAGGAGCCGGTAAACGGCCTGACTTTCAACTGGGCTGGAATGTGGACTTTCGGCGCGGTGATGATTGCCATTATCGCCGTGCTGTTCATGATTTTTTTCCGCGAATCCGACAACGAAATTACGGCTATCAAAGTCGATGATCGCGATATTGCGTTGACACAAGAGGAAGCAAAATGAAAACAGAACGTATTCTCGGTGCTCTTTACGGGCAGGCGTTAGGGGATGCGATGGGGATGCCCTCCGAGCTTTGGCCTCGTTCCCGCGTCAAAGCGCACTTTGGCTGGATTGACCGATTTCTGCCTGGACCAAAGGAGAATAACGCGGCCTGTTATTTTAACCGCGCCGAATTTACTGACGACACCTCGATGGCGCTGTGTCTGGCGGATGCGCTGCTGGAACGTAAAGGTGAGATCGACCCGGATTTGATTGGGCGTAATATTCTCGACTGGGCGCTGCGTTTCGACGCCTTCAACAAAAACGTGCTTGGCCCGACCTCAAAAATTGCGCTTAACGCCATTCGCGACGGTAAACCCGTTGCCGAACTGGAAAACAATGGCGTGACCAACGGTGCCGCGATGCGCGTCTCGCCATTGGGTTGTTTGCTTCCGGCGCGCGATGTTGATTCCTTTATTGATGATGTGGCGCTGGCGTCCAGCCCGACCCACAAATCCGATCTGGCGGTTGCAGGCGCGGTAGTCATCGCATGGGCGATTTCTCGTGCCATTGACGGAGAAAGCTGGTCAGCGATTGTCGATTCGCTGCCTTCGATTGCGCGACATGCTCAGCAAAAACGCATCACTACGTTCAGCGCCTCACTGGCAGCGCGTCTGGAGATTGCGCTGAAGATTGTTCGTCACGCCAACGGCACCGAATCCGCCAGCGAACAGCTTTACCAGGTGGTTGGCGCGGGCACCAGCACTATCGAGTCCGTTCCGTGCGCCATTGCGCTGGTTGAACTGGCACAAACCGATCCTAACCGCTGCGCCGTCCTGTGCGCCAATCTTGGCGGCGACACTGACACCATCGGCGCGATGGCAACGGCGATTTGTGGCGCGTTGCATGGCGTTAATGCTATCGATCCGGCATTAAAGGCAGAGCTGGATGCGGTAAATCAGCTTGATTTCAACCGTTACGCCACGGCGCTGGCGAAGTATCGCCAACAACGGGAGGCGGTATGAGCGGCGCTCGGTTACACACGCTGCTGCCACAATTAACGACGCGTCAGCCGGTTATGGTAATTGGCGCGGCGGTCATTGATGTGATCGCCGACGCTTACGCCCTGCCCTGGCGCGGGTGCGATATCGAACTGAAACAGCAGAGCGTAAATGTTGGCGGCTGTGCGTTGAACATTGCCGTGGCGTTAAAGCGTCTCGGTATCGAAGCGGGTAACGCCTTGCCGCTCGGTCAGGGGGGGTGGGCGGAGATTATTCGCAACCGAATGGCAAAAGAGGGATTAATCAGCCTGATCGATAATGCCAAAGGCGATAACGGCTGGTGTCTGGCGCTGGTTGAGCCGGATGGCGAACGCACTTTTATGTCGTTCAGCGGCGTGGAAAATCAGTGGAATCACCAGTGGCTGGCGCGACTAACCGTTACACCTGGTAGCCTGCTCTATTTTTCTGGTTATCAACTGGCCTCGCCTTGCGGCGAATTGTTGGTGGATTGGCTGGAGGGACTGCAAGACGTGACGCCGTTTATTGATTTTGGCCCTCGTATTGGCGATATCCCGGATGCATTACTTGCGCGCATCATGGCTTGTCGACCGCTGGTGTCGCTTAATCGCCAGGAGGCTGAAATTGCTGCCGAACGTTTTCGTTTATCCGCAGATATAACAACGACTGGCAAGCAGTGGCAGGAGAAATTTGCCGCGCCATTGATCGTTCGTCTGGATAAAGAAGGTGCCTGGTATTTCAGCGACAACGCATCAGGCTGTGTTCCGGCATTTCCAACGCAAGTCGTTGATACGATTGGTGCAGGTGATAGCCATGCAGGTGGCGTACTTGCCGGGCTGGCATCCGGTCTGTTACTGGCAGATGCAGTGTTGCTGGGTAATGCGGTGGCGTCGTGGGTTGTCGGACATCGCGGCGGTGATTGCGCGCCAACGCGCGAGGAACTACTCCTCGCACACAAAAACATATAGATCGCTGCGACAGTGACTGATGCTGTATTCAATTGGCCGTTGCTGTTGGTCAAGCGCCACTTGCTTGATCACCAGCACCGGTATTTTGCTATCTAACTGAATATGTGACTGAAACTCGGCATCCGGCATTCGGGCGCTAACGCGGGAACGGGTACGCTTTGGAAAAATATGCTGACTGCGAAAGTAGTCATAAAGAGAAATACCGATGGCATCAACATCATGAATTAAATGCGCAGGAACCCACGACTCCTCAATCGATACCGCTTCTTCATCCACGTAGCGAATGCGCTTAAGCAAGAAGACATCACTTCCTGCTTCAACCGCCAGCTGCTGCGCGACGTCTTCGGGGCACTCTACCACTCGCTTGTTAACCCACAGCGTGTCGGGCTTTTTACCGCGCAACACCACCTGCTGCGAAAAGCCTCGCGCTTCTTTTAACGAGTATTCGAAAATGTTGTTGATCTGCGTGCCGTAACCACGCGAACGCGTCACCACACCCTCTTCTTCCAGCGCCTGCATCGCCTTGCGCACCGTAATGCGCGAAACGCCGGTTAACTGACTTAAATCGCGTTCGCCGGGCAAAATATTGCCATGCTCCAGCACCCCGCTGCGCACGGCATTTTTTACCGTTTCGGCAAACTTAATATAAAGCGGCGTGTTGTCAGCCGCTAAAATACGTTCGTTCAGTTGGGCGATAAGCTGGGTATGCGCTTGTTCCATTTGTCTTTTTCCTGCCGGGGAGTCTGGTGGGAGTATATCACTGCTTCTTATTTAAGGCGTTTCTTTAATCCCATGAACGAATGCCTGCAACTCCTCCCCCGTGCCATTAAACACATTAAAATCTACCGGACCATTAATGCCATCCACCTGTCCACGGTCGGAATGCTGCCAGAAACGCCAGGCCAGGCCGTCATTGTCCGGGCGACGTTGATAATAGTGAGCCACCCACCACGGATATTCATTGAAATATCCCGCCAGATTAGTGTGATAAAACGTCGCACCAGCATAAATAATCGGCTTTTTGCCCGTGCTCCTTTCAACCATTTTTAACCACTGACTGACCCGCTTGCGTAATTCTTTTGCTGATAATTTTCCCCGCTCTTCTACGTCCAGCACCGCAGGAAAATCATCTTGTGTAAAATCCACCGTTTGCAGAAATAATCGCGCCTGAACCGGCGCAGCTACCGACGGAGAAAAATAGTGATACGCCCCGCGCAGTAGGCCATTTTCGCGGCTTTGACGCCAGTTACGCGAAAAATAGGGATCCACCAGCTTTTCGCCTTCCGTCGCCTTAATAAAGGCAAATTGTAAGCGGATACCGTTATCGCGCATTTTTTCCACCCGCTGCCAGTCGATCCGCTCCTGCCAGCGTGAAACATCTATTCCGTGAATGGTGTAACTGGCAGGAATGCGAATAGCAAAAGATTTGACCGGGCGATAACCGTAAAAGTGAATGTAGTCTTTGATCTGAATTGCTGTGGAATAGAAAAAATTCACCGTCTGGCGGGGATAAATCGCAACGATGGAAATTAGCCCCAGAGCGCATAACAAAGCGGTGAATTTTTTGCGACTGACGATTTTTAGCTGCATTAGTTTCATCCCTGAATTTCAGCGCAAAAAAGCTGACAATAACCAAAGCAGCTATAGTACGGTGCTCACCACCAGGCGTGGAAGTGGTGAACCGGACCAATTCCGTGGCCGACTTCCAGTGAGTCTGCCTGGGCTAACGCTGCCGACAGCCAGCTTTTTGCTTCCTGAACGGTATCAGCCCAGTTTGTATGACGCGGGCGCAACGCCGCCAGTGCCGCAGAGAGCGTACAACCGGTGCCGTGGGTGTTTTTGGTCATAATACGCGGCGCAGCAAAGCGTTGTTCGCCGTCGCGAGTAAACAGCCAGTCCGGGCTTTGTTCATCATCCAGATGACCGCCTTTCATCAGCACAGCGCCACAGCCCATCGCCAATAATTCACGTCCCTGCTCCAGCATTTCCTGTTCATTACGCGCGTGTGGCGCATCGAGCAAAGCGGCTGCTTCCGGCAAGTTCGGAGTAATTAATGAAACCTGTGGCAATAATCGACTACGCAGCGTGGCTACCGCCGAAGGTGAAAGCAGAGGGTCGCCGCTTTTCGCCAGCATGACGGTATCCAGCACCACGTTTTGGATCTGATAACGTTGCAGCCGTTCTGCTACCGCTTCAACGATATCGGTTTCTGCCAACATGCCGATTTTGGTGGTGTCGATTCGCACATCGCTGAACACCGAATCGAGCTGTGCAGCGACAAAATCAGGCTCAATGCGATACACCGACTGTACGCCACGGGTATTTTGCGCCACCAGCGCGGTGATTACCGAACAGCCATAAGCGCCAAGTGCCGAAAAGGTTTTAAGATCGGCCTGAATCCCCGCGCCGCCGCTCGGGTCAGTACCGGCTATCGTCAGAGCGTTAATCCGTTTCATGCCTGCACCTCCTGCGTCAGCAGCCAGAGCGCATCAAGGAAATGTGGGACGAAACTGCCCGGCCCTTTGCTTCTGATGACTGCGCGTTCTCCCGCTTGTTTCATCCAGTGACAGGCAGATGCGACATTTTTCAACTGATCGCCTGGTAATGCACAACAGGCAGCAACAACTGCCGATAATGCGCAGCCAGTTCCTACTACTCTGGTCATTAACGGGTCACCGCCATGAATGCCAACGGTGCGACAACCATCGGTAACATAATCCACGTCGCCAGTGACCACGACGATTGCGCCGGTTTCATTTGCCAGAGTTTGTGCGGCGGGCAACGCGTTGGCGGCGGCGTCAGTAGTATCTACACCACGACCACCATTGGCAATGCCTGCTAATGCCATGATTTCCGAAGCATTACCGCGTATGGCGCTTGGTTTATGAGACAGGAGTTCCAGACAAAAACGGCGGCGATAATCGAGTGCACCAACCGCTACTGGATCAAGCGTCCAGGGTGTTTGAGAGCTTTTTGCTTGCTCAACGGCGGCACGCATCGCCTGTGCGCGTGGCTGCGTCAGTGTGCCAACGTTAATCAGCAACGCACTGGCGATGGCCGCAAACTGACTGGCCTCTTCGGTTTCGATAACCATCGCTGGCGATGCACCAAGCGCCAGCAAGGTATTAGCAGTAAAGGTTTGCACCACATCGTTGGTCATGCAGTGCACAAGAGGGGAATGTTGGTGAAAAAGGTGTAACGTGTGCGCAGATTGCGCGGAACTCAGCAGGTCGACTTGCATAGTTTGCTCCTGCCATAACGTGAAGAAGCAATGACCTGGTGGTCCGTGACTTCCCTACGCTGGCATTATCCAGATCAGGTGATACGGGTATTTCTCAGCCTTCACGCAGAAGGGCACCCCGAGTCGTTTGGTTGCGATGATGGATCGCAAAGGAGGATGTTAATGTCCGGCGCGCGCGTTGTAAACGAGGAAAAACGGCAGTATTACAATAACGTTACGGAACTATTTTATATAAGAATCCAGCACCTTAAGGACAACATCCAGGTCTTCTTCACGCTTTAGTTCATCACCCTGGTGAACAATGTGTTCCGTCAGATGCCCTTTAATCACTTCCCGCATCAGGCCGTTTACCGCACCACGAATGGCGGCAATCTGTTGTAGAACGGCAGCGCATTCATGCGGTTCATCGAGCATTTTCTTGAGCGCAACGACCTGGCCCTGAATCTTACTGGCACGCGCTTTCAGTTTCTGTTTATCGCGGATGGTATGAGACATGGCAACACCTGGTTAACAAGATAATGAAAAATCATAGCACTATTAATCTACTGGGGGGTAGTATCATGTACTGGGGGGGAGTAGAATCTCTGCATCCATTTAATACTAAGAATTATTATCATGACTGAATTTACCACTCTTCTTCAGCAAGGAAACGCCTGGTTTTTTATTCCCAGCGCCATCTTACTTGGTGCGCTTCATGGCCTGGAGCCAGGGCACTCAAAAACGATGATGGCGGCGTTTATCATCGCCATTAAAGGTACGATTAAACAGGCGGTAATGCTTGGACTGGCAGCAACCATTTCGCATACTGCGGTAGTCTGGTTGATTGCCTTTGGCGGGATGGTGATCAGCAAACGCTTTACTGCGCAGTCGGCGGAACCGTGGCTACAGTTAATTTCTGCGGTCATCATTCTCGGCACCGCATTATGGATGTTCTGGCGCACATGGCGCGGTGAACGAAACTGGCTTGAGAATATGCACGGGCATGATCACGAGCACCACCATCATGACCATGATCACGAACATCATCACCATCACGAACATGGCGAGAATGTCGAATATCAGGACGCCCATGAGCTGGCTCACGCAAATGACATTAAACGACGCTTTGATGGCAGGGAAGTCACGAACTGGCAGATTTTACTGTTTGGCTTGACTGGCGGACTGATCCCCTGCCCTGCAGCGATAACTGTGCTGCTGATTTGTATTCAACTGAAAGCCCTCACTCTGGGAGCAACTCTGGTCGTTAGCTTCAGTATTGGCCTCGCGCTAACGCTGGTCACCGTGGGCGTTGGCGCGGCAATCAGTGTCCAGCAAGTGGCAAAACGCTGGAGCGGCTTTAACACACTCGCCAAAAAAGCCCCCTATTTTTCCAGCCTGTTAATTGGCTTAGTCGGAGTGTATATAGGCGTGCATGGCGTTATGGGCATAATCCGATAACTCAATCCTTTGGGCTTGCATGTTATCTTCAACCCAGGATGATTCTTAAATCAGCTATTTCCGCTGACTCTTCGCCCGATGAGGATGCTTTTACAGCATCCTTTCATTTACACTTTTTACGAAATCATGGGATCACTAACAAAATATCGCTTGTCGGTTATATTGTATGACAGGAAAGATATGCGACTGATTTTACTGATCCCCAACGTGGAGAGTATATGACCATAAGAAATAAGTTATTGTTGGGTGCGCTGTTGCTGGCAACCAGCGTAGCGTGGGCCGCACCGGCCACTGCGGGTTCGACCAATGCCTCTGGAATTTCAAAGTATGAGTTGAGCAGTTTCATCGCTGACTTCAAGCATTTCAAACCAGGCGATACCGTTCCAGAGATGTACCGCACCGATGAGTACAATATTAAGCAGTGGCAGTTGCGTAACCTGCCTGCGCCTGACGCCGGAACCCACTGGACCTATATGGGGGGCGCATATGTGTTGATCAACGACACTGACGGTAAAATCATTAAAGCCTACGACGGCGAAATATTTTACCATCGCTAAAAAAAGCCCCCTCATCATGAGGGGGAAATGCAGACACCTTGTTATTTTTTATTATTAGCCACTTGCTCGTCTTACTTGTTATTAGTCATATTTCACGTTGATTAATGCGGTAGCCTCCAGTGCGCCAGATTTAATTTTGTTTTTATCATAAACATAGTAACTGGCTGTTATTGGAATTGAGACCGTTGTATCTGTAATTTTTGACTTAGCCGCAATTTCCTTTAAATTTGTATATCCTGTACTACTGTCAGTGATATTTAAAAGTGTGACTGGCGAACCATTACTTTCAAGAATAAATCCTACGCCATTATCTTCCGCACCTTTCAGTATCGTGTTACTGCTGGTTAACAAGTCAGAACTTGATAAATACACCTGCATTTTCCGTGATGTTTGATTTTGTTGACCTAATAAATTTTTACAACGCAGAATAATATCCCCTTTCTTGCTATTTATTGTTGTTTTGTTACCTGTGGCTGGTAACTGTGAAACGGGAATACTCTCTAAAGTAATTAATAAATCATCAGGTTTGCAGGTCGTTGTTATCGGGTTGTATGACAATGCCAGATTAAAGGAATAGACACCTGCATTCTGTGCCAATGCATTTCTGTAGCTATTCACACATGCATCCCACGACTTTCCTCCTAACAAACACAGTAAAAATTGTACTGCGGCACTCCCACGCGTTGTTGATGAAGCACTGGATAATGTCGCGACACCATTAATCATCACTGCTCCGCCGCCCCCCGCAGAAACATTCACTTTCGCGTTACTGGCTGCCGATGTCACCGTTACTGAATAACCACTGGTGAAACTGGTCTGGTTATTTGATAATGTGATGCTGCTTTTGTTAGTCCATTCAAAATGTAAATTTAATTTAATGGTATCGTTATAAAGCCCAACAATAATATCCGAAGGACTCATGGGGGTAATAGTATTCGTACTCACGCATGACGAATCATTAAAATTATGTTCATATGTCGCCGTTTGTGTTTGAGTTAGCGCAAAATCCCCCTGAACAACCAAATTATGCTGCGCTGACAACTCTCCATAACATGCCGCATAGCTCGCAGGTATAACCATCATCATGAATATAAATAACACTATATTAATTCTCATAAAGTTACCCGATGCTTATTGGCAAATATAAGTTCTACTTTCATCAATCTGTTTACCGAAGGTGATTGTGCATGAAAGCCCTTGTTGTTTATCAATAGCCACATTAACTGATGGCGGAATTTCATTGGTGCGTATAAAAAGCTGACTTCCCTGACCGACAACGCCAATATTATGACCATGGATATCATTGACTTCATAACCAAACGTTAATGGTTGTCCATCCGCTCTTAACGCTTTTATAAACCAGGGCTTGCGCTGATCGGTATCAAAATTAACCAGCACGACCGCACCGCGATAAGGGGCGGCAATTTTCCGGTTACCGCGTAATTCTGTTTCGCTATCGCTTTGCGACACATCCAGCATCAGGTGATTTTCCCGATAAGAGGTCATTCCGTCGTATACCACCACCCCATTATGATTTGTCGTGCGATATTTTTGTCCATTCACGTAGGCATCTTTAATTCCTGGTGCATACATCACAGCAAACGTTTCAGAAAGACGGTTTGCCAGATTCACACCGCCAGACCAGGCGATAACGCCCCCTGAAATACTGGCTCCAGCCTGCCTATACGTGCTGGACTGACTATAACTACCATTCACTGTCGCCATCGGCGCGTTCCAGGTTAAATTTGCACCAGCTGTCGTTTCATTTCCCTGATGCTGATGACTCAGGTTGACACCATAGTTAAACTGATCGCGGCTCCCAACAGTTCCCGATATTCCTGTATTGTTTGAGGCAATACCCTGATCATCAAACGTCGTTGAGTTAGACATATATATTTGCCGCCGTGGTGTCGTGACGTCATCACCCCAGTCAAAGGGAATCGAGATAAAAATATTAAAGCGTTTCTCTTCATGATGATTCTCGTCATACGCCTGACTTGCTGCGAGGGTATAGCTTATCCGTTGCAAGTTATTGGAGTAACTCAACTGATAATCTTTACTGCTGCCGCTACGCCCCCAGTAATCTCGCCATAACGTACTTAATGACACAGAACCCCAGCCTTCGGGCAATGACTGGCTCATATTGGCAGAGAAGCTATTTTTACGGCCAAAATCATTCTGGTAATAATCGGCAATATCATAGACATCATTTTTATCGCGACGATAATTATCTTTATTATTTGCCCAGACATAATCGTTAAACGTCCGGTAATCGCGCGAAGAATAACGCCAGGCTGCCAGGCCAAAACGCGTCGATGTTTGAGTCACAAATTTGTTGTAGGCTATCTGATAACTTTGTCCGTCAAAAACATCGCCATTATCTTGCTTACTATGAGATTTTGTTGCATCGACAGAAATTGCGCCAATGCGTGTATTCCAGCCAGTCCCAAGAGTAAACGCGTAGTAATTATTGGCAATCATCGTGCCGCCATACAGCGTTAATAAATTATTAAAGCCATACTGGTAATCGACCTGAACAAAATCGCTTTGCTTATTTGCTCCTTCAATATGGCTACGACCCGCCGCAAAATCATATTTCGACACGCCCGGTTGCAACATATTTGGCACCGCCGAATAAGGCACCAGATACGTGGTAACCGAACCGTCAGCCTCTTTCACACTAACATCAAGATCCGCTCCACCACCCGCTAACTGCAGATCAGTAATCGAAAACGGGCCTGGCGGAACCTCCTTCTGGTAAACGACAAAACCGTTTTGTTCAATAGTTACCAGCGCGTTGCTCTGCGCAATCCCCTGCACCCGTGGGGTAAAATTTTGCTTCGAGTCAGGCAACATCTGCATATCGCGAAACAGTCGCACGCCGCTAAAGCGAACAGAGTCAAAAATATCGCTTGAGGTGTACATATCACCAACACGCAGCGTGCCGAGAATTTGTGCAAATCCGCGTTCCAGATATAGGGTATTGCTTTTCCACTCCCCAGGATTGTTATCCGTTTTGCTGAAACTGGCATCAGAATGCAGTTGCCACCCCAGCAGATTTAATCCACTGTTAAAACGAATATAACTACTCTTACTATTACCCGACGCTTTATAGTCGCTGTAATACTGGCTCATATAATAAGAGGTATAAAAAGCATTAATACCCCGTTCCCAGTTTTCCGGCGGAACATAACCACTTTCCAGTTCATCAACCCAGGCTTGCGGAACGCTGAAATCTAAACGAAAAACACCGATATCCCAGGCATAGCTCCCGCCCTGAACAAGTTGCTCTAATGTTAAACATTGACTGCCACTGGCGAAGTTATCGGTATTAATACCTAACCGCTTTATAATTTCTCTCGCCAGGCATGTTTCTTCGGGATTATCCTTAACGATAACCTCGTATTTTCCACGCCATTGCTTATTGACATAAATATCGACGTCATACTGACCCGGTAAAGGTTGATTATCATCCAGGCGAATATGAGCAACCTGTTGGTCTTTCATTCCGCCCATCATAAAATGGGTATCAAAGGTTTCTTCTGCTGCATGAACTTCAATGCCGAGCAATAACACAACGATTGCTGATGCGAGTGGGGTTATTCTCAACATAGGCAGCTCCTGCAATTAAATTTTGTCGCTAATATAGTTGCCATCATCATCAATAATGGTCAAATGCCAGTTATTCGTATTATTAGTTTTGACGTTAACACTCTGGCTTTCTAATGGCGCAATCATGATGGTTTCATAATTGACTTTGACATTGTTCGCTTTTACATCGGAAATAGTCACCCAGTTCGGTGAATCATTTTTTATCACCAGTCCATTGCCGCTACGATTTACCAGCAATTTCTTAAACGTTGCTTTATTTACCGGAGCAATACCCGACGGTCGGTAAAACAATTTGATTCTGTTTTGCATCGCAAACTTCAGTGCATTCTTGCCTTCTTGCTCTGGACTATTTGGTGGAATATCCAGAACATTCAGATAAAAAATACTCTCCTTATTAGTAGGCAGCTTATTCGGCATAATTTTAATTTTTACTTGCTGCCCGGAATTTGCTCCTATTTTTGCCACTGGCGGCGTTAACATGAAAGGAACCTGAATTTTTTCTGGTGGCAGCGACGTGTCGCCATCATCAATCCACGCCTGCAGCAGCGAAGAGCGATTTCCCTGATTCATCAACTGCACCATCACTTCTTTTTTTTCTGCCGGGTAAATAATTCGCGTCCCGTAGATGACAATTCCGGCATGGGCGGGAATGCCCATAGAAAAAATGAGTAAAGGTAATAATCCTTTCATCTTAATGCCCCTTGAATTAAAAGGCCGCCATGGGGATAGCGGCCATGTTTATTGCCTGGAGAAACTTGCAAATTTATTTAATTATTAATCCTGAGCCACACGCATAACTAAAGAAGATACCACATCACCTGATTGCACTGAGCTTTCTGTCAGTTTCAGGTATTTCGCTTTAAACGGAATCGCATATTGACCATCCGCTGTTTTATAGCTTTCAATATTAAAAGGCGCTGAAACATCCAGTACATCACTGTTATCACCTAAATAGAGATAATAACCCACGGTATCGTTACTACTGGCTATAGCCTTATCATTTCCGGTTATTTTATCATTGGTGATCAACGAGAGTTTTACACCAGCTACTTCTTTCGGACAGCTAATTTTTAACATGCTACTGGTTACACCGACGGCATCATCATAGGTAGAATATTTCGCTTTACCTTCAAAGACAGTGGTTGGTACGGTTGGCATATTAATACTTACTGAATCACCACCCGCTTCAAATTTACACGGAGACTCTGCAATATTCCCCTTAATGGTTAAAGTTCCGGTATCAACGTCTGCAGCAAATACGCCAGCACTCATGAAAAAAGAAGAAAAGACAGCGGCAGCAATAATTGAATGTTTCATAATAGGTTCCTTAATAGAATTTATTTTGGTTGTTAAGAGTCTGTATCTCGTGGAAACAAATTTCTCACACACAGAAAGTTGCCGCAATGTAAACACATTGTTTTATTGATTTAAAACAAATTAACTATTGCAATATAATTACAACAAATACTTAAGAAAGTTAAATATTTACCACATCTATTAATTGATATAATTTATTGTTAACCACATTCTTCAAATATATAAAAAAGCTCAAATCATTCATAAGAGTGATTTGAGCTTTCAAAATATGATTAAAACAGTGTTGCCTGATTAATCGTAGCGATTTAATACGATTCGACGTTTGCTATCGTTGCCCGCTACCAGCTCTGTAGTAACGCCTTTTACCGGCGAAGAAATCCGATGCCGGGTATCAACGCTTTGCGATACCTGACCGCAATGCTGTTGGAGTTGGCTATTAACAATATCCATACTGCATGTCGGGGGGCTGATCCTGCCATTGATAGTTAATGTGGCAGTATCTGATGAGAACGCGGGTGACGCCAATCCATAAGCGAGAAAAATAATTCCTGACAGCCAATACTTATTCATTGAACGTTATCCCTGTAGTAAAGGTTATGCCTGGATAGATTGAGTGCATAACAAACTATAGCTGTACATCCACTACACAGCCACGAAGGATGATAAAGAGGCTTTACCTGTACGATCAATCTACTTTGTACAGTTTAGGACTAAGATCCGCTGAATATTTGCAGCATTAAAAAAGTGTTCATTTAAAGCCACAAAAATAAATACACCGCATCAATATATTATTGCTGCGGTGTATAAGGAATGACCAGAAAGGTTAATACGCGTTAGACCGCGCGGAAGGAAATCTCGCCAGGAATGACTTCACCCTGCCAGTAGAGCTGGGCAGCCACGCGGTCAGCCAGCTGGCGGTAGATAGTGGTAAATTCACTTTCCGGACGACTGATAACCGTTGGCGTGCCTTTATCGAGATCTTCACGTAAGGAGATGTGTAATGGCATCTGCCCCAGCAACTGCGTGTGATATTTCTCGGCCAGTTTCTCTGCACCGCCAGTGCCGAAAATCGGCTCATGATGACCACAGTTACTGCAAATATGGACGCTCATGTTCTCGACAATACCGAGCACCGGAACTTCGACTTTCTCGAACATCACAATGCCTTTTTTCGCGTCGATCAACGCGATGTCCTGCGGCGTGGTGACCACTACTGCGCCGGTTACTGGAATGTTTTGCGCTAGTGTCAATTGAATGTCACCGGTGCCTGGCGGCATGTCGAGCACCAGATAGTCGAGATCCGGCCACAAAGTTTCCTGCAACATCTGCATTAACGCCTTGCTCGCCATCGGGCCACGCCACACCATCGCGTTGTCGTCAGTGACCAGATAACCAATTGAATTGGTTGCCAGGCCATGAGACATAATCGGTGCCATGTGAGTCCCGTCCGGCGAGGTCGGACGCTGATTTTCTGCCCCCAGCATGGTTGGGATAGACGGACCATAAATGTCGGCATCCAGAATACCGACTTTCGCGCCTTCCGCCGCCAGCGCCAGCGCCAGGTTTACCGCCGTGGAGGATTTACCCACGCCGCCTTTGCCGGAACTGACCGCGATAATGTTCTTCACGCCGTTAATTCCCGGCTGATTTTTAACGCGTTTCAGGGTGGCAATATTATGCGACAGTTTCCAGTCGATAGCTTTTGCCCCGGTGATACGCAACAATTCGGCGCTACATTGCTCTTTTAACTCTTCGAACGCGCTATGCCAGACGAACGGCATAACCAGCTCCACATGCAGGGTGTCGTCCATCCAGGCGACATGATGCAACGCTTTCAGCGTGGTAAGGTTATGCTTCAGGGTTGGGTGCTGAAAATTAGCCAGTGTCCCGGCGACCATTGCGCGCAAGGCTTCTGGTGATTTGGCCTGGGATTGTTCGTTCATCCCGACTCCTTATTTATATAGATAAACCATCAGCTAAATAGTTTACCTGAAGAAAATAGATAAGTACTTACTTAACATTTTCCCATTTGGTACTATCTAACCCCTTTTCACTACTAAGAAGTAATGCCTACTATGACTCAAGTCGCGAAGAAAATTCTGGTGACGTGCGCACTGCCGTACGCTAACGGCTCAATCCACCTCGGCCATATGCTGGAGCACATCCAGG
>NZ_JABWMT020000033.1:0-36218 GCF_013368915.2 Escherichia sp. 93.1518
AACTCGCGACCCCGACCTTGGCAAGGTCGTGCTCTACCAACTGAGCTATTCCCGCGTACTACTTAATTTTTGCTTTCGTAATTTCGCATTTCTGCGTCGTTACGGGAGGCGCATTATACGAGAAATCTTTCCCTCTGCAACCCCCCTAAAAATTTTTTTTTGAGTTTTTATCTCAAGTGCTGAAATTATCAGCAAGAAGTTCAATTTAGCGCCAAACCCACGCCGCCGCAAGTGGAATCCGGCGGTTACGTGACCAGGAAAAATTTTACAGCTTGATAAAATGTTCGCGGTAGTAAGCCAGCTCCGCCACCGATTCACGGATATCATCCATCGCCTGATGCGTCCCCTGCTTGGTAAAACCATCAAGAATTTCCGGCTTCCAGCGGCGCGCCAGCTCTTTCAGGGTGCTGACATCAAGATAACGGTAGTGGAAGTAGGCTTCCAGCTCCGGCATGTATTTAAACAGGAAGCGACGGTCCTGACCGATGCTGTTACCGCAAATCGGCGATTTTCCCGCAGGCACCCACTGTTTTAAAAATTCGAGCGTTGCCAGTTCAGCTTCCCGATCGCCCATCGTGCTCGCTTTCACGCGCTCCACCAGCCCGCTGGCGGTATGGGTACGGACATTCCAGTCATCCATCAGCGCCAGCTGTTCATCGGACTGATGTACTGCAATGGTCGGCCCTTCTGCCAGAATATTCAGGTTGGCATCGGTCACCAGCGTGGCAATCTCAATAATGCGATCGCGCTCGGGATCCAGACCGGTCATCTCAAGATCGATCCAAATCAGGTTGTTTTCATTGGCACTCATGCTATTTTCCACCCATTCACAGTGACTATATTGATCCACAATTGCGTGTATCATAGATGTTTTGCCCATCAGGGGCGACCAGGAGTCAGTACGATTGAGTAAAAATAAACTCTCCAAAGGCCAACAGCGCCGTGTGAACGCCAATCACCAGCGTCGTCTTAAAACGTCTAAGGAGAAGCCCGACTACGACGACAATCTGTTTGGCGAGCCTGATGAAGGTATCGTCATCAGCCGTTTTGGTATGCACGCTGATGTGGAATCCGCAGACGGCGAAGTTCACCGCTGCAATATTCGCCGTACCATCCGTTCGCTGGTAACCGGCGATCGCGTGGTCTGGCGTCCGGGTAAACCAGCGGCAGAAGGCGTAAATGTCAAAGGGATCGTGGAAGCGGTGCATGAGCGCACCTCGGTGTTGACGCGCCCGGATTTCTACGACGGCGTGAAACCTATTGCCGCCAACATCGACCAGATTGTCATTGTCTCCGCTATTTTGCCGGAGCTGTCGCTCAATATTATCGACCGTTACCTGGTGGCCTGCGAAACCTTGCAGATTGAACCGATTATCGTGCTCAACAAGATAGACCTGCTGGACGACGAAGGCATGGCATTCGTCAACGAGCAGATGGATATTTATCGCAACATCGGTTATCGCGTATTGATGGTTTCCAGCCATACTCAGGATGGGCTGAAACCGCTGGAAGAGGCGTTGACCGGGCGCATCAGCATTTTTGCCGGACAGTCCGGCGTCGGCAAATCCAGTCTGCTTAACGCGCTGCTGGGGCTGCAAAAAGAGATCCTGACCAACGATGTCTCGGACAACTCCGGTCTCGGTCAGCACACCACCACTGCTGCCCGGCTGTATCACTTTCCGCACGGCGGCGATGTCATTGATTCCCCTGGCGTACGTGAATTTGGCCTCTGGCATCTGGCACCGGAACAAATCACTCAAGGCTTTGTCGAATTTCATGATTACTTAGGCCTGTGTAAATATCGCGATTGCAAACACGATACCGATCCGGGCTGCGCAATCCGTGAAGCGGTTGATGAGGGGAAAATCGCGGAAACTCGTTTCGAAAACTATCACCGTATTCTGGAAAGCATGGCGCAGGTAAAAACGCGTAAAAACTTTTCTGATACGGATGACTGACAATTAAGCTAACCGTCGTTAGAATCGTCCCCTTTTTTTCAGGATCCGGCATGAACGCCGGATCAGGAACGACAAAACAATGGCCTGGAGGCTACCTTGTTAAATTCATTTAAACTTTCGCTACAGTACATTCTGCCAAAACTATGGCTTACTCGCCTGGCGGGTTGGGGCGCAAGCAAGCGGGCAGGATGGCTGACAAAACTGGTTATCGATCTGTTCGTTAAATACTACAAGGTCGACATGCAAGAGGCACAAAAGCCGGACACCGCCAGTTACCGCACCTTTAACGAATTTTTTGTCCGTCCGTTGCGTGACGAAGTACGCCCAATCGATACCGATCCAAATGTCCTGGTCATGCCTGCCGATGGCGTTATTAGCCAGTTAGGTAAAATCGAAGAAGATAAAATCCTGCAAGCCAAAGGCCACAACTACAGCCTCGAAGCCCTGCTGGCGGGTAACTACCTGATGGCGGATCTTTTCCGCAATGGTACGTTTGTGACCACTTACCTCTCCCCGCGTGACTACCACCGCGTACATATGCCGTGCAACGGCATTCTGCGGGAGATGATCTACGTGCCGGGCGATCTCTTCTCCGTTAACCATCTCACCGCTCAGAACGTGCCAAATCTGTTTGCCCGCAACGAACGCGTAATCTGCCTGTTCGATACCGAATTTGGCCCGATGGCGCAGATTCTGGTCGGTGCTACGATTGTTGGCAGCATTGAGACGGTCTGGGCGGGCACCATTACGCCGCCGCGCGAAGGCATCATCAAACGCTGGATCTGGCCTGCAGGGGAAAACGACGGCTCCGTGGCACTGCTGAAAGGCCAGGAAATGGGGCGCTTTAAACTCGGCTCTACCGTTATCAACCTGTTTGCACCGGGTAAAGTGAATCTGGTTGAGCAACTGGCAAGCCTTTCTGTCACTAAGATTGGTCAGCCACTGGCAGTATCTACCGAACCCTTTGTTACCCCAGAAGCTGAACCTGCCCCGCTTCCTGCTGAAGAGATCCAGGCAGAACACGACGCCAGCCCATTGGTTGACGACAACAAAGACCAGGTCTAATCCATCAAAGGAAACGCTGACGTGCGCCTGATTATCACTTTTCTGATGGCCTGGTGCCTCAGTTGGGGGGCGTACGCCGCGACGGCCCCCGATAGCAAACAAATCACCCAGGAACTGGAGCAGGCAAAAGCGGCGAAACCCGCGCAGCCAGAAGTCGTAGAGGCGCTCCAGTCTGCCTTAAATGCGCTTGAGGAGCAAAAAGGCTCCCTTGAGCGCATCAAGCAATATCAGCAAGTTATCGATAATTACCCCAAACTCTCCGCTACTCTGCGCGCGCAGTTGAACAACATGCGTGATGAGCCGCGCAGCGTGTCGCCGGGGATGTCTACCGACGCGCTGAATCAGGAAATTCTCCAGGTCAGCAGTCAATTGCTGGATAAAAGCCGTCAGGCTCAGCAAGAACAGGAGCGCGCCCGCGAGATTGCGGATTCGCTGAATCAACTGCCGCAACAGCAAACCGACGCCCGCCGCCAGTTGAATGAAATCGAGCGTCGTCTCGGGACACTTACGGGAAATAGTCCACTTAATCAGGCGCAAAATTTCGCGTTGCAGGCCGACTCCGCGCGTTTGAAATCATTGGTCGATGAGCTCGAACTGGCACAACTTTCCGCCAATAACCGTCAGGAACTGGCGCGTCTGCGTTCGGCACTGGCAGAAAAAGAGAGTCAACAACTGGATGCGTATTTGCAGGCATTGCGTAACCAGTTGAATAGCCAACGCCAGCTTGAGGCTGAACGGGCACTCGAAAGCACTGAATTACTGGCAGAAAGCAGTGCCGATTTGCCGAAAGATATCGTCGCTCAATTCAAAATTAACCGCGAACTGTCGGCGGCGTTGAATCAGCAGGCGCAGCGGATGGATCTCGTCGCTTCACAGCAACGTCAGGCTACCAGCCAGACGTTGCAGGTTCGGCAGGCGCTGAATACGCTACGTGAACAATCACAATGGCTGGGTTCGTCAAACCTGCTCGGCGAAGCACTGCGGGCGCAGGTGGCACGACTGCCGGAAATGCCCAAACCGCAGCAACTGGATACTGAAATGGCGCAGTTGCGCGTGCAACGGTTACGTTATGAGGATCTCCTCAATAAACAGCCGCTGCTACGGCAAATCCATCAGGCCGACGGTCAACCACTTACCGCCGAACAAAACCGTATTCTTGAAGCACAATTGCGTACTCAGCGTGAGTTACTGAACTCCTTACTCCAGGGTGGCGACACGCTACTGCTTGAACTGACCAAGCTGAAAGTCTCCAACGGACAACTGGAAGATGCGCTGAAAGAGGTCAATGAAGCGACGCACCGCTATCTGTTCTGGACCTCTGACGTGCGCCCGATGACCATCGCCTGGCCGCTGGAGATCGCTCAGGATCTGCGCCGTCTGATCTCGCTGGACACCTTCAGCCAGTTAGGTAAAGCCACCATGATGATGCTGACCAGCAAAGAGACGATTTTGCCGCTGTTTGGCGCGTTGATTCTGGTCGGTTGCAGTATTTACTCGCGCCGCTATTTCACCCGTTTTCTTGAACGTTCGGCAGCGAAAGTCGGCAAAGTCACCCAGGATCACTTCTGGCTGACGTTGCGCACCCTTTTCTGGTCGATTCTCGTCGCATCACCGCTGCCAGTGCTGTGGATGACGCTGGGTTACGGCTTGCGCGAGGCGTGGCCTTATCCGCTGGCGGTAGCGATTGGCGATGGCGTAACGGCCACCGTGCCGCTGCTGTGGGTAGTGATGATTTGTGCCACCTTTGCCCGCCCGAACGGCTTGTTTATCGCTCATTTTGGCTGGCCGCGCGAACGGGTTTCCCGTGGGATGCGCTACTATCTGATGAGCATCGGGCTTATTGTGCCGCTGATTATGGCGCTGATGATGTTCGATAATCTCGACGACCGCGAGTTTTCCGGTTCGCTGGGACGTCTTTGCTTTATCCTCATTTGCGGTGCACTGGCGGTAGTCACACTCAGCCTGAAAAAAGCCGGTATCCCGCTGTATCTCAACAAAGAAGGTAGCGGTGACAACATTGCTAACCATATGTTGTGGAACATGATGATTGGCGCACCGCTGGTCGCTATTCTCGCCGCAGCGGTGGGTTATCTGGCAACGGCGCAAGCTCTGCTGGCAAGGCTGGAAACATCGGTCGCCATCTGGTTCCTGTTGCTGGTGGTTTATCATGTTATCCGCCGCTGGATGCTGATCCAGCGACGCAGGCTGGCGTTTGACCGGGCGAAGCATCGCCGGGCAGAGATGTTAGCGCAACGTGCGCGTGGCGAAGAAGAAGCGCATCATCACAGTAGCCCGGAAGGGGCAATTGAAGTCGATGAAAGCGAAGTCGATCTCGATGCTATCAGCGCACAATCCTTACGGCTGGTGCGTTCAATCCTGATGCTGATCGCCCTGCTTTCGGTCATTGTGCTGTGGTCGGAAATCCATTCCGCTTTTGGCTTCCTCGAAAATATTTCGCTATGGGATGTCACATCCACAGTGCAGGGCGTGGAAAGTCTGGAACCGATTACCCTCGGTGCGGTGCTGATTGCCATTCTGGTGTTTATTATCACCACGCAGCTGGTGCGCAACCTGCCCGCGCTGCTGGAGCTGGCGATTTTGCAGCACCTCGATTTAACGCCGGGTACGGGCTACGCCATCACCACCATCACCAAATATCTGCTGATGCTGATTGGCGGGCTGGTCGGCTTCTCGATGATTGGTATTGAGTGGTCGAAATTGCAGTGGCTGGTCGCTGCGCTCGGTGTTGGTCTCGGCTTTGGTTTGCAGGAGATTTTCGCCAACTTTATCTCTGGCCTGATTATCCTGTTCGAAAAACCGATTCGCATTGGCGATACGGTGACAATTCGCGATCTCACCGGTAGCGTGACGAAAATTAACACCCGTGCCACCACCATCAGCGACTGGGACCGTAAAGAGATTATTGTGCCAAACAAGGCGTTTATTACTGAGCAGTTTATCAACTGGTCGCTCTCTGACTCAGTCACACGCGTGGTGTTGACGATTCCGGCTCCTGCCGATGCCAACAGTGAAGAAGTGACGGAGATCCTGCTAACCGCAGCACGCCGCTGTTCGCTGGTAATCGACAATCCGGCGCCGGAAGCCTTCCTGGTGGATCTGCAACAGGGGGTTCAGATTTTCGAATTGCGTATTTACGCCGCTGAAATGGGACACCGGATGCCGCTGCGCCATGAGATCCACCAGTTGATTCTGGCAGGCTTCCACGCCCACGGTATTGATATGCCATTCCCGCCCTTCCAGATGCGTCTGGAAAGCCTGAACGGTAAACAAACGGGAAGAACATTAACTTCTGCGGGTAGACGTCGCCAGGCGGGAAGTTTGTAATGTGTGAAGCTGCCAAATGACGCCAACGTGACTAATTTAGCAGCTTAGCATCATCTTCAGTTATCTCCGGCTCCGGAGAGTATCATCCATAACGCATTTCTTCCTGACAACTCATCGCCGGACTGGCGATGAGTTGTTATTGCAGACAATCAATCTAAAGTTAACTCAGGCTGACTCGCCATGCGGCTGCAATAGTTCTGGTAAATCGCCATCGCTAACAGAGAGAAGAAGACAGGGCCGCCAATCATCCACAATGTGCTGTCCCAGTCTCCGGCCTCAACCACTGGCTGGATGATGGTGAAGACGTTCGCAAAAGTCACCACCAGTACGACAACCACCGTCGCGATCATTGCCGACATATGCGTTTTGAAAATCACAAACGGTCTGTCGAGATCCTGACGCGCTTTAAAGAACGGGAAAGCCAGCGCGAGGAACAGATACGGAATGGTCATGGAAACGTTCGCCATCAGCGTCAGCTTGTTAAAGAACGCCGATGCGGTGCCGCCGCCAAAGGAAACCAGCAGGATGAAGACAGTAACCAACCCACACTGCATCCACATGGCAATGGACGGCATCCCCATGGCGTTCAGGCGCGTCATCGGCTCCGGCCACAAGGCTTTCGGCGTTCCCTGGATGATTGCTTTCAGTGGTGAATAGCAGAGCGTAAAGAACGCACCGGTGTAAGCGAGGAACATGGAAAGTCCGGTAATACGCGCAAACCATACGCCCAGCGACAATGACGCTTCAGGTGATAAATGCAGCGCGTTACCCAGCGACATCCCCAGGCTCTTCATCAGCACATAGGTAATATTGCCGAGGTTAACAGAACCATTACTTAATACCTGCTGCCAGTTAGTGCTGACGCCCCATAAGAATATTGCCAACGAATAACCGATTGAAATAACAATAGCGGCAAAAACAATACCTTTAGCAAAGTTCTTTTCTGGGTTTTCCGTTTTATCTACCAGTCCACCTACAGCCTCAATTCCGCCATAAGCAAAAATGGCAAATACGACAAAAGATAACATCGCCAGTCCGGACTGATATCCCGGATTCGGTGATGCCAGGAAATTAATATCCTGCGCGAAATGCCCACCATTTAATAACAAAATAGTAATGCTTACTAACAGCAATACTAAATTAAGACACATTACTGCAATACCGCCCACCGCAGTAATACGGGCAATTTTATTAATCCCTTTCGAGGCAACGACGGTAACCAGAATCATCCATGCTACAGCCAGCAGCCCAACCACCTGCGTAGGCTCAAGCCCAGCAATGCGCCAGTGCTGGGTCATATCGCTACCATAGAGGAAAGTAGAAAACGGCACCCAGACTTTAGCGGAGGTACTCACCATCCAAATGATATAAGAGGAAAACCACATAAATGTGCCGATGAAAGCAAAACGTGGTCCAACGCTATTATTCATCCAGGAATAGATACCGCCTTCTTCTTTGCGATAGGCAGCCCCCATTTCAGCCATCATTAAGGCGAATGGAATAAAGAATAATAATGCAGAAAATATATACCACGGAATCGCACTATATCCCATTAAATAATAAGCCGAAGGGCTATTCGCAAAACCGAATACTGAAGTAAAGATCATCAGTATGAGTCCAATTAGACTCATCTTTTTTATCGTGTGAGGCATGAAATCATCCTTCATTTCAGCGCGCATATTAAACGCGCCAACTAACTGCACTACCCACCGATTGGTGGGCAACAATAAAACTAAAACAGAATTGATACCCGGATGATAGCAAACATCCAGTCTTAAATTGTGCGCTTTAGCGGAAAAATGAAAACATATGCTACAGAATGGCGCTGACTACGCCATTCTATGTTGATTTATGGCTAATTTTTCAGAATTATGCCCGGTCGACACTAAAGGCGATCACTTCTGCCAGTGTCTCCGCGCCCAGTGCTAACATCACCAGGCGGTCAACACCTAACGCCACGCCGGAACAGTCGGGCATACCAACTTCAAGAGCTTCGATCAGGTTATGGTCGATAGGATGCTGCGGTAAACCACGTGCCGCACGTTTACGGTTATCCTGTTCAAAGCGTTGTTGCTGTTCACGGGCATCCGTCAATTCATGGAAACCATTCGCCAGCTCAATACCTTTGTAGTAGACCTCGAAGCGTTCTGCGACTCGATGATCCTCGGTACTGATTTGTGCCAGTGATGCCTGAGTGGCTGGAAAATGGTACACAAAAGTTGGTTTCTCTTTACCAATGTTCGGTTCCACACCAAAGGTAAACAACAGTTGCAGCAGCGTGTCGCGGTCTTCTTCGGTATCTGCAACGTTGCTGAGATCCAGCTTTGCCGCCACTTCCCGCAACTGCGTTTTATCAGCAGAGAGCGGATCAATTTCCAGATAACGCAAGAAGACTTGCTGATAAGAAAGGCTTTCTGCTGCCGGGCAGTCCAGCACCTGTTGCAGAAGATCGTCCACCTCGTTCATCAACCGGTACATATCATAGTGCGGTCGATACCACTCCAGCATCGTGAACTCAGGGTTGTGATAACGACCCATCTCTTCATTACGAAAGCTGCGGCACAGCTGGAATACCGGACCACAACCGGCAACCAACAGGCGTTTCATATGGTATTCCGGGCTGGTCATTAACCAGAGATTCATCCCCTGCGAATGCCCGGGGCCAACGAAACGTGTCTCAAACGGGACCAGATGAATATCGGTTACCGTCGCCTGGCTCATACAAGGCGTCTCCACCTCCAGCACTCCACGATCGGCAAAGAAACGACGGATCTCCGCCATAATCGCCGCGCGCTTTAATAAGTTAGGAATGGATGCGCTCGGCTGCCAGGATGCCGTTTCGCTCATAGTAAAATCTCCAGTTTTTAACAAGGGCACGAAGTCTACTCGCAACGCGACGGCGAGACAAATTTTACGCAGGAATCAATCAACGGTGGGCAGTGACTAAAAAAACCACAACATGATGCTTTAGTAATTAAATTAATCATCTTCAGTGATAATTTAGCCCCCTGGCACGCTAAAAAAATCGATCTCGTCAAATTTCAGACTTATCCATCAGACTATACTGTTGTACCTATAAAGGAGCAGTGGAATAGCGTTCGCAGACCGTAACTTTCAGATACTTACCCTGAAGTACGGTGCTGCGGGATAAAAACAATCTGGAGGAATGTCGTGCAAACCTTTCAAGCCGATCTTGCCATTGTAGGTGCCGGTGGCGCGGGATTACGTGCTGCAATTGCTGCCGCGCAGGCAAATCCAAATGCAAAAATCGCACTAATCTCAAAAGTATACCCGATGCGCAGCCATACCGTTGCCGCTGAAGGGGGCTCAGCCGCTGTCGCGCAGGATCATGACAGCTTCGAATATCACTTTCACGATACAGTAGCGGGTGGCGACTGGTTATGTGAGCAGGATGTTGTGGATTATTTCGTCCACCACTGCCCAACCGAAATGACCCAACTGGAACTGTGGGGATGCCCATGGAGCCGTCGCCCGGATGGTAGCGTCAACGTCCGTCGCTTCGGCGGCATGAAAATCGAGCGTACCTGGTTCGCCGCCGATAAGACCGGCTTCCATATGCTGCACACGCTGTTCCAGACTTCTCTGCAATTCCCGCAGATCCAGCGTTTTGACGAACACTTCGTGCTGGATATTCTGGTCGATGATGGTCATGTTCGCGGCCTTGTAGCCATGAACATGATGGAAGGTACGTTGGTGCAGATCCGCGCTAATGCAGTAGTTATGGCAACCGGCGGTGCGGGTCGCGTATATCGCTACAACACCAATGGTGGCATCGTAACTGGTGACGGTATGGGTATGGCACTGAGCCATGGCGTTCCGCTGCGTGATATGGAATTTGTTCAGTATCACCCTACCGGCCTGCCGGGTTCCGGTATCCTGATGACCGAAGGTTGCCGTGGTGAAGGCGGTATTCTGGTCAACAAAAACGGCTACCGTTATCTGCAAGACTACGGTATGGGCCCGGAAACGCCGCTGGGCGAGCCGAAAAACAAATACATGGAACTGGGTCCGCGTGACAAAGTTTCTCAGGCCTTCTGGCACGAATGGCGTAAAGGTAACACCATCTCCACGCCACGCGGCGATGTGGTTTATCTCGACCTGCGTCATCTGGGCGAGAAAAAACTGCACGAACGTCTGCCGTTCATCTGTGAACTGGCGAAAGCGTACGTTGGCGTCGATCCGGTTAAAGAACCGATTCCGGTACGTCCGACCGCGCACTACACCATGGGCGGTATCGAAACCGATCAAAACTGCGAAACCCGTATTAAAGGTCTGTTTGCCGTTGGCGAATGTTCCTCTGTTGGTCTGCACGGTGCAAACCGTCTGGGTTCCAACTCGCTGGCGGAACTGGTGGTCTTCGGTCGTCTGGCGGGTGAGCAAGCTATGGAACGCGCATCTACTGCTGGTAATGGCAACGATGCGGCAATCAATGCCCAGGTTGCTGGCGTTGAGCAGCGCCTGAAAGATCTGGTTAACCAGGATGGCGGCGAAAACTGGGCGAAGATCCGCGACGAAATGGGCCAGTCCATGGAAGAAGGTTGCGGTATCTACCGTACACCGGAACTGATGCAGAAAACCATCGACAAACTGGCGGAACTGCAAGAACGCTTCAAGCGCGTGCGTATCACCGACACTTCCAGCGTGTTCAACACCGACCTGCTCTACACCATTGAGCTGGGTCATGGGCTGAACGTTGCTGAATGTATGGCACACTCCGCGATGGCACGTAAAGAATCTCGCGGCGCGCACCAGCGTCTGGACGAAGGTTGCACCGAGCGTGACGACGTCAACTTCCTCAAACACACCCTCGCCTTCCGCGATGCTGATGGCACTACTCGCCTGGAGTACAGCGACGTGAAGATTACTACGCTGCCGCCAGCTAAACGCGTTTACGGTGGCGAAGCGGATGCAGCCGATAAGGCGGAAGCAGCCAATAAGAAGGAGAAGGCGAATGGCTGAGATGAAGAACCTGAAAATCGAGGTGGTGCGCTATAACCCGGAAGCCGATACCGCACCGCATAGCGCATTCTATGAAGTGCCTTATGACGCAACCACCTCATTACTGGATGCGCTGGGCTATATCAAAGACAACCTGGCACCAGACCTGAGCTACCGCTGGTCCTGCCGTATGGCGATTTGTGGTTCCTGCGGCATGATGGTTAACAACGTACCGAAACTGGCATGTAAAACCTTCCTGCGCGACTACACCGACGGTATGAAGGTTGAAGCGTTAGCTAACTTCCCGATCGAACGCGATCTGGTCGTCGATATGACCCACTTCATCGAAAGTCTGGAAGCGATCAAACCGTACATCATCGGCAACTCCCGCACTGCGGATCAGGGTACTAACATTCAGACCCCGGCGCAGATGGCGAAGTATCACCAGTTCTCCGGTTGCATCAACTGTGGTCTGTGCTACGCCGCGTGCCCGCAGTTTGGCCTGAACCCAGAGTTCATCGGTCCGGCTGCCATTACGCTGGCGCATCGTTATAACGAAGATAGCCGCGACCACGGTAAGAAGGAGCGTATGGCGCAGTTAAACAGTCAGAACGGCGTATGGAGCTGTACTTTCGTGGGCTACTGCTCCGAAGTCTGCCCGAAACACGTCGATCCGGCTGCGGCCATTCAGCAGGGCAAAGTAGAAAGTTCGAAAGACTTTCTTATCGCGACCCTGAAACCACGCTAAGGAGTGCAACATGACGACTAAACGTAAACCGTATGTACGGCCAATGACGTCCACCTGGTGGAAAAAATTGCCGTTTTATCGCTTTTACATGCTGCGCGAAGGCACGGCGGTTCCGGCTGTGTGGTTCAGCATTGAACTGATTTTCGGGCTGTTTGCCCTGAAAAATGGCCCGGAATCCTGGGCGGGATTCGTCGACTTTTTACAAAACCCGGTTATCGTGATTATTAACCTGATCACTCTGGCGGCAGCCCTGCTGCACACCAAAACCTGGTTTGAGCTGGCACCGAAAGCGGCCAATATCATTGTAAAAGACGAAAAAATGGGACCAGAGCCAATTATCAAAAGTCTCTGGGCGGTAACTGTGGTTGCCACCATCGTAATCCTGTTTGTTGCCCTGTACTGGTAAGGAGCCTGAGATGATTAATCCAAATCCAAAGCGTTCTGACGAACCGGTATTCTGGGGCCTCTTCGGGGCCGGTGGTATGTGGAGCGCAATCATTGCGCCGGTGATGATCCTGCTGGTTGGCATTCTGCTACCACTGGGGCTGTTTCCGGGTGATGCACTGAGCTATGAGCGCGTTCTGGCGTTCGCACAGAGCTTCATTGGTCGCGTATTCCTGTTCCTGATGATCGTCCTGCCGCTGTGGTGTGGTTTACACCGTATGCACCACGCGATGCACGATCTGAAAATCCACGTGCCTGCGGGCAAATGGGTTTTCTACGGCCTGGCTGCTATCCTGACAGTTGTCACGCTGATTGGTATCGTTACAATCTAACGTATCGCCAATGTAAATCCGGCCCGCCTATGGCGGGCCGTTTTGTATGGAAACCAGACCTATGTTCAAAACGACGCTCTGCGCCTTATTAATTACCGCCTCTTGCTCCACATTTGCTGCCCCTCAACAAATCAACGATATTGTGCATCGCGCAATTAATCCGCTTATAGAGCAACAAAAAATCCCTGGTATGGCGGTTGCGGTGATTTATCAGGGCAAGCCCTATTACTTTACCTGGGGCTATGCGGACGTAGCAAAAAAGCAGCCCGTCACACAGCAAACGTTGTTTGAGTTAGGTTCGGTCAGCAAAACATTTACGGGTGTGCTCGGTGGCGACGCTATTGCACGAGGGGAAATCAACCTAAGCGATCCCGCGACAAAATACTGGCCTGAACTTACTGCTAAACAGTGGAACGGGATCACGCTATTACATCTTGCAACCTACACCGCTGGCGGCCTGCCGTTACAGGTGCCCGATGAAGTGAAGTCCTCAGGCGACTTGCTACGTTTCTATCAAAACTGGCTGCCCACCTGGGCACCAGGAACACAGCGTCTGTATGCCAACTCCAGTATCGGTTTGTTCGGCGCGCTGGCTGTGAAGCCGTCTGGTTTGAGCTTTGAACAGGCGATGCAAGCTCGTGTCTTCCAGCCACTCAAACTCACCCATACGTGGATTAATGTGCCACCCGCAGAAGAAAAGAATTACGCCTGGGGGTATCGCGAAGGTAAGGCCGTGCATGTTTCGCCAGGGGCGTTAGATGCTGAAGCGTACGGTGTGAAATCAACCATTGAAGATATGGCTCGCTGGGCGCAGAGCAATATGAATCCCCGTGATATCAACGACAAAACACTTCAGCAAGGTATCCAGTTGGCGCAGTCGCGCTACTGGCAAACTGGCGACATGTATCAAGGTCTGGGCTGGGAAATGCTGGACTGGCCGGTGGATCCAGACAGCATCATTAATGGCAGCGACAGTAAAATTGCGCTGGCAGCACGACCAGTAAAAGCGATTACGCCCCCTGCCCCTGCGGTACGTGCATCATGGGTACATAAAACAGGCGCGACCGGCGGGTTTGGTAGCTACATCGCATTTATTCCAGAGAAAGAGCTGGGGATTGTGATGCTGGCTAACAAAAACTATCCGAATCCAGCGAGAGTCGCTGCCGCCTGGCAAATTCTCAACGCTTTGCAATAACAACGCAGATGGTCCGAATTTTCGGACCTTTTATCCGCTTTTCCTTGCTGTCATCTACACTTAGAAAAAAACCAGTAAGGAAACATCTATGCGCCTGCTCCCTCTCGTTGCCGCAGCGACAGCGGCATTTCTGGTCGTTGCCTGTAGTTCACCTACACCGCCGCGTGGCGTTACTGTGGTAAATAATTTTGATACCAAACGCTATCTGGGTACGTGGTATGAGATTGCCCGTTTTGATCACCGTTTTGAACGTGGACTGGAGAAAGTGACCGCGACGTATAGCCTGCGGGATGACGGCGGCCTGAATGTCATTAATAAAGGCTATAACCCTGACAGAGAAATGTGGCAGCAGAGTGAAGGGAAAGCGTACTTTACCGGCGCACCAACTCGCGCTGCGCTGAAAGTGTCATTCTTTGGTCCTTTCTATGGCGGTTATAACGTCATTGCACTTGATCGGGAATACCGCCATGCGCTGGTTTGCGGCCCGGATCGCGATTACCTGTGGATACTCTCCCGCACCCCAACCATTTCTGACGAAGTTAAACAGGAGATGCTGGCAGTCGCGACCCGGGAAGGGTTTGATGTCAGTAAGTTTATTTGGGTACAGCAGCCCGGCAGTTAATGGGTGCTAAGTTTCAGACCAATAATCCCCAGTACGATTAATGCCAGACTTGCCAGGCGCATCGGGTTAGCGGACTCACCGAGCAGTACAATGCCGGTAATCGCCGCACCGACTGCGCCAATTCCCGTCCAGACCGCATAAGCCGTCCCTACAGGTAACGATTTCATCGCCCAGGCAAGTAGCGCCATACTGATGATCATCGCCGTCACGGTAATAACACTTGGCGTCAGGCGACTAAAACCGTGGGTATATTTCAGGCCAACGGCCCATACCACTTCCAGCAGACCAGCAATAACTAAGATAATCCAGGACATATCAGACTCCGGAGATTTGGGGCCGTCCCCGGTGAAAAGAAGCGTTCGCAGGTCGTCCTGCAAAGCTGATGGTGAAGGAGGTATTTTGCCGATTTAAGAGGAAATTTCAACGGTTACGGCAGTGATTACCGCCGAGAAAAACAAACGGCACGACAAATCTGCCGTACCGTTATTGCTTATTGCTGCGCTTTCGTCGCTGCGCCAGAAATCGCGTTACCGCCATCAGAGATGTCTTCACCAACGCCACGCGTGGTGTTGCAGGCGGTTAATACTGTTGAAAGCACCAGAACAGAAAAGATCGCTGCAATTGTCTTCTTAACCATAACGTCTTCCTTTTAGGTAATGTTATTTGTGTTTGCCTATAGCAAATTAATAATAGACAACATCACCAAAAATGACGGAAATCTGATGATTTTTAGGAAGTGAAGAATAAATTAGCTGGCAGCGCGGGAGATGGAATTACCAAGATGTTTGATGTCTTCGCCGAAACCCCGAGCGGTGTTACAGCCCGTAAGCAGCGTGCTGGCAAGCAAAACAAGAACGATAAGGCGTTTCATCATCTCTGACCTGAATAAGTGACGGTGCAGCCAGCAGGCCGCACCACAACCGCATTACTTCACGCGAGAGACGTATTCACCAGAGCGGGTATCCACTTTGATGACTTCGCCGATCTGTACGAACAGCGGAACTTTAACCACAGCACCAGTAGACAGGGTAGCCGGTTTGCCGCCAGTACCTGCGGTATCGCCTTTCAGACCCGGATCGGTATCAACGATTTCCAGTTCAACGAAGTTCGGCGGAGTAACGGAGATCGGCTGACCATTCCACAGAGTTACAATGCACTCTGCCTGATCCAGCAGCCATTTAGCGTTGTCGCCAATTGCTTTCGCATCAGCAGACAGCTGCTCGAAGGTTTCGTTGTTCATGAAGTGCCAGAACTCACCGTCGTTGTACAGGTAAGTCAGGTTCATATCGACAACATCAGCGCCTTCAGCGGAATCAGTAGATTTGAAAGTTTTTTCTACGCGAGTACCAGTCAGCAGACGACGCAGTTTAACGCGAGCAAATGCCTGGCCTTTACCCGGTTTTACGAATTCACTCGCTTCAACCGCGTAAGGTTCGCCGTCTAACATGATTTTAAGACCAGCACGAAAATCGTTGCTATAGTACGTTGCCATAAGGCCCTCTGAAATTTGTTAATTGGTAGCTAAGCCACAAAATGGCGCATATTGTAACCCTAAATACCCCATCCAGAGAAGATTGGTTAACGCAACTTGCCGATGTTGTGACCGATCCTGATGAACTTCTGCGTCTTTTGAATATAGACGCGGACGAAAAACTGTTGGCCGGACGCAGCGCCAAAAAGCTGTTTGCCCTGCGTGTGCCCCGCTCATTTATCGATCGCATGGAGAAAGGCAATCCTGACGATCCACTTTTGCGTCAGGTACTTACCTCGCAAGATGAGTTTGTCGTCGCGCCCGGATTCTCCACCGACCCGCTGGAAGAACAGCACAGCGTAGTGCCTGGTTTGTTGCATAAATACCACAACCGGGCGCTACTGTTGGTTAAAGGCGGCTGCGCGGTAAATTGTCGCTACTGTTTCCGTCGCCACTTCCCGTATGCCGAAAATCAGGGCAACAAACGTAACTGGCAGGCGGCACTTGAGTATGTTGCGGCGCATCCGGAACTGGACGAGATTATTTTCTCCGGCGGCGATCCGTTGATGGCGAAAGATCACGAGCTGGACTGGCTGCTGACGCAACTGGAAGCAATCCCGCATATCAAACGTCTGCGCATCCACAGCCGTCTGCCGATTGTGATCCCCGCGCGCATCACAGAGGCGCTGGTTGAACGCTTTGCCCGTTCTACGCTGCAAATCTTGCTGGTGAATCACATCAACCATGCCAATGAGGTAGATGAAACATTCCGTCAGGCAATGGCTAAGTTGCGCCGCGTGGGCGTGACTTTGCTGAACCAGAGCGTTCTGTTACGTGGCGTGAATGATAACGCACAAACGCTGGCAAACCTGAGTAATGCGTTGTTCGATGCGGGCGTGATGCCGTATTACCTGCATGTGCTCGATAAAGTACAGGGCGCGGCGCATTTTATGGTGAGTGATGACGAAGCACGGCAGATTATGCGTGAGTTGCTGACACTGGTGTCGGGATATCTGGTGCCGAAACTGGCGCGCGAGATTGGCGGTGAACCCAGCAAAACGCCTCTGGATCTCCAGCTACGCCAGCAGTAACTGATTAACAGGGAAGTTAAACAGAAAATTGCCTGATGCGCTTCGCTTATCAGGCCTACATCGCGCATTGAAACTCAATGAGCTGTAGGCGGGATAAGGCATTTACGCCGCATCCGCCAAGAGCAACGAATACGAGAACAGAGACAGGTTATTAAACAGGGAAGTTTAATCTTTGCCCGTTGCATAACCTTTAATTATTCATTTACGTTGCTATTTTTACTCTTTATATAGCCAACACCAATAATTAAGTTTTCTTTTCTGTTTATATATAGAGTGAGCACTGCTATTTATGTTATTTTAACAACTATTACTAGCAAGCCCATTTACCTGGCTTATTAATTAAAATTAATTATTTGATTGAAAAATGGTTAGGGAGAACCTACATGGCCATAAGCATCAAGGGTGTTAATACCGGTGTTATTCGCAAGAGTAATAATTTCATTGCACTGGCGCTGAAAATTAAAGAGCCTCGCAATAAAGAATCGTTATTCTTTATGTCTGTTATGGAACTACGCGACCTACTGATTGCGCTAGAAAGTCGTCTGCATCAAAAGCATAAACTGGATGCTGATACACGTATTCAGTATGAGCAGGCTCGCGATAAAGTTATGAAGAAAATGGCAGAGAATATCCCAGAAATTCTGGTTGATGAGCTTAAAAATGCCGATATTAATCGCCGGGTTAACACGCTGGAACTTACCGAAAATCAGGGCGAAAATCTTACCTTTGTATTAACGCTACATGACGGTAGCAAATGTGAGTTAGTCGTTAATGAGTTGCAGATTGAAATGCTGGCGCGAGCAATCATTCATGCAATTAATAATGCTGAAATGCGTGAACTGGCATTGCGTATTACATCGCTATTAGATTTCCTGCCGTTATATGACGTCGACTGCCAGGACAATGGCAATCTGGAATATGACACTTATTCTCAGCCGGAATGGAAACATAATCTGTTTAGCCATTATCTGGCGGTGCTTTATCGCTTTAAAGATGAAAGTGGCAAAGAACAATTTAGCGGCGCGGTGGTGAAAACGCGTGAAGCGAAAGCGGGTAAAGAAATTGAGGCTATCACACGCCGGATGCTTGATTTCAGTCCACGGCTGAAAAAACTCGCGGGTGTGCCATCTCAGGTTTACGTTCGTACAGTAGCAGCAAATAACGCCCAACCGCTGACTCAGGATCAATGCTTACGCGCAATACATCACTTACGAGTTCAGTCCATCAGCAAGGCCGCGCCACAGGCGAAATAATCTCATCTTTTTGAATGCGAGGCTGGAGCCATCCAGCCTGGAATTACTGATAACGTCATCGTTGATCATGCCGGATGCGGCGAAAACGCCTTATCCGGCCTACAAATTCTCGAATATTCAATCAGTTGCAATGCTCGATGTAGACCTGATAAGCGAAGCGCATCAGGCAAGTACACGTTTGTCAGCCAGCCTCTGAATCACATCAGTTCGGGCACTTATAAACCTGGCCGATAATCTGGCTATCAGTCGGAACAAAACTGGACAACATCCCCTGCGACGGGCTGCTGATACCATAAATCACATTACCGCCCATTGCTGCCGCCTGGTTGCGCAGATCGTTTGCTGCACCGCGCATAGAACCGCCTTCTTCACCGTGTTGCCCGGAAAGCCAGTTACTTTGCTTACCTGTCGCAGTACCAATCAGTTGGCACTCGGCACCTGGCTGCTCGTCAACAATGCGTACACTCTGACCGGCAGCACTCAATTCGTTGCTGGAGCTACAACCCGCCATCAGTAGCGCGGCACCGACAATCCCTGCTAAGTATTTTACGTGCATGTTATTCCCCATAATCAATGAGCTGGACGCAACTCGCGTCGTCCGTGTCTGAATCTTATACTAGAAAGATGACCAAAAGAAAAACCCCCAGACATTTCTGCCCGGGGGTTTCTTTATTTCTGCGAGGTGCAGGGCAATTACATCATGCCGCCCATGCCACCCATGCCGCCCATACCGCCAGCAGCGCCTAAGTCAGCTACATCGTTTTTCGGCAGGTCGGTAACCATGCACTCGGTGGTGATCATCAGACCAGCCACAGAAGCTGCGTACTGCAGAGCAGAACGAGTTACTTTGGTTGGATCCAGGATACCCATGTCGATCATGTTGCCGTATTCTTCGGTTGCTGCGTTGTAACCGTAGTTGCCGTCGCCGCCTTTAACGGTGTTAGCAACAACAGACGGTTCTTCACCGCAGTTCAGGACGATCTGACGCAGCGGAGCTTCCATTGCACGCAGTGCAACTTTGATACCCACGTTCTGGTCTTCGTTCTGACCACGCAGGTCAGCCAGTTTAGACGCTACGCGGATCAGCGCAACACCACCACCAGCAACCACGCCTTCTTCTACCGCAGCACGGGTCGCGTGCAGGGCGTCTTCAACGCGTGCTTTTTTCTCTTTCATTTCAACTTCGGTAGCAGCACCTACTTTGATAACTGCAACGCCGCCTGCCAGTTTCGCTACGCGCTCCTGCAGTTTTTCACGGTCGTAGTCAGAAGTTGCTTCTTCAATCTGCTGACGGATCTGAGCAACACGGCCCTGGATTGCAGCTTCTTCACCCACGCCATCGATGATGGTGGTGGTATCTTTGTTGATCACAACACGTTTAGCCTGACCCAGGTCTTCCAGAGTCGCTTTTTCCAGCTCCATACCGATCTCTTCAGAGATTACAGTACCGCCAGTCAGGGTTGCGATATCCTGCAGCATTGCTTTACGACGATCGCCGAAGCCCGGTGCTTTAACCGCAGCGACTTTCACGATGCCGCGCATGGTGTTAACAACCAGAGTTGCCAGTGCTTCGCCTTCAACATCTTCAGCGATGATCAGCAGCGGTTTGCCTGCTTTTGCAACAGCTTCCAGAACTGGCAGCATTTCGCGGATGTTGGAGATTTTCTTGTCAGCCAGCAGGATGAACGGGCTTTCCAGTTCTACTGCGCCAGTTTCCGGCTTGTTGATGAAGTAAGGAGACAGGTAGCCACGGTCGAACTGCATACCTTCAACCACGTCCAGTTCGTCCTGCAGACCAGTACCGTCTTCAACGGTGATAACGCCTTCTTTACCGACTTTGTCCATCGCTTCAGCGATCAGTTTACCTACGGTTTCGTCGGAGTTAGCGGAGATAGTACCAACCTGAGCAATAGCTTTAGAGTCAGAGCACGGTACGGACAGCGTTTTCAGTTCTTCAACTGCAGCGGTAACGGCTTTGTCGATACCACGTTTCAGATCCATCGGGTTCATGCCCGCAGCAACAGCTTTCAGACCTTCAGTGATGATAGCCTGAGCCAGTACGGTTGCAGTGGTAGTACCGTCGCCTGCAGCGTCGTTCGCTTTAGAGGCAACTTCTTTCACCATCTGCGCACCCATGTTTTCGAACTTGTCTTCCAGTTCGATTTCACGAGCAACGGAAACACCATCTTTGGTGATGGTCGGTGCACCGAAAGATTTATCCAGAACTACGTTACGGCCTTTCGGACCGAGGGTAACTTTCACTGCATCTGCCAGTACGTTTACGCCGCGCAGCATTTTCACACGAGCGTCGTTACCGAATTTTACGTCTTTAGCTGCCATTATCTTTATTCCTTAAATTCGTATGTTCAGTGTCGTGCGCGGATTACGCTTCAACAATTGCCAGAATGTCGCTTTCGGACATGATCAACACTTCTTCATTGTCGATCTTCTCAGATTTCACACCGTAGCCATCGTTGAAAATAACGATGTCGCCAACTTTCACGTCCAGCGGCTTCACTTCGCCATTTTCAAGGATACGGCCATTGCCGACAGCCAGCACTTCGCCACGGGTAGATTTAGCCGCTGCAGAGCCGGTCAGAACGATGCCGCCAGCAGATTTAGTTTCAACTTCTTTACGCTTGACGATCACGCGATCATGCAATGGACGAATATTCATTGATAACTCTCCTTTGAGAAAGTCCGTATCTGTTATGGGTGACGCCGGAGCTTACGTGGTTTCCCGGCTGGTGACCAGAGAAATGGGGATGAGGCATCTCCCCTTCAAGGGGGAAAATGAAAAAAAATTCTGATCAGCACAAAATCGGGTGAAAACCCTGATTCACCTCACGTTTCATCGCAATTTCGACATCGCCGTCATAAGTGAATCTGATTGTGCTACCATCGAAAATCTACGCAGTTGCCCAAAATTTGGGCGCAATCGGACTTCAACCCATGAGTGGACTCAAACAAGAATTGGGGCTGGCCCAGGGTATCGGCCTGCTATCGACGTCATTATTAGGCACTGGCGTGTTTGCCGTTCCGGCGTTAGCTGCTCTGGTGGCAGGCAATAATAGCCTGTGGGCGTGGCCAGTTTTGATTATCTTAGTGTTCCCGATTGCAATTGTGTTTGCGATTCTGGGTCGCCACTACCCCAGCGCGGGCGGCGTCGCGCACTTCGTCGGTATGGCGTTCGGCTCGCGACTTGAGCGAGTCACCGGCTGGCTGTTTTTATCGGTTATTCCCGTGGGTTTGCCCGCCGCGCTACAAATTGCTGCCGGGTTCGGTCAGGCGATGTTTGGCTGGCATAGCTGGCAACTATTGTTGGCAGAACTCGGTACACTGGCGCTGGTGTGGTATATCGGTACTCGCGGTGCCAGTTCCAGTGCTAATCTACAAACGGTCATTGCCGGGCTTATCGTCGCACTGATTGTTGCCATCTGGTGGGCGGGCGATATCAAACCTGCGAACATCCCCTTCCCTGCGCCAGGTGATATCGAACTTTCCGGGTTATTTGCTGCGTTATCGGTGATGTTCTGGTGCTTTGTCGGTCTGGAGGCATTTGCCCATCTCGCTTCGGAATTTAAAAATCCAGAGCGTGATTTTCCGCGCGCTTTGATGATAGGTCTGCTGCTGGCAGGATTAGTCTACTGGGGCTGTACGGTAGTCGTCTTACACTTCGACGCCTATGGTGAAAAAATGGCGGCGGCTGCATCGCTTCCCAAAATTGTGGTGCAGCTATTCGGTGTAGGGGCGTTATGGATTGCCTGCGTGATTGGCTATCTGGCCTGCTTTGCCAGTCTCAACATTTATATACAGAGCTTCGCCCGCCTGGTCTGGTCACAGGCGCAACATAATCCTGAGCACTACCTGGCACGCCTCTCTTCTCGCCATATCCCGAATAATGCCCTCAATGCGGTGCTCGGCTGTTGCGTAGTAAGCACGTTGGTGATTCACGCTTTAGGGATCAATCTGGACGCACTCATTATTTATGCCAACGGCATCTTTATTATGATTTACCTGTTGTGCATGTTGGCAGGCTGTAAATTATTGCAAGGACGTTATCGCGTACTGGCGGTGATTGGCGGGCTGTTATGCGTTCTGTTACTGGCAATGGTCGGCTGGAAAAGTCTCTATGCGCTAATCATGCTGGCGGGGTTATGGCTGTTTTTGCCAAAACGAAAAACGCCGGAAAATGGCATAACCACATAATCCGGCGTTTTGACATTAATCCTGGCGATCGTCTTTATGATCAAGACGGTCGTGGTCATTATCCTTTCGCTGATACTCACCATCAAAAGTATTACCACCACCGGTCCCGGCGCTAAAACCGCCGCCCGGCATCCGGGAAAAACGTAGATGCGGCATCAGCTTCACTGTCAGATGCTTTTGCACCGGCGGTAATAAAAGCAGAAGCCCCAGGAAATCGGTGAAAAAGCCCGGCAATAAAAGCAGCAAACCGGCAATGATCAACGAAACACTTTTAATCATCTCCGCCGCTGGGTTTTCACCCGCCGCCATTTTTTGCTGCATCAGCACGAAATTCTTAAAGCCCTGGTTACGTACCAGTGACATACCGATAATCGATGTGAATATAACCAGTACGAGGGTCAGCAATACCCCCAGAACATGGGCAACCTGAATAAAAATTGAAATCTCAATATAGACATAAAGGAAAATGGCAATAAAAGGTAACCAGCGCAAAGGTTTCTCCTGTAATAGCAACCGGTTAAATCCGGACGCCTGAATGGGTTGCGAATCGCGTTCAGCTTATATTGTGGTCATTAGCAAAATTTCAAGATGTTTGCGCAACTATTTTTGGTAGTAATCCCAAAGCGGTGATCTATTTCACAAATTAATAATTAAGGGGTAAAAACCGACACTTAAAGTGATCCAGATTACGGTAGAAATCCTCAAGCAGCATATGATCCCGGGTATTCGGCCGATGCAGGGGATAATCGTCGGTCGAAAAACATTCGAAACCACATATATTCTGTGTGTTTAAAGCAAATCATTGGCAGCTTGAAAAAGAAGGTTCACATGTCAAACAACATTCGTATCGAAGAAGATCTGTTGGGTACCAGGGAAGTTCCAGCTGATGCCTACTATGGTGTTCACACTCTGAGAGCGATTGAAAACTTCTATATCAGCAACAGCAAAATCAGCGATATTCCTGAATTTGTTCGCGGTATGGTAATGGTTAAAAAAGCCGCAGCTATGGCAAACAAAGAGCTGCAAACCATTCCTAAAAGTGTAGCGAATGCAATCATTGCCGCATGTGATGAAGTCCTGAATAACGGAAAATGCATGGATCAGTTCCCGGTAGACGTCTACCAGGGCGGCGCAGGTACTTCCGTAAACATGAACACCAACGAAGTGCTGGCCAATATCGGTCTGGAACTGATGGGTCACCAGAAAGGTGAATATCAGTACCTGAACCCGAACGACCATGTTAACAAATGTCAGTCCACTAACGACGCCTACCCGACCGGTTTCCGTATCGCGGTTTACTCTTCCCTGATTAAACTGGTAGATGCAATTAACCAACTGCGTGAAGGCTTTGAACGTAAAGCTGTCGAATTCCAGGACATCCTGAAAATGGGTCGTACCCAGCTGCAGGACGCAGTACCAATGACCCTTGGTCAGGAATTCCGCGCTTTCAGCATCCTGCTGAAAGAAGAAGTGAAAAACATCCAACGTACCGCTGAACTGCTGCTGGAAGTTAACCTCGGCGCAACGGCAATCGGTACTGGCCTGAACACGCCGAAAGAGTACTCTCCGCTGGCAGTGAAAAAACTGGCTGAAGTCACTGGCTTCCCATGCGTTCCGGCTGAAGACCTGATCGAAGCGACCTCTGACTGCGGTGCTTACGTTATGGTTCACGGCGCGCTGAAACGTCTGGCTGTGAAGATGTCCAAAATCTGTAACGACCTGCGCTTGCTCTCTTCTGGCCCACGTGCCGGCCTGAACGAGATCAACCTGCCGGAACTGCAGGCGGGCTCTTCCATCATGCCAGCTAAAGTAAACCCGGTTGTTCCGGAAGTGGTTAACCAGGTATGCTTCAAAGTCATCGGTAACGACATCACTGTTACCATGGCAGCAGAAGCAGGTCAGCTACAGCTGAACGTTATGGAGCCGGTCATTGGCCAGGCCATGTTTGAATCCGTTCACATCCTGACCAACGCTTGCTACAACCTGCTGGAAAAATGCGTTAACGGCATCACTGCTAACAAAGAAGTGTGCGAAGGTTATGTTTACAACTCTATCGGTATCGTCACTTACCTGAACCCGTTCATCGGTCACCACAACGGTGACATCGTGGGTAAAATCTGTGCCGAAACCGGTAAGAGTGTACGTGAAGTCGTTCTGGAACGCGGTCTGTTGACTGAAGCGGAACTTGACGATATTTTCTCCGTACAGAATCTGATGCACCCGGCTTACAAAGCAAAACGCTATACTGATGAAAGCGAACAGTAATCGTACAGGGTAGTACAAATAAAAAAGGCACGTCAGACGACGTGCCTTTTTTCTTGTGAGTAGTAACTTAAAAATAACAATCTAATATCAACTTGTTAAAAAACAAGGAAGGCTAATATGCTAGTTGTAGAACTCATCATAGTTTTGCTGGCGATCTTCTTGGGCGCCAGACTGGGGGGAATAGGTATTGGTTTTGCAGGCGGATTGGGGGTGCTGGTTCTTGCCGCTATCGGCGTCAAACCTGGTAACATCCCGTTCGATGTCATTTCCATTATCATGGCGGTTATCGCCGCTATTTCTGCCATGCAGGTTGCTGGCGGTCTGGACTATCTGGTTCATCAGACAGAAAAGCTGCTGCGCCGTAACCCGAAATACATCACGATCCTCGCTCCGATCGTGACTTATTTCCTGACAATCTTTGCGGGTACTGGCAACATCTCTCTGGCAACGCTGCCAGTGATCGCTGAAGTTGCGAAGGAACAAGGCGTTAAACCTTGCCGTCCACTGTCTACTGCAGTGGTTTCCGCGCAGATTGCGATCACCGCATCGCCAATCTCAGCGGCAGTGGTTTACATGTCTTCCGTAATGGAAGGTCATGGCATCAGCTACCTCCACCTGCTCTCTGTGGTCATCCCGTCCACCCTGCTGGCGGTTCTGGTGATGTCCTTCCTGGTCACTATGCTGTTCAACTCCAAACTGTCTGACGATCCGATTTATCGTAAGCGTCTGGAAGAAGGCCTGGTTGAACTGCGCGGTGAAAAGCAGATTGAAATCAAATCCGGTGCAAAAACTTCCGTCTGGCTGTTCCTGCTGGGCGTAGTTGGCGTGGTTATCTATGCAATCATCAACAGCCCGAGCATGGGTCTGGTTGAAAAACCGCTGATGAACACCACCAACGCAATCCTGATCATCATGCTCAGCGTTGCAACTCTGACTACCGTTATCTGTAAAGTTGATACCGACAACATCCTCAACTCCAGCACCTTCAAAGCAGGTATGAGCGCCTGTATTTGTATCCTGGGCGTTGCATGGCTGGGCGATACTTTCGTTTCCAACAACATCGACTGGATCAAAGATACCGCTGGTGAAGTGATTCAGGGTCATCCGTGGCTGCTGGCTGTCATCTTCTTCTTTGCTTCTGCTCTGCTGTACTCTCAGGCTGCAACCGCAAAAGCACTGATGCCGATGGCTCTGGCGCTGAACGTTTCTCCGCTGACCGCTGTTGCTTCTTTCGCTGCGGTGTCTGGTCTGTTCATTCTGCCGACCTACCCGACGCTGGTTGCTGCGGTACAGATGGATGACACGGGTACAACTCGTATCGGTAAATTCGTCTTCAACCATCCGTTCTTCATCCCAGGTACTCTGGGTGTTGCCCTGGCCGTTTGCTTCGGCTTCGTGCTGGGTAGCTTCATGCTGTAATGACAAATCGCGGGGCGTTCACGCCCCGCTTTCTTTCCCGCCGACTAACATCATTCCCTCGTCCGTTGTATAGTGACCTTTCTCTTGCGGTTCCATCTGTTCTTGCGAGGTGTTTATGCTTGATGATAAAAGTTCGAATACCGCGTCTGTCGTGGTGCTGTGTACTGCGCCGGATGAAGCGACAGCCCAGGATTTAGCCGCCAAAGTGCTGGCAGAAAAACTGGCGGCCTGCGCAACCCTGATCCCCGGCGCAACCTCTCTCTATTACTGGGAAGGTAAGCTGGAACAGGAATATGAAGTACAGATGATCTTAAAAACCGACAAAGCTCACCAGCAGGCGCTGCTGGAATGCCTGAAGTCTCATCATCCGTATCAAACCCCGGAGCTTCTGGTTTTACCTGTTACACACGGAGACACAGATTACCTCTCATGGCTCAACGCATCTTTACGCTGATCCTGCTACTTTGCAGCACTTCCGTTTTCGCCGGATTATTCGACGCGCCAGGACGTTCACAATTTGTCCCAGCGGATCAGGCTTTTGCTTTTGATTTTCAGCAAAACCAACATGATCTTAATCTAACCTGGCAGATCAAAGACGGTTATTACCTTTACCGTAAACAGATCCGCATCACGCCTGAACAAGCGAAAATTGCCGACGTGCAGTTACCGCCAGGCGTCTGGCATGACGATGAGTTTTACGGCAAAAGCGAGATTTATCGCAAGCGGCTGACGCTTCCAGTGACCATCAACCAGGCTACGGCTGGCGCGACATTAACTGTCACTTACCAGGGCTGCGCTGACGCTGGTTTCTGCTATCCGCCAGAAACCAAAACCGTACCGTTAAGCGAAGTGCTCACCAGCAACGCAGCGCCACAACCTGCGGCTGTTCCGCAGCAAGAGCAGCCCGCCGCGCAATTGCCCTTTTCTGCGCTCTGGGCATTGTTGATAGGTATCGGCATCGCCTTCACACCCTGCGTACTGCCGATGTACCCACTGATTTCCGGCATCGTGCTGGGCGGTAAACAGCGGCTCTCCACCGCCAGAGCATTGTTGCTGACCTTTATTTATGTGCAAGGGATGGCGCTGACCTACACGGCGCTGGGTCTGGTAGTTGCCGCAGCCGGATTACAGTTTCAGGCGGCGCTACAGCACCCTTACGTGCTCATTGGCCTCGCCATCGTCTTTACGTTGCTGGCGATGTCGATGTTTGGCTTATTTACCCTACAACTCCCCTCTTCACTGCAAACGCGCCTCACGCTGATGAGCAATCGCCAACAGGGCGGCTCGCCCGGCGGTGTGTTTGTTATGGGGGCGATTGCCGGTTTGATCTGCTCACCATGCACCACCGCGCCACTTAGCGCGATTCTGCTGTATATCGCCCAAAGCGGTAACATGTGGCTGGGCGGCGGCACGCTTTATCTCTATGCGCTGGGCATGGGTCTACCGCTGATGTTAATTACCGTCTTTGGCAACCGTCTGCTGCCGAAAAGCGGTCCGTGGATGGAACAGGTCAAAACCGCGTTTGGTTTTGTGATCCTCGCGCTGCCGGTCTTCCTGCTTGAGCGGGTGATTGGTGATATATGGGGATTACGCTTGTGGTCGGCGCTTGGCGTCGCATTCTTTGGCTGGGCCTTTGTCACCAGCTTACAGGCCAAACGCGGCTGGATGCGCGTAGTGCAAATAATCCTGCTGGCAGCGGCGCTGGTTAGCGTGCGCCCACTCCAGGACTGGGCATTTGGTGCGACGCATACCGCACAAACTCAGGCGCATCTCAACTTTACACCAATCAAAACGGTGGATGAGTTAAATCAGGCGCTCGTTGAAGCCAAAGGCAAACCGGTAATGTTAGATCTCTACGCCGACTGGTGCGTTGCCTGTAAAGAGTTCGAGAAATACACCTTTAGCGACCCACAAGTGCAAAAAGCGTTGGCTAACACGGTCTTACTTCAGGCCAATGTCACCGCCAACGACGCACAAGATGTGGCGCTGTTAAAACATCTAAATGTCCTTGGCCTGCCGACAATTCTCTTTTTTGACGAACAAGGCCAGGAGCATCCACAAGCACGCGTCACGGGCTTTATGGATGCTGAAACCTTCAGCGCACATTTGCGCGATCGCCAACCGTGAACGACACTTGCAGTGGGAAAGACGGAGGAAAATAGCGTGCAACGTGAAGATGTACTGGGAGAAGCCCTGAAATTATTAGAATTACAAGGGATTGCCAACACCACGCTGGAGATGGTTGCTGAACGTGTGGATTATCCGCTGGATGAGCTAAGGCGATTCTGGCCGGACAAAGAGGCGATCCTCTACGACGCGCTGCGCTATCTTAGCCAACAGATAGATGTCTGGCGTCGTCAGTTGATGCTGGACGAAACTCAAACCGCCGAACAAAAGCTGCTGGCGCGTTATCAGGCGTTATCAGAGTGCGTTAAAAACAACCGCTATCCGGGCTGTCTGTTTATCGCTGCCTGTACGTTTTATCCCGATCCTGGCCACCCTATTCATCAACTGGCCGATCAGCAAAAAAGCGCGGCCTACGATTTCACCCACGAACTATTAACCACGCTGGAAGTTGACGATCCGGCGATGGTGGCAAAGCAGATGGAACTGGTGCTGGAAGGTTGCCTGAGCCGAATGCTGGTGAATCGTAGCCAGGCGGATGTCGACACCGCACACCGGCTGGCGGAAGATATTCTGCGCTTCGCCCGCTGCCGCCAGGGTGGTGCATTGACCTGACAGAAACACAGAAAAGAAGCAATTTGCCGCAATCTTAAGCAGTTGAATCGCTTTTACTGAAATTAGGTTGACGAGATGTGCAGATTACGGTTTAATGCGCCCCGTTGCCCGGATAGCTCAGTCGGTAGAGCAGGGGATTGAAAATCCCCGTGTCCTTGGTTCGATTCCGAGTCCGGGCACCAAAATTTATAACCCTCGCTACGGCGGGGGTTTTCTTTTTTGAGCCAACACGTTTTGCTTTATAAGTAGTTACCCTTTTTAAATTTCCTCCGACCCCGCTCCCCGGTGGTACAAAATGGGCCTTATTATAAAGCCTATCAAATACCGGAATGGCACCTGACACATCCGAAAAACAGTTCCTCAGGAGCGACTTCTTCCTATCGACAAAGGCGCACTAAAACATACCCTTGCGATGAAAGCCACTGAACAAACTAAACACAAACTCCCTTCCGTGCAGCCTAAAATCCATGCGATCAGTCAGAACGCCAGGGTAAAAGGCCCGTAACGCAGGAAGACACAACTTCGATATGAGTAGCCCTCATCAACATATTCCAGCCTGAACCAAGGGGGAAAAGATATGTTTTATTTGGTTGTTCACTAAGTCATCTGTGCTGGGTTGAGAATATTACCTTTAATCAAGAGCACAAATTTACTGCGCCGCTACGCTACACGGCGGATAAAAAATTCACGCTCAAAATTCCAGGGGTTAGCAGCAGTGAGGATTCTTGCAAAACGATGTACAAGCATGGGGCAGCAGCCTCCTACCAACTTGCCCCTACCAAAAAGACTATGGCATACTCGCATCACTTTTGGCCTTGTTCTAACTCGTTACCCATCGCAAATAAATATAATACATTTCAGTTGGTTATTATGTAGTACAAGGAATGTTGACGGACGCCATTACGATGATTAGTAAACCGTTTGATAGATCTGAGCATGTATATAGAAACGATGCATTTTTAGAGCTTCTAAAAGACGCCGTACGTTTTTTTAATGGGACACCTGTACATTCATTACCACCGCCTCAAGGATTTCAGGGAGCCGGTGTTTACGCGCTATACTACACAGGTCATAACCCTTTATACGATGAATTTTCACGAATAAACCGACTTGCATACAACCTTCCTATTTATGTAGGTAAGGCTGTACCAGCAGGATGGCGTCAGTCCAGAATCAGTGATAGCGCCACACGGGCTGGCTCAGAACTATCTAATAGGATCAGAGAGCATAGTAGAAATATAGCGAAAGCAGAGAACTTAAAGTTAGAAGATTTTTCATGTCGCTTTATCATTTTTGAAGCTACTGGCTCTGACATGATCAGCACAGTCGAAGCAGCACTGATTAAAATTCACAAACCCTTATGGAACACCGTAGTGGATGGTTTTGGGAATCATACTCCTGGTGCTGGTAGATTCGCCCAAGCCAAATCTGATTGGGATGTGATTCACCCAGGCAGGGAATGGGCAGAAAAATGTACTGGCAGGCATTCAGAACCAGCCTCTGTAGAAAATCGAATTAAGCAATACTTTTTGGAATTAAAGTAACAGAATGAAATCCTTAGAAATATTCTCAGGTACTGGCGGTTTGGCGAAAGGTTTAGAACTGGCAGGATTCGAGCATCAAGGGTTTGTTGAGCTCAACAAACATGCCTGCAACTCACTTCGTCTAAATTTTGACAAAGAGAAAGTATTTCAAGGAGATATTAAAAATTACGATTTCACATCTCTTAAGAATATCGATGTCGTGGCTGGCGGACCGCCTTGCCAACCTTTTTCCTTAGGGGGCAAGCATAAAGCCCATGATGACACTCGAGATATGTTCCCCTACGCGATTAAGGCGATCGAAGCTTTACATCCTAAGGCTTTCATCTTCGAAAACGTGAAGGGCTTACTTCGAAAATCATTTGCTGATTACTTCGAATACATCATCCTTCGTTTAACATACCCAACGTTATCTTTGTGTGATGCCCAGGACTGGCAATTACATCTTAACGAGTTACGTAAAGCTAGCAAAGGTACGCATCAAGGCACCACTTATGATGTGTCCTTTAAGTTAGTGAATGCGGCAGACTATGGTGTTCCACAGGTTAGGGAGCGAGTGATAATTGTCGGGATCAGGTCCGACTTAAACAAAAAGTGGACCTTCCCTGCGTCTACGCACAGCCAGGAGCGATTACTGTGGGAACAGTACGTTACAGGGGAGTACTGGAAGGAACATAATATTAGTCCTCTAAAAGATGAACCTCTTACAGAGAGATTGAAAAAACGTTTTGGAGTGTTTCCACCATCAGAGAAACGCTGGGTTACTGTTCGTGATGCTCTCAAAAACGTTCCTCAACCCTATGAGCCCCATGAAATTGAAGATCATATTTTTAAAGATGGCGCCCGTACCTATCCAGGCCACACTGGTAGCTACATTGACCAGCCATCGAAAACATTAAAAGCTGGGGCTCATGGAGTTCCTGGTGGCGAAAATATGATTAGATATGAAAATGATAGCGTCCGTTACTTCACAGTTTATGAAGGAAAACTCCTGCAAACATTCCCTAAAGACTTCCAGGTGACAGGAGCATGGGGAGAAGCAATGAGGCAGATCGGCAACGCTGTACCTGTCTTACTGGCCCAACGGATAGGGCAGCATTTACATAACCTGCTGAATGCAAGTTTACAGGCAGATATTGAACCTCTTAAATGTGCAAATTTCGATTAGATATCTCAATAAATACTAATACCGAAACACATTGTTAGTGGTAGTGCCCGGTGATACATTCGAGGTCGAATGTGTAAATGTAATCTTTTGTTATTAAAATAACTTCGTTGTTTTAACAATGATCTTTAATTCAAGCTGGCACTACTAATTTAATTCCTGAACCCGCCCACAAGGCGGGTTTTGCTTTTGGGAAAACGTCCTTCCAGCCTTCGCACCATCAACTGCGAATATCATCATACTCGCGCGTTTTATCAAATTCGTGTTTCGCAAACGAGCACAGCGAGATATTTTTCCGTTTCTCCCGGCGCATTTTTTCCACGACTTTCGCCACCAGTTGTTTACCAATCCCTTGCCCTTTCAGGCTTTCATCAACATCGGTATGTTCGATAATCGCTAAATTCTCTCCGGTCGGCACAAAGACAATTTCAGCTATTTGATTTCCCTGCGCATCATTGATGTAAAATTTATTATGCCCCTCACATATTTCCATTTTCCCCTTACTTATTTATGACGGTATTTCAGTGCGCCACTCGGGCACGTATCAATAATATTCACGACGGTAGCGACGCCTACTTCATCCGGCATGATCCACGGTTTACGTTTGAGATTAAATAAATTGCCGTTGCCACGTACGCAATTGCCGGAATTTATAGTGATGTGATGACTTCCCCCTCCCAAGGTAGTCAGTGCCATACCTTTACTAACTACATTAATCCGGGAGTAACATCACTACAGGCCCCTTTTCAGGGGCCTCTGCCTGTCAGAACATATAACGGAAATTCGCGTTTATCGCGTTATCCACGTTGTATTTACCAAAGGCTGATTTCTCAAACTCCAGACCAAAGCGCATGTTGTCCTTTATCTGTGCGTTCATGCCGACATTGAACAACATCCTGCTGTCCTTCTCCCCTTTGATCCGTTTCTCTCCGGATGCATCACGAAGAACCGTCTCGCCATTATTCAGCAGGTCAAACTGCCAGCTGGTTCCGGCACGGGCTGTCACACTCCAGTCCTTACCACTGAATGTTTTGCCCAGCTCAACTCCTGTTCGGCCAATCAACGGGCTGAAATCCTTGTTCTTCATACTCAGATCCATCTCACCGTCTTTCCAGCGGAATGTTTTCCCGGACACTGCGCCATAAACCAGTTCGGCCTGAGGCTCAATAAAAGTGTCTTCCGTCAGGTGATAACGGTAACCCGTCTCCGCGCCGGCATACCAGGAGTGGGTTCCGTAGTGCTTCGTACCCAGACCGGCAAAGTTGCCTGTGTAGTCATTGTTATGGTGAATATATTTACCAATCAAATCGATATAGGCACCGGAATTAAACAGTGCTGAAGCATACAGACCGCCCCCCACGGATTTTGTCTTCCCGCTGAACGCATCACTGTCTGCACTGCTGTCGGTATAGGTCATTGTGATACCGGTAAACAGATCCACTCCATCCAGCACATGTTTTTTGTCAAAGCCGACCTGAACGTGAGTGTAATTATCGCTGTACCCGCCATCAGCTGAACCGGCGCCGTTCATGATACGGGCCCAGGCGCCGGCATCACCGTTCGTGTCACGCAGCTCACCCATACGTTTGTTCAGGTTGTTAACTTCCGTCATAAAGTTTTTGTAGCCGGCATTCATGAAACTGTCCGCCTTCGCGGTAGCCGCTTTATCGGCTTCCGTCTGGAAACCATCCAGAATCCATTGCGTACTGCCACCAGTGGTGTCAACACGCAGTGTCGGTGTTACCCGGCTGAAGCCTGTCACCCGGGTGCCGGCCTTAAAGATATCTCCTGATGTTCCGGCCGGCGCACTGACCAGCGGGATGTTCAGGGACTGCCCCGGGGTCGGGTTCTTCATAAAGCTGACATTCAGGGTGTTGTCTGAACCGCTGGCTTTTTTGGTCACATTAATTTTATCGGCGTCCTTCAGGTCTGTGCGCAGGACAAAGTCACTGCCAGTGGCATCCAGTGTATTAATCGTCAGGGTACGGAAGGCACCGTTTTCTTCAGACTGTACCCGGCTGTTGCGGGTCGTCAGACTGTTGATGTCGGAGCCTCCGGTCAGCTGCCACAGGCCACTGTTCATCCTGACGTTTCCTTTACCGCCGGTGATGGCGCCGTAGTACGCCGCGTTATATCCGCTGAACAACCCGGCAGCCAGAACAGGGGAGACAGAAGAGGAAACTGAGCCAGGGTTTTCAGAGCCAATACGAATGGTGGATGAACTGGTTGCATGAACATCCCCGGAAACATGCGCCTGCTGGCTGATGTCCAGCGCGGCGTTATCGCCGGTTAAATCATAGCCTTCTGTCATGTATGTCAGAACAGGCATCCAGGTATTATCAGCGCCATTCTCCGGCGTGCCGCTCAGGGAAAGCGTACTGTTCTTCCCAATCTGAACCCGACCGTCACTGTAGAGCCCTTTTTGTGCCGTCAGATGACCGCCGTCACGGACAGAAAGAGTGGAATTCACGAAAACACCACTGTTCTGCAGCAGGGCATCCGGTGAGGAGACATTTACCTTACTGTCATGGGCTTCAATCCCGCCAGTGAACCGGTTGTTGATGTCCAGCGTGGAGCCTTTTTGCAGCGTAATATTGCCCGTATAGCTGCTACTGCCATCGTCTGCTGAGCGTCCTTCCCGGACGTCCTGGCGGAAGCCAAAACCATTACCGGTGATATTGATGCCATCATACATATCAATGAATACCGGAACGTCGCCCCCCAGTTTCAGCGTTGAATTCGATGCAACAATATCACCTTCAACAACTGAGTTACGTGCAGTTGTGAATTCTGAGTTTTCCAGATTCAGAGTCTTAAATCGGAAATGCCGGGTTTCCCAGTCAGGTTGTTCAAAAGAAGCCACCTGGTTATTTGTTTTATAGGCACTGTTATTTTTCTTATTTGCCTCACTTTCCAGTTTGACAAAATCAGCAACATAATCTTTGTCACAAAGAACTCCGGGGACATAGCAGAATCGGGGGCCCTCACGGAATATTGCATGTGTTGTGGCATGCCCCTGTAACCGAAGCTGGGAATTCCGTATGGTGATGTCATTGTGTGTATCAATGTTCCCGTCAATAATCAGGCTGCTGTCGGCATTTTTTTGTGTTCCGGCATGTTCGATATCCGTATTTCCCGTGATGTTGCCGTGATAGATATAACGCGCGGCGTTTTGTAAGGAAAGAGTCGCTTTTTTATCTGATGTATTGGTGATTACTGTACCAACATCCGTTGCCGCTATCTTTTTAAACGACTGGCTGAACCCGTTTAAATCCAGTGTCCCCCCCCGACTGGTAAAATAAATGCCTCTGTAATCACTGTTTTTATCCAGTGCATCAACCTGCCCCAGTTTGACCGTTCCGCGACCGCTAGCAACATAGATAGCATTAAACGCTTTTTCTGCATTAAGAAAAACGGTACCGTCACCCGTTTTCAGGTTATTCCCCTGGGCCACATTGACATTCAGTGTCCCGGCTCCTGTTTTGTGCAGGTTATCGTTTGCCACTCCTTTAACCAACCAGTCAACAACCGTCCCTTTTCCGATATCAATACCCGCCCCTTTATAGGTTTTATCTTTCCCAGTGACCGAATAATGTTGCCCCTCATCAAAAATCATTCCTCCGGTTCCTGAATCCAGGTTATCGGTGAGTTCAATATTCCCGCCACCATGAAATTTCAAATCTTTATTTTTATTATTCTTGGTCAGCTCAATAGCGGTTGTGTTACCGTTAACAGTAATATTTTTATTATTGACGGTCGTTTTCTGACCATTGAGGTTCACCTCCTGAGTAAAAGTATTTTTCAGGGTATCGACAGTGTCCTGATCATATCGGGCAAAAAAGGCCCAGGTATCCTTACTAGAGAATGCTTTACCATATGTTGTTCCAAGAATGACCCATTTTTTCCTCTGATTATCATAAAGATAAAATCCGGAACCGCTGTCTCCTCCTGTCACTTCATTATAAAATCCGCCTGTATTATTCGTGGCTAACATATTGTTCCAGTTTAACTGAAACATAGAAGCACTGCGTAATAATGGATTATATGCCTGTCCCACCCCATAAGATGTAACACCGGTTGCTCCGGCTCCAACCCGAAAACCGATTATCTGTTTCTTTCCATTGAACTCAATACCATAACGCTCTAATGCTTCTGCTGCTGATAAGTTGAAATCAGCATGCTCTGTTGCACCAGCTGTTTCAACAACAAACTTATCCAGACGCTGGACCGCAAAGTCACCTTTGGTCACCCGATCAACATAATGATAGTCTGACTGTCCCCATGTCTGAGTTTTAACGGCATGGTGAATAGTGCCATTATGGCTTGCGGTAACACTGTAGGCATGGATTTGCCCCTATATTTCCAGACACCTGTTATCACTTAACCCATTACTGGTC